>JBAWVF010000187.1:0-7362 GCA_037147415.1 Rhodospirillaceae bacterium | reverse complement strand
TGGAAGCACACAACATCTAGTGGGTGTGTGCGTTAACCCGATAGGCATGGATTGAACGAGACCCGTGCGGCCATCTGGTTACAATTGGCTAGAATATTGCCATGACTGAGCATGACCCCCTTGGGCGTTCCTTCCGAGCCCGAGGTAAACAGAATCACGGCGCCATCCCCGGCATTGCCTCCGGGACAAAGATTAAACGCCGAGGCCAGCAGCCCGTAAAGCTTATCGCCGATACCGATCCCGGCGCCGAGATCTTCCAGGTAAATCACGCGAAGCTTGGCAGCAAGCGCCTCAGCCATGGCGTGGAGCCGGGCTTGCTCGATGAAGCGGCGTGAGGTCACCACGGTCGCGATGTTCGCCGCAGTGCAGGCCATCAGGACATTGCCGGCCCCGGTCGAGAAATTAAGCATCGCCGGAATTCGGCCCCGGGCCTGCAAGGCAAAAAAAGTAACGGCGGTCGGGTTGGCATTGGGCAGCAACACGCCCACCGCCTCTCCCGGCGCCGTACCGACGGCCAGGGCACGGCCGAGCACATGACTGCCGAGCACGATACGGTTGTACGAGATCGGAGCGCGGCTGACGTCTTCCAGTACCGGAGCGCCGCCGCCATTGATCCGGCGAGCATCGAGCAAGGCTTGGAACAAGGTGCGGTCGCGGTTCGCAGTCTCAAACATCATTCCCGACATGACATCGTAGAGCGCGGCGCCGATACGCTGGCGCCGAAGCCGGCCCTTGACTTCCTCCGGCACTTCGAACCGGCGGGGCGGCAACACGGTAATCCGAATGGTCGGGAACCAGCGTTGCCTCACTTTGCCCTTCAGCCGGGAAAACGGGGTATATTGGGCGCCATCGATTCGAACCGGAACGATGGTTGCACCGGCGCGGTCGGCAATCATCCCCGGGCCTTCGTAAACCTTCATCAGCGCGCCGGTGACGGTGAGCCGCCCTTCGGGAAAGATCACCAGAGTCCGGCCTTCGCGCACCGCGTGGATCAACGACTTGGTTGACATCGGGTTGGTCGGGTCCAGGGGAAAAGCGTCGATCACCGACAGGAACGGCCTGACCCACCACTCTTTGGCAATAAAGGTGTTAATGGCAAAAGTCGGCTTGCCGGGCAAAAACGTCGCCATCAGCACCGCGTCTAAAAAAGAGGTGTGGTTGACCACCACCACGACCCGGTCACCCGCCTCTGCTAATTGCTCCATTCCCTCGATTCTGACCCGATAGGCAAGACGCAGCAGCCAACTGAATAAGCCTTTGAGCACCGCATCGGGCAGCAAACCGCAGATATAGACCGTCACGACAAGATTAGCGACCGCCTGGGTCAAGAATACCTGGGGCACCGAGAAGCCGGCAGCCAGCATCGCCCCGCCGACTACGGCCGAGGCCACCATGAACAAGGCATTGATGATATTGTTGGCGGCGATGGCGCGGGCGCGGGAGCTTTCATCGCAACGGGTCTGAAGGATGGTGTAAAGAGGGACAACGTAAATCCCTCCGCACAGCGCAATCAACAACAAATCCCCCAATACCCGCCACACCCCGGAATGGTTGAGAAATTCGCTCACATTGGCAAGGTGTCCGGGATCGGCGCTGACGGCATTACTAGCAAACACCAGATCGAACGAGAACAGAGTCATGCCAAGAGCCGCGAACGGGACATGGCGCGCCGAGATTTCGCCGTTCAGCAATCGTCCGCACAGCATCGAGCCGAGGCCGATCCCGACCGAGAACACGGTTAACAGCAATGTGACGACATTCTGGTCGGCGACCAGCACGTCCTTGGCAAAAGCCGGGAACTGGGCGAGAAAAGTTGCCCCCATCAGCCAGAACCATGAAATCCCGAGCACCGAAAGAAACAGGTCGCGACGGCTGGTGATTAGCCGCATTACCGCCAGAGATTCGCCGAGAATGTTCGGTGAGATTCGGACATCGGGGTTACCGGGGCAGGCTCGAGGCAGGGCCAGACTGGCACCGTAACCGCCAAGCGCCAGCACCAGCATCAACCCAGACACCAGCAGAGTGCCGCTCTCGGTCAAGATCAACACGCCGCCGACCACGGTACCGAGCAGAATAGCCAGGAAGGTGCCGCCCTCGATCAAAGCGTTCCCGTTGATCAGTTCGCCGCTCTTCAGTAATTCCGGCAGCACGGCATATTTCAGCGGTCCGAAGAAAGTCGCTTGTACGCCGAACAGGAACAATACCGTCAGCATCAACGGCACCGAAGCCAAAACCAGCGCGCCGATGGCCAACAGCGCCACCGCGACTTCGGCCAGCTTTATCCAACGGATCAGCCCCGTTTTTTCATAGCGGTCCGAAAGCTGACCCGCGGTGGCCGAAAGCAGAAAAAAGGGCAGAATGAAAAGCCCGGCCGCCGCCGTGACCAAAATCCGGGGCGCTACTCCGTATCCTTCGCCAAGGCGATAGAGAATGAGAATCACCAAAGCATTCTTGAACAGATTATCGTTGGCTGCGCCGAGAAACTGGGCGACGAACAGGGGCCAAAAACGACGACACGCAAGCAGAGAGAGAGGGCCGGTGTTCATGGAGCAGACTCCCGGAGGGTAAGAAAAATGCCGACAATTAATAGTTTGTAGAGGACGGGTCAGGATTTTCCAAGCCGGTTTTCCAAAACCGGCAAGTCCGAACTCGGCTGTCCGAACAAGTAACCTTGGCCCAGCTGTATCCCGATGCCGCGCAAGAAATTGCGCTGCTCACCGTTTTCAACTTGCTCGGCAATGATTACGGTACCGAGATGGCTGCATATTTGGATAATTGATTGAAGTATATTTCGGCTCTTGGTTTCTTTCATTGCGAGTAAAATAAGCTCTCCATCGATCTTGGCAAAATCAACACGAAGCTCATTAAGCGCCATAAAAGAAATCCCGCCACCGCTGACATTGTCAAGGCAGCACCGAATACCCATTTTTCGCAACTTGGCAACCCCCTCCTTCAGTCGGGTGAGGCCGCTAGCATCGGAAATATCTGAAATATCGATCAGCAGCTTTTTTGTAATGTCGCCATATGGCTTTAAAATTGTCTCCAGTTGATTCAGGAACAACGTACTGGTGATGGAAATCGCTGATATATTAAGTGCAACATCGGGAACAATTCTTTTTTGATCATTTGCCACATGCAAATGATCAAGCACCGTTTGTAACACTAATAAATCGAGGTCGGAATGCAGGCCGATTTCCTCTGCAAATGCAACAAACTTAGCTGGCGAGGGGCTATCACCCACCCGCATCAGGGCTTCAACATGATGAACCAGTCCGGAAGTCAGCCGAACGACCGGCTGAAAGACCATCCGAAAATCCTTCATTTCAAGAGTTCGCCGTACTTCGGAAACCCGTGATACCGTTGACTGTAGGATGCCCTCGATTGCAGTATTGATATTAGTAATCTTGCGTAAGTTCGGGCTTTCAGTTGCAAACTGTTTCAAAGTAAAGGCAACCGCTCGTGCAACATCTTCAATCGGCAATTCTGTCTTGTCGATTCCCACGCGCCACATTTTAGTTGACAGTGCCGGCTCACTCTGATCAGGATTAGCCAGAAGCTGATCAATATCGTGGCTGATATCCTCAAGGTCCGCTTCATCGCCATGCAGAATTGCATAATAATTATCATTAAGCTTAACGGCACTATCGCCTTCCGTTGAAATTGATAAAAAGTAATTCTCAATAAGTTCTCGAACTTTGCGGCCACTACTGGTGTCTTGCAACCCATCAATTAACACCATCGATAGCGCCTGAGAAATCTCAGTAGCGTTGGCCGTCAGAAGCCTACTTTCCAAAACGGGTAGAAATTTGTCGAGATCGGGAATTTGTTTGCCTGACGTTTGTCCACTTGCTTGACCACGAATATAAAATGAAAGAAAGCAGCGCTCCGGAAAGTTTGGTAACCGGCATGCGCCGAACAGTGCCAAGATTTTATGACCATTGATGGAGTTCAAAGCAATGTGGGTGGGGTTAAGCTTGCCCTTCTTAATCAATCTCTGGAACAATATTAGTAACAGAGCGTGTTCTTCGGGCGGACAAAAGTCAAAAAGACTGCGTCCGACCAGATCGCTCACGTTATTCGCAACTAACCCGCAGCGCGCACCGGCCGCAAAGAGAATACAGCCGGAATTATCCGTTTCAAGCAGCAGGTGTGCAAGCGCAAAAGAAAAACCAATAAAGCGATCACGATTGGTCGCTAAGGCATCCTGTTTTCCTTTAAGCATTTTTATTGCCCGACTGTTAGCAAAAAATGAAAAGGTACCCTCAAGCCAAGAGACGGCGTATTTTACACTCAGCAACTGAACTCGACAAAGAAGCTGCTATGAATGATAAAAAGGATACGCGAATTGCTTCGTCCAGTCGACTGGTTATTCCGTCGGTTCGGAATGGCCCGCCAACCGGCATGACCCGAGGGAGAGGCGGATAGGCTCTCCCCATGGACAATGCCGGGTTAATCGGAGTATGATCTTGATCGGTTTTATGCACTTCGTTTGGGCAGTGGCCGCTATAAGCGTCGGTTTGAGCCCCCGCCGGAGGATACCGCTCCCCTGCCCTTTCCTTCGGCGCCCGCGCCTATCAAAGCCCCGCGCCTATCAAAGCAAAGACGGGGTGAACATGGAATCGGACTGAAGCGAACCTTTATCAAGGTCGCTTCGACACCCGGAAATTGGCGGGAGTTCGCCAAAATACAGATTTATACGCTAACGCACATGACGTAAGCTTCACGAATTAATGCAAACCCTGCATGGGATGATAACAGCGCCTTTCGGATTGGAGAACACTCAATGATAAAGACAATGATAAAAACGGGGTATCCACGTGCCCGGCCGCTGTCGACCACCCATCTCGGTGTTCGTTCAGGTGTCAAATCCGAACCGGGGTCCGCGATCCAACGGCGTTGGCCCCTGCCCCTGATGCTCGGTTTCGTAACCGTGGTCAGTGTGCTGTTATGGGCGGTGATTATAAAAATTGTTTTGGTGCTGCTCTCGAGCTGAGGCCGAACATGAACTCCGTGCTTCAAGAGTCCCCGCCTCCGGTGCTCAGCGTGGCGCCTCTGGTCGATGTGCCGGCGTTGGCCCGGGATTGGCATGAGCTGGAGGCTCGGGCCGCACGGGATACGTCGTTCTTTCTGTCCTGGCTCTGGATCGGCTGCTGGCTCGATCATCTCGGAGCCCATGATCGCCCGCTCCGATTGACCGTGCGTGAGGCCGACGGTGCGGTGGTCGGGTTGGCTGTCATGATTGAACGAACCCGGCGACGGTTCGGGTTGAGAACACGCCGGCAATGGTGGCTCCACGAGACCGGAGACAGGGCGCTCGATTGTCTGTGCATGGAATATAACGGCATTCTGGTCGCGGCTGCCCGCGCGTCGGAGATTTCCACGGTGGCGCTCGGCTGGCTGGCGAAACAAACCGGAGCCTGTGATGAACTGATTCTGGGCGGCATCGGAACCGAACTGACGGGCATCGCCACGATGATTCCGGGACGGTTGCCGCGGGTAATTGCCCGGGCGCCCTGCCCCTGGCTCAGTCTTGATGCGGTCCGGCGCGCCGGCGGTGAACCCTTAGCTCTGTTCGGACCGTCAACCCGGGCAGCCTTGCGGCGATGCCGACACCTTTACAGCGATCAAGGGCCGGTGAGGTTTTACGTTGCGGCCACCGAGGCCGAAGCCGGGGACTTTCTAACCGAACTCAAGGATCTCCACCAGCGCGACTGGAACGCCCGAGGCAAGCCGGGTGCCTTTGCGTCACCGTGCTTCGAGCATTTTCACCGAACGCTGATCCGGCGGGCCTTCGCCGACGGTGTGATTGAACTGTGCCGGGTCAGTGTCGGAGACCGGACGATCGGCATGCTTTATAATTTCGTCTGGCGCGGTCGTGTTTATGCTTACCAAAGCGGCTTCGAGCGTCCGGCCGGCGACAATCGGCTGAAGCCCGGCTTGCTCAGTCATTACCTTGCGATCCACCATGCTCTTGCCGCCGGCCGCGAGCGTTATGACTTCATGGCGGGCGACGGTCGGCACAAGCGCAGCCTCTCCGACAATGCCGACCTCATGAGCTGGCTTGCCCTCGACAGTGATGGAGCGATCACTCGACTGGAACACCGCGTACGCCGCTGGCTCGGGCGTTAAAGAATTCCAACGGAGCGGACGCCGGACGGATCGCCCACGTCGGATCCCGGCGGTACCGGTCCCCGGCCTCCCCCATGCGCTCGGTCAGATAGCGATAAGCCTCGACCGCTCTCGGCGAGCCGTTGGCACAGATCAAACCGGCCAGGGCGGCACGCGCAACCGCGGCGTATCCGGTGGCCAACCGGGGATCCCCGTCGATTTGGTCCGAGAGCGGGGAGCCGTCGAAACTTTCAGCGAATACCTTGGCCCAGGTAGCGTACGGGGCTCCGGTCAACGAGTTGAAGACTTTAAGATTGTAGGTGGCGCCTCGCCTCGGATCGAAACCGCGATCACCGGCAAGAAAACGCCCGGTGATGAAGTTGTTCATCCAGGCCAGCAACGGAGCAGCCGTGATGACGCCGCGCCGTTGAAGCGTGGCCAGAGTGATCACCAGAAAATCCTGCTGCCAGGGCGCCGTAACCCCCGGTGTGCCATAATCGCCGCGGATCCAGCCTTCAACCTCGCCGGCCGCGGCCATGCCCCGTCGGGTGACATAGCTCTCGACCAGCACCTCCAATTGATGCTGCAACCGGGTGGTAAAATAGGCCTTGAGCGGGTCGGCATCGGGCACGATGAAGGCGGCGTCACCCAGATCACGCAGGCCCCACGCGGTGGCCCGAACCTGATCGTTGGGCACACCCTCGCGATAGCCCGGATTGAGTGAGGCCAGCCGCCAGGCAACGGCGGCTTCCAACTCGTCGAGCCGATAGCGGCTGCCGGTAAACAGGTACGGAACATAACTGAGCGTCGGGGTGTGGGCGGTGTCCGGGCTCCAGCCGGTCTCACGATCGATCGCGATATAAGGCGTGCCCAGCGCGTCGGGACCATGGATCGGTCCGCGCTCGTCGATCCACAGCCGGGGATGATGATCGATCCGGACCGGAGCGCCGGTAGCCTCGTCGCGGAAATGCCAGGGAATGCTTCCGGCGGCGTCGGCAACGGCCAGCATGACCCGCTCGGCCCGAAGGTCTTGGCTGATGATGAATCGAGCCGCCCATGCCGTGACCGGGCCGATGTCGGGGCGTCCTCCGGCCTGCGGCATGGTGCGGGTCACCAGAGCGGCTCCCATCGGTCCGGTATCCGCATGCCGAAGCGCATCCAGATCTTCATCCAGCGCTCGGTCATCGATCCGAAGCGTCATGTCATACCAGTCGCAAGAAGTCATGACTCGCGGCCATAATGGATAGATATCTA
>JBAWVF010000186.1:0-7373 GCA_037147415.1 Rhodospirillaceae bacterium | reverse complement strand
TCTACTGACGCGACTTCGCACCGCCTGACCGCCGACGGGAACCTGGGCAGTTACCTCAGATGAACCATTTGAGTGCTGCGCTGGTTGATCTCGGCTTGCGCGGACAATGGCAGGATGTTGCGCGCCATGCCCATGCAATCCAAGGTATGGCCGGCAATCTCGGGCTGACCCGCCTTCAGGCCTTGTCTCAGTCTCTCGATGAAGCGTGCCGAACCGGTGCTGAGGCTGAAATGCATCGGTTGATCGGTTCGTTTGATACTGTTATTCGGGATGCTTGCGCTGTTTTGGAAAAGGTTCTGCAATAACTATTATGACCATCGCTGTTGATTCGAATATCCGAAAAATCGGGTTGAAAGCCGAAACAGCCGAAAGCGGTTGTGGTTATCCCTTAATAGTAGTAGATCAACCGATTGCTGCGTCGAGAGGACGTGAAATATGGCGCTGATCCTGGTGGTTGATGACGAGGACTTGGTTCGCAAGACCGTCAGTATGATGTTGAAAGGGGACCATAGCGTTGTTGTCGCGAAAAACGGCAAGGACGCTCTTGAGCAGGTCAAGCGCTACGCTCCGAATTTGGTAATCACTGACATCATCATGCCGGAAATGGAGGGCGTTGAGCTGATCATGGAGCTTTTGCGGACGGACCCCGGCTTGCGCGTTATCGCGATGTCGGGCGGTGGCCGGGCGCACAATTTCGATTATCTCCAGGTGGCGTTGCAGGCCGGGGCGTTACGGATTCTGCGCAAGCCCTTCACCAAACAGGACTTGCTGGAGGCGGTCGATAAAGGCCTGAAGAAGGGCGGCGCGCCATGAGCGAGGCCCCGGAAAGCCGGGCGTCCGGCGGGCTGTTTCGCAAACTGACCACTTTGCTGGGCGGCGGGGAAACAAAAAGGCCGGAGCAAGCATCGGCCTCGACCAAGCTGTTTCGTGCCGAGAATTCAGAGGCGGATAGCAAAGGTTTGGGCGGTTATATGGAACTCGACCTCACGCCGCTGGTTTCGTTTTATGGCGAGGAATGGTCGGAGGTCTCTCGCAGCGCCTATCGGATGATCGAGGCGATCATCACGAAAAGATTGTCGCGCGCCGATTGCTACATGCGCCACGGCGCCGACAAATATTTCTTGATGTTCAAGGGTTTGTCAGAGGTTGAGGCCCGGCTCAAATGTAATTTTCTGGCTGAAGAAGTCATCAGCACGCTGGCTCGTCAACACTCGCCGGATGATAAGGCGCATTTTACCGCCCGCACCGCTGTGGCGCCGATGGTTGATGACTCTCCGCTTGATACGTGTAAACAATTCATCGATCCGTCGGTGGAGCATCTCAAGGAATCGGTCAAGGCTCATGCCAGCGCCGCTCGTGAAACTCTGACCAAGGCGCAACGGGACCGGCTCAGCACGCTGCTGGATGCGCTGAGCAAGGAGCTGGGTCGGTCCCCGTCATCCGTAAGCAAGGCACAACTGGAAGCACGCAACAGCCGGTTGGAGGGCATGATCCAACTCTTGCGGCAGGCCGACGAAATGCTGGCCGGGCGTGCGGACGCGGTCGCAGTGGGCGGGGGAACGGACGGAACCGCCGCCGCCGCCGCCGGCGAGGTGAAAAGCCCTTTTTTGCAGTTGAGAGAGGCGGTCGCGGCCGGCTTGCAGCAAGCCGAGACCATGTTCGTCAAATCAACCGGCCGTCAGCCCTTCACGCCGGTGCCGCGTGGCGGCAAGATCAGCGGGTTGCCGGCTCCGTCCTCGCATCGCCCGGTGAGCGGAGGGCCGGAATGGCAGGAAATGCCGAGCGTCGGACAACTGCCCGGCTGGGAAGCCGCTCCCGCCTCGCCATCGGCCGAAGAAGCGCCGGCGGCGGCGCCGGTTCGGAAAAGTGACGAGGACACGCTCGAGCAGGCCGATATTTCCTATCTCTATCGTCCGTTGTGGCAGGTTAAAGCCAATGCCCTTAACGGGTATTTCTGCACCATGATGGTCGATGACGGCAACGGGGTGCGCCCCTACCAAGCCATGTTCGCCGAAGATAGCGAGGACACCGGTCGGGTCGCGACTCAAGCGCTGGTCGATCACCTGATTCTACGGCGGGCACTCTGCGATGTTACCCGGCTGTTGGAGCTGGGGCAGAAGTGCCGGGTGGTGGCGTCGGTTCATTTCACAACCTTGTCTTCGGCCAAGGCGCGCCGGGCCTATATCGAGGCGCTGCGAACCATCGGCGAGGCCGCGCGCAAGCTGCTGATTCTTGAAATCGTCTATCCGTTCTCGGCCTCTTCCAATTTGCCGGTGTTCGAGGCGGCCAATCTGATTCGAAGCTTTGCCTGCGCGCTTTTCCTCCAGGTGAAATTCGAGCATCCGGTGTTCGATGATTTGAAATCCGCCGGTATTCTGGCCGTCGGCGTCGATCTCTCTCCGCTGGTGATCTCCGAGACCGAACTGTTCCGCAAATACGAAAGTTTTTGTGATCATGCCGCCAAAGCGGAATTGCGCAGCTATGTGACCGGTCTGAATACCCGCAGTAAAACGACGGCGGCGGTTTGTTCCGGCTTCAATTTCGTTTCGGGCGACCCGGTCGGAGTTCCGGTCAATTTCCCCGGCGGGGTGCGCGGCTTCTCTGTGTTCGACACCTACACCTTCGGGCGGTGAGCTTAAGATGTCCGAAGAGCTTTCAACCCTGATCCTCATGATCGCGACGATGCTGGTAACCGGTGTCGGGGTGGCGGGCTGGCTGCGGCAGGGAACGGGGCGACAGGCCGATCCCGTGGCCAACGCGCTGGTCTCGAAATTGATCGAGCGTCAGCGCGTCCTGAACGAGGCCGAACGCGCCGCTCAGATCGGAACCTGGGAAATCGATCATCGTTCCGGCGTAGTCGTCTGGTCGGAGGTTTATTTCGGGATTCTCGGCTTGACTCCGGTTGTTTTCCGGCCGTCTCCGGATAACGTGTTCGACTGTGTCCATGCCGAGGATCGGGACTGGCTTACCGCTTTGTTTGCCGACTCGGTTTGTGATAAAAAGGCTTTCGAAGCGGAATTCCGGGTCGTTCGCCAATCGGACGGCAAGGAAGGCTGGCTCCAGGGGCGGGCCACTCATGAATTCGACGCCGACGGCAAGTTATTACGCACGATCGGCACCTGTATGGATATTACGCCTCACCGCGAGATTATTCACTCTCTGATCCGGTCGCGGGTTCAGGCGGAAGCCGCGCGGCAACAGGCGCAACGGGAAGAGGCCCGGTTTCGTGATTTTGCCATGAGTTCTGCTGATTGGTTTTGGGAGACCGATGATCAGGGCCGCTTTATTTATTATTCCGGGACGAATTCCGGATTATTACCGCGAGACATTGTCGGCAGGACGGCGGAGGAATGCTTCGGCGCGGAGGGGGTGCAGGCTAATCTCGCCTCATTCGCGGAGTATACCCGGTTGCTGGCCGAGCGCCAGTCGTTTCGCGACCTGGAATTCAGTGTACGGGTTAAGTCCGGCGAGATTCGAACCGTTCGGGTCAGCGGCGTGCCGGCACATGATGCCGAGGGCCGTTTTCTTGGCTTTCGCGGTGTAACCCGCGACCTTACCGAGCAGAAACGAGCGGAAACGGCGTTGGCCGAGCAGGTCGACATGCTCAACGCGATGACCGCTGCGAGTTCGGACGCGATCGTGATCATCGACCATAACGGCTTGGTGTCGTTTTGGAACCCGGCAGCCGAGAAGATTTTCGGCCATGCGCGCGACGAAGCGATCGGTCAAGATGCCCATTTGCTGATTGCCGGCAAGACCGAACACCGTGCCTTTCGAAGAGCGAAGCCGGAATTCCAGCGTGATGGCAGCGGCCCGGCGGTCGGCCGCACCCTGGAATTGACCGCGCACCGTAAGGATGGCCGAAGTCTGCCGGTGGAAATGACCGTGTCTTCGTTCCGAAGTCTCGAGAGATGGCATGCGGTGGGGGTGATTCGCGATATCACCGAACGTAAAGATATCGAACGACAGTTCTGGCAGAACCAAAAGATGGAATCGATCGGAACCTTGGCCGGCGGCATCGCCCATGATATCAACAACATGCTGTTGCCGGTGCTCTGCATTACGGCCGCTGTCGCCGAAGATTTACCTTCGGATGATTTGCGGCGGGAAGAACTGGGGATGGTACTCGAAGCCGCCGAACGGATCAAATCACTGGTCGAGCGCATTCTGGCCTTCAGCCGTGCCGAGGATGCCCGGCGTGATGTCTTCGATTTCGGGGCTGCGATCCGTGACACTCTTCCGTTGTTGCGTGCCGCGCTGCCGGCCAGCCTGGAAATCCGCTGCACCGTTCCGGAAGACGCGCTTCTTATTGCCGCCGATTGCACCCAGGTTCAGGCGATGTTGATGAATCTGGCCGGGAATGCCGCCGATGCTATGGAGGGCCGGGCCGGATATTTGGACATGCGATTGACCGGGATCACCGCTTCCGAAGATATCGTCCGGGCCGTTCCGGGGCTTGCGCTGCACCAGCCCTATGCCTTGTTACGGGTCGAAGATAATGGCAGCGGTATCGATGCCGCGATCTTGGAGCGGATCTTCGACCCCTTTTTCACTACCAAGGATGTCGGCAAGGGTACCGGTCTCGGGCTGTCGATCGTGCATCGCATGGTGGTCAAGCATGGCGGCGCAATTTTAGCGCGTAGCCAGCTCGGGCATGGGACCGACTTCGAAATTTATTTGCCGATTACCGGGGTGTCTGTCGCTCTTGAGTGAGGTGTATCCGCTGTTCCGGAGACTAACGATGATCTCAAGCCTTTACGAAAGTGACTTTTACGCTTGGGCCAATGAACAAGCTGCGCTGTTGCGCGCCGGTCAACTGACGGTCGCCGATATCGAGCACATTGCCGAGGAGATTGAAAGTATGGGCAAGACGGAAAAACGTGAAATGGTAAACCGTCTTGCCGTACTGCTTATGCATCTGCTGAAATGGCGGTATCAACCCGAGCGGCGTGGCTCGTCCTGGAGGACGACGATCCGCGTTCAGCGCCTGGCTCTGAAGCGGCACTTGCTCGACAATCCCAGCCTCAAGTCTAAACGCGAGGAAGTGACCGAAGACGGTTACAGTACCGCCTTGATCGAAGCCGCGGGTGAAACCGGTTTGCCTGAAGAGTCCTTCCCGCCTGTGTGCCCGTGGTCGTTTGAACAGGTGATCGACGAAAAATTCTGGCCCGGTGAGCCGGAATAATCACTCCGGCGGGTGAGGGACGGTCAGCATGCGGTTGATGGGCGGGCCGTCAATGATGGCAATGGCGCCATCGGGCCAGTGAACTTCGACGGTATCGACCGCCCGGACTTGCCCCAAGCCGAAATGGGCGACCGGCTCCATTTGGCTGAGGTATCCGCTGCCGGCGCAGATGGAGCGATGCCGGGTGACCGTGCCGGCGGTGCAGATGACTACGGCGCCGCGGGCGGGGGCTCCGGCCGCGGTCAGCGGCAATACGCGCAGCCAACTATTATCCCCGGCGGTCGCCTTGAACAAAGCGAGCGGGGCGGGGTGGCTATTGTGGCCGTGATGATTGACCAGGAGTTCCAGGATGCCATCCCCGTCGATGTCGGCCACGGCGGCCCCGGTCGACCAGCCGCGCGGTTCGGCGGCGTCACCGATCTCGATTTCACGCCATTCCTCGTGACGCAGGGCGAACAAGCGGTTGGGCTGGCCGTGGTTGAGGAACAGCAGCTCCTCAAAGCCGTCATTATCGAAGTCGGCGGCAATCACCGAGCAGGCGTGCGAGGGTAGCGACAGGTCGGCAGGCGCCTCTTCGGTAAAGCCGCCGCCGGCCCTTTGAATGAACAAGCGGTGGCTGCCTTGCCTGACCGCACACGCCAAGTCGAACAAGCCATTGCCATCGGCGTCGAGCACCGCAACGCCGCGCCCCTGTTGGCGGGTGTCGGCCAAGCCGCGCTTTTCCGCGACCTCTTCAAAGGTGCCGTCCCCCAGATTGCGGAACAGGCAGTTGCTGCCGCTGCCGACATGAACGAACAGGTCCATACGCTCCGAAACCAAGGGCAGCGCCGTCATCGCCCGGGTATCGGCGGTCAGGTCGAGACCGGCCTCTTCGGCGGCATTGACGATCCGGCCCCGGGCCTCGAGTTCGTAAAGCGCGATCGGATCGCCGGCATTGGCAACGGCAAAGCCATAACGGCCGCGACCGTGGCGATCAAGGCAGGCCGCAACCACGCCGAAGGCCGCTTCGGCAATCTCGGCATTCTCGGGCAGGCTTAACATATCGACCCAGCGTGAGCCGAACGAGGTCAACAGACGGTCGGTCGAGCCGGGAGCCGCCTCGCTTTCCTCATTGCAGACGTAGATTTCTTCGCGCCCGTCGCCGTCGATGTCGGCCGCCAGCAGGCAGGTGGTCAGGCCGGTCGGATCGGCCAGCGTCGGCGCGGTTGCGTCGATCAAACGCTGTCCGTTCCATTTGAGCACCCGGTTGGCCATGCCATAGCCCGTGACCAGAAACTCGAAGGTTCCGTCATTGTCGACATCGAGAACGGCCACGCCGTGCCCGACGTGGGGCTCGTTCCGTTCGATCAACGCAGTACACGCGATGAACATCAAGCCTCTCCAAAGTCCTATTCTAAAATATTACGCTCCGCGGGAAATTGCACGCCAGCCGATGTCACGCCGGCAAAAACCGTCGCTCCACCGGATGGCATCGACCGCGCGATAGGCCCGCTCGGCGGCGGCGCCGACGGTGGCGCCTTCGGCGGTAACGCCTAGCACCCGTCCCCCTGCCGCCAGAATGCGGCCACCCTCGCTTCGTGCCGTCGCGGCATGAAAGACGGTAACACCCTCCACCGCGCCGGCCTCGGCCAGTCCTTCGATCTCGCCGCCTTTGCGTGGTTCACCGGGGTAACCCTTGGCGGCCATCACCACGCACGCAGCCGTCTCATCGCTCCATTCCAGTGAAATACCGGAGATATCCCCCGCCGCCGTAGCCACCAATACCGGCAACAAATCGGATTTCAGCCGCTTCATCAGCACCTGACATTCGGGGTCACCGAAGCGGGTATTATACTCTAAAAGATAGGGCTTACCTGCCACGATCATCAAGCCGGCGAACAGGACACCGCGAAACGGCGTGCCCTCTTCGGTCATGCCGGCCACGGTCGGATTGATGATCTCATTCATCACTTGTTCGGTCAAAGCCGGGGTCACGACCGGAGCGGGCGAATAGGCGCCCATGCCGCCGGTGTTGGGGCCTTTGTCGCCATCATAAGCGGCCTTGTGATCCTGTGCCGCGACCAGGGGCAAGGCTCGGCTGCCATCGACCAGCGCGAAGAAGCTGGCCTCTTCGCCTTCCAGGAATTCCTCGATCACCAACTCGATCCCGGCGGCGCCGAAGCGGCCCTCGACCAGCACCTCGTCGATC
>JBAWVF010000185.1:0-7414 GCA_037147415.1 Rhodospirillaceae bacterium | reverse complement strand
CGCCCGCGCGATGCCTCAGTTTAGGCACCCTCTCGGCGTAGCCGTCCGTTCAACGAATGTTGATAAACATTGTGCGGATTCCGACGCTTCCGGCCAGGTATTCCGATTCAGATCCGGCCACCCATTCCGATCCGTTTCCGGCCAACTGCTCCGAGGCCGCCGGCTGCGAACTGACGACCATGGTGCCGATCATCACGGCCAAAACCCCTCAAAAACGCTTTAAGCGTTTTTGGCCACTTTCGACGGAATTTATGTCAGGGCGGGTTAACAGTGGCAAGGCACCGGCCGCCGGCTGCGAACTGACGACCGTGATGCCGATCTTCACCGCCAGAACCCCTCAAAAGCGCTTTAAGCGTTTTTGGCCACTTTCGAGCGAATTTATGACAGGATTGCGGCACCGCTGTCTGTGGTCGCCATCCAACAAGATTATGCCGACGCCACCACATCGCTCACGGTCTGAAAGCCGCACCGACGAATGGTGTTCAAGATCGAGGTGCCAGACCATGCCCCACCCCTCCTTGTTGGCACACCGCGTTCATTCATTGTCGAAGCAATCTTGTGGACGCTGACCGTACCGGCTCGAACGATCTCCTTGATGGTGGCGATCACCTTGCTGGCATGATCGTCGGCATCTTGGATCATCGTTTGGTGGCCGGCGGCTTGAGCGATGGGCAGATTGGTGGGGTTCCCGAGTCGCACACCTCTGGCTTTGGCGGCGGCCAGTGCGGCGATGGTCCGCTCGGAAATCATCCTGGCTTCCGCTTCGCCCACGGCCGCCATAATTTGGAGTGTCAGGCGATTGGCGGCAGGGATATCTACGGCGATGAATTCCACGCCAGAATCCATAAGGTTGGCAATGAAGCTTACAGATCGTGCGAGACGGTCAAGCTTGGCTATTATGACGGTGGCCTTCAGTTTACGAGCCAGGGCCAATGCTTCTCCGAGTCGCGGCCTTTCTGAGTTCCTGCCCGATTCGACCTCGATGAACTGGCCGATGAGATCATGGTCCCGACCTTGGAGGAAGGCTTTAACGGCGGCTTGTTGGGCCTCGAGTCCAAGGCCGGACCTACCTTGTGCGGCTGTGGAAACCCTGTAGTAGGCAATGTAACGAGTTTGGGTCATGGGATACACCACAATCTGTAGATGCATCTAGTATACGGTGGTTTACAATTTACATCGCGGCGCCGAGTGCAGGACGCCGCACCTATGCCCGCGGCAAAGCCCATTAGGCGCGTCGTGAGTGGCGTGCGCTAATTGCCGGCTTTTTTCATTGAGCATACAGAACTCATCGCGCTCAACGGTGCCCTAATTGCCGCAAAGGCGTTCGTGGCTCGGGCGACAGATTAAGGGCGGAGTTTAAGCCGGTGCCGACGGGGTCTGGGCGAAAGGCATGCCTGCTTTTCCCGGTTAGTAAGCACGATTCAGGCTGTCTTGCGGGGCTTCGGGTTGGCGAATGGGGAAATCAGAATCATCGTGAGCAAATCTTCGATCTCGGTATCGGACATTTCGGGCATTTCGGCCACCAGTATCCCGCGCGCCGCTTCTTTGTCTTTCGCCGCAGCGGCTGCGCGGACGGCCGATACAATTTCGTTGGGAACGGCATAAGTGCTCATACATGTTCTCCGACATTGCCTAACAGCTTTCTAATTATCGCGGCGCTCGGGCATCCTCGACCTGTCCAAGATCGAAGCCGGACGGCTTGAACTGGAAATGGTGCCGTTCCTGCTTGACGACCTTATGAAAACGCTGGGCACCATCACGGCCGCAAACACGCATGATAAAGACATTGAGGTGCATTTCCATATTGCCCCCGGCACCCCGAATGCCTTGATTGGGGATGCTTTGCGGCTTCAGCAGGTGCTGCTCATCCTCCGCCATGTCAGCCGTTCGGCTCCGGGAGATGCGCTTGCCGAGATCGACATTGGAATTGCCATGGTTCGCTGCGGCGGGGATGCTGACCTATTGAAACAGGTCATGGAAGAGTTCATCGAGCAGTTCTCGGGTGAACCCGAGGTCATAGCCCGCCAAATGGCCGAGAAAGACTGGGCTGCGGTTGAGCACAAAGCCTCTATCACCGGGCGTCGGGCAGTATCGGCTCCGCGCTAAACGGGCGGTTCAGCACCGACAGCACCTCGGGGGCCGAGAAGATTCGGTTGCGTGTGTAGCCGGTGCGTTCCGTGAGGATGCCGGCGTCGACGAGACTGCCGACGGCCTGGGACGCCGAGTGGAAGCTCACGCCCAGCACGGCCGAGAGGCGGCTCACCGTAACGACGGGGTAATGTGGCAACATCGCCAGAGCGCGCAACGCCGTGGAGCCGCCGCGGAACTTCCGTCGTTGCCGCCACAGGGCCTGGAGGGCGGTCAGGGCAGTTGCGGTCGCCTGCAGTTCGTCGACGGTGCCGACCACCGCGTCGGCCATGAAGGCGACGATGGCTGCCAATTCGAGACGCTGCTGGGCAGCCTTCAGGGCGTCGTTGTAGGCGTTCCTGTGTGCGTCGATATACGGCGACAGGTAGAGCGGGATGTGGCTGTCGGCGGCCATCGACAGTGGGAGCAGGAGGCGCCCGACACGACCGTTGCCGTCCCGGAAGGGGTGGACGGCCTCGAAGTGGGCGTGCGCCACCGCCATCCGGGTCAGCAGGCTTTGAGTCACCGCCTGCATGCCCGAACAGCGCATGTAGTCCATCGTCTCTTCCAGACAGCTCGGCACGTCGTCCGGAGGTGGCGGGTTGAACGTCGAATAGGCGATGTCTCTGCCGCCGATCCACACGACGCGGCGGCGGAACTCCCCCGGAACGTCGCTGTAATCTGGGTCGTCGGCCATGACCAGGCGATGGAGACGGCACACCAGTTCCATCGTGAAGAGTGATGGACCCTGCGCCCTGGCCTCTGGGAGCAGTGTATCCAGGGCGAGGGCGTAATCGCGGACTTGGCGGGCGGCGTCGGTCGCCGCGTCGTCAGCCGTTTCTTCGACCGTGAGCAGCTCGTCGAGCGTACTGTTCGTTCCTTCGATGGACGAACTTGCGACGGCTTCCCGGCGTGTCAGGACCCGGCTGACCAGCCAGGGGTCGGGCAGTGTCGCGGCCAGCACGTCAGCACGGACCATGGCAGCCTGCGCCTGTTCGCATTGCAGGCGTACTGGGCGTAGGTCGAGACTGTCCTCGGGTGGCGGCAGGGGCACGACGCCGTAATGGGCGGCAAACGGGTCGGGCAGACGGCGGAGCCGTCGGCGCACCGCATCGCAGAGATCGTCCCGCTTCATGGCAAACCTTCACATGGCCGCGCTTCAATTAGCCATATTCATTGTTATTAGAGAAAACATCAACAGGTGTATAAGCGTGGCATCGGAATTGAGGGTTCTTGGCCCGAACTAACGAACGGTTCCGATTTGATGGTGTGGACGACCGCTGTCCCACCGGCATCCAGGTGCCATAGTGTGAACCGGCGCCGAATGAGCTGGTCGGGTTGGTTTAGACCAACTAACCGACGTCTGAGTTGAGCGATAAAGTCAGTCGAAATCGTGGCCCCGGGACGAGAGAGACGGGGGAACAGGGCAGGGCACGGACGCCTGTATGGTATCGATCGGTTTCAGCTTACCGTGAGACTTCAGCGACAACGCCGAATGACGCTTAGCCGCAAGAGCATTCATCAGCGATGCTGATCTGCGTCACCGACGCCCAGGGCAGCCGGATTTTCGCCACTCTCCGCACAGGCCCGTCTGATTGCATCATGCAGTTGTTCGCGGATTGGTGCCGGCAGCATGCCCCGCCCCTGCCTCAGGGCGGCTCGCCATGCGTCACCGCGTTGCCATCCCTCGCCCCAGGCGTCAAGGAGATGATGATGGCGGTCAGTCGCCATAGCCTCAATGAGGGTTCCCGCCTGAGACAGGTCCTTGTTGATCTTCACGATGTTCTCCTGCCGACGGCGGGTCGCCACGATAAGTTTATGAACGGCGTAGCGCTCAGGCGCAGGTACATTTACGGCAATACCTGCGTTGTGAAGCAGTACGGCGCGCACAGGCTGCCAGATCAGGAAATCGAGGAACCGTAGCGGCTGTGCAGCCGCACCGCCCAGAGCCGGCATTATCGGTGGCTGGGCGGCGTACACGTCCGATCCCCGATTCGGAACCAGGAATTCAACTTTGTAACCGTCGGCGTTCTTGTATGCGATCGCCTTGCGGTCATCAGACAGTGAGCTGATCTCGGCGAAGGTCTTGTCGACGGAACGGAGCACCTCGATCATCGCCGGCACACTGTCGGCTACCTCCGTGGAGATGGACAGGAACTGTGCAAGATCAGCATCTCCAGTCATCAGCTGGGCATCCGGTAACTTGACGCCCAGCAGACCGGCATAAGTTTGGAAGGCTACCGTGCCAACTAGACAGGCGCGCAGACGAAACAACCCGGCCCTGGCCAACGCATCGAGGACGCTGCCGGTGAAAGGATTCGTAACCGGCAGGTCGCCGGCAACAAGCGCCCGCACGCTTGCCCGGCGCTCGCGGAAGCTGTTTTTCAGCTGACCAAACCGGGAAACCCGGCAGGTGACCGCCGGGTCGTCGACAGGACCGACGTATTTGGTGTATTTGCGCCCCCCGGAATCATATCCAGAATAATACCAGTAGCGGCGTCCTTTTTTCTCCTGTTGGTAGAAGCTGCCGTTCTCCGGGAAATCGGCGTCGAACGCGGCATCAAGGCAGCGCTGTTGTAAATCTGCGTACATAGTCTGAAGGGCCAAACCAATCCGCTGCATGACGCCGCTCTCCCGATATTGGTAGACTGCCGTGTTTACCAATATCGCCCTCATGCTAAATACGCAAAGCTGGTATTGGTAAAATGTCTATTTTACCAATACCTATATGGCAGCCCCCGTAATCACAGAGCTGTGAAAATCGGCCAAATTCAGTCAGCGCCTGCCTCGATGATCTGAACATTTGGCAGAACACGCTTTTTGTCTGTCAAGCGGCGGACAAAGCACGGCCGTACCGGTGCCTCTGATATCCGGGGGATTATCAGGAGGTCCCGTAAAATCAATGCCTTGACGCCGCCGATCCCAGAGTGTGAATTCGTGGAAGGAATCCGT
Organism: Rhodospirillaceae bacterium; assembly: GCA_037147415.1. Classification (GTDB taxonomy): domain Bacteria; phylum Pseudomonadota; class Alphaproteobacteria; order Azospirillales; family Azospirillaceae; genus BOG-933. The sequence goes on along the minus strand of JBAWVF010000185.1, from coordinate 2,335 downwards.
CACCGTCCCCCTACTTCAAGTGACAGATTCCCCCTGCAATCGTTAGTAGCCCATGCCACCCATACTACCGCCCGGCATTGACGGAGCATTATTATCGCGAATTTCGGCGACCATCACCTCGGTTGTAATCAGCAAGCTGGCTACCGAAGCCGCCCCCTGGATGGCGGTACGAACGACTTTGACCGGATCGATAATGCCAGCCTTGAACATGTCGACATACTCACTGGTCTGGGCGTTGAAGCCGTAGTTGGGATCGCCCTTGTCAGTTAGCTTGCCCACGACGATCGAGGCGTCGACGCCGGAATTGGACGCGATCTGGCGAACCGGGGCCTGAATGGCGCGACGAATGATATCGATACCAACGCGCTGGTCAGCGTTTGCGGGTTTCAGAGCATCAAGCGCCTTGATGGCGTAGAGCAGCGGCACGCCGCCGCCTGGAACGATGCCCTCTTCGACAGCAGCGCGTGTGGCGTGGGTGGCGTCGGTAACGCGGTCTTTGCGCTCCTTGACCTCGACCTCGGTCGCGCCGCCGACCCTGATCACCGCAATCCCGCCCGACAGTTTGGCGAGCCGCTCCTGGAGCTTCTCGCGGTCGTAGTCGGAGGTCGTATCCTCAATCTGCTGGCGTATCTGCGAGCAACGGGTCGCGATGCCCGTCTTCGAGCCGTCACCGTCGATAATGGTGGTGTCGTCCTTGGTGATGAGGACCTTCTTGGCGCGGCCGAGCATGTCCAGAGTGACCTTCTCCAGCTTGATGCCCATGTCTTCGGAGACAAGCTGGCCGCCGGTCACGGTCGCAATGTCTTCCAGCATCGCCTTGCGGCGATCACCGAAGCCGGGAGCCTTCACCGCCGCGACCTTCAGGCCGCCACGGAGCTTATTGACCACCAAGGTGGCTAGCGCCTCGCCTTCCACGTCTTCGGAAATAATCAGCAACGGCTGGCTCGACTGCACAACCGCTTCAAGCAAGGGCAAAAGCTGCTGAAGCCCTGACAACTTCTTCTCGAAGAGCAGGATGTACGGGTTTTCCAGGTCGACCGTCATTTTCTCGGCACTGGTGACAAAGTATGGTGAGAGATAGCCGCGGTCGAACTGCATGCCCTCGACAATGTCGAGCTCCGTCTCCAGGCCTTTGGACTCTTCGACGGTAATAACCCCCTCATTTCCGACCTTCGCCATCGCCTGTGCGATCTTGCTGCCAATCTCCGCGTCACCGTTGGCGGAGATGGTGCCGACCTGTTCAATTTCGGCGTTGGTTGCGACCTTGCGCGAACGCGCCTTGATGTCTGCGACCACAGCCTCCACGGCCATATCGATGCCGCGTTTGAGGTCCATCGGGTTGAGGCCAGCGGCCACCGCTTTGACGCCCTCGCGGATAATGGCCTGGGCCAGAACGGTGGCGGTAGTGGTGCCATCGCCTGCCGCATCGCTGGCCTTGCTTGCGACCTCGCGAACCAACTGCGCGCCCATGTTCTCAAACTTGTCGGACAGAGAGATGTCCTTAGCTACGGTCACGCCGTCCTTGGTGATGCGCGGCGCCCCGTACGACTTGTCGAGAACGACGTTGCGACCTTTGGGACCGAGCGTCACCTTCACCGCATCAGCCAGTGTGTCGACACCGCGTACCATTAGAGCCCGAGCGTCAACGCCAAACTTTACATCCTTGGCAGTCATTATTCATACCTTCTCAAAATCATGGACTAAAGACGACGTTATATGAGAAAAAAACCGGCTCACTAATTCTCGATGATGCCCATGATGTCTGACTCCTTCATGATCAGAAACTCGTTGTCATCAATTTTAACCTCAGTCCCCGACCACTTGCTGAACAGAATGCGGTCCCCTGCTTTCACATCAAGAGGGACAATCTTGCCGCTCTCGTCTCGGGCTCCGGGTCCAGCGGTGATAATTTCGCCCTCCTGGGGTTTTTCCTTTGCGGTGTCGGGGATTAGAATTCCACCCTTGGTCTTATGCTCGGAGTCCAGGCGCTTAACCACAACGCGATCGTGCAGCGGACGAAACTTCATCAGGTACCTCCAAAAAATCAGTCACTCGTCGAACTTCCGAGGCTGTTAGCAGTCTGCCCGGAGGAGTGCTTACATATGAGGAATTTGGCGCGGGTTACAAGGGGGTGCGGCAGCAAGGCTCATTCGAAGGAAGAAAGAGTGCTGATGTTGAGTCATATCACCCGCAAAAGTAGATATACATCTGCCAGTTGTCTGCTATTCGTCGCATTCGGCGAGCAGGGCTTAGGCAGAAGGCTGTGTAGGAAAAGAGCAATACAGCCATTCTAACTGGCCGATTTTCTGGAAATTTTAGGGCGGTCTGGCGTCTG
>JBAWVF010000184.1:0-7451 GCA_037147415.1 Rhodospirillaceae bacterium | reverse complement strand
GCAGTCAGCCAGACTCCGGGCATATCGGCTGTCCAGTTGCAACGGCAGCTCGACCTGAAGTGCTACGAACGGACGCCTCACGCGACCCTGTCACCGGTATTCGTCGCGGAGATCCTGCCAGCGGGCGATGAATGCCGGCGTTCCATAGGCGCGCGCGCCTATGGCGGCGGCTTCCATCAGTCCGGCCGCCCAGGGCGTCTGGCGGTTTGCCAGGATGCGGCGAGACGTATCGATCAAGGCTGCGGCGGTTTCTACCCGGAAACCACTGCGCTCATGCTCGATGAAGGGCAGGAGGCCGGCTTGACTGATCACCACGGGGATGCAGCCACAGGACATGGCTTCGAGGACGGCAATGGCTGATAGCGTCCCGGCCGGTCTGGCGGTTTGCCAACAGACGGTGGCCCGGCGATAAAGCGCCGTCAACTCGTCTCGGCTGGCGTTTGGGTGAAAATCGACGCGCAAGCCCGCACTCCGTGCTTGCAGGAGCCGGAAATACTCCAGATGGCAAGCTTCCGGCGGCAAGTACCCGGCCAGAGTCAGCCGGATCGTGGGGTTGCCGTCGGCCAGGGTGCGAAAGGCGTCGATTACCGTCTCGTGGCTTCTCCCGCTGGAGGGAGAGCCATCAAAGCGGCCGACCTGGATGATGACATCTTCCTTGTTATTCCCATCACTCTCGACCGAACCCACCGGCGGGGGAATGATCCGGATCGGTTTGCCGGGTAGCGCCAGGGTGCGGATGAGCGCCTCGGCTTGGCTGTGGGCCGCCGGGGATTCGACCACCACCGCTTCGTAGTCGGACCACCATACGGCCGCCCCATGGTCGACGCCGGCTGGTGGCGCCGGCCGGCGGCTGATCAGAATGTTACGCCGGCCCAGTCCTGGTCCCGGCGGGAGGATGTCTTCGGACAGGGCGATGAACAGTCCGAAAGTCTGGGTTGTGGCCTCTTCCAGGGTGGCAATCTGGACCTGAGCTGTCTTCAGCTCCAGGCCCAGCATCCGGGCGACCGTGAGCAGCCGAAGGCGGCTGCACGGCACCGGTACGATCACGGTTACCGGACTGTCCGCGGCCAAGGCCAGGGCGACGGCCAGCAGGACGCGACTGTTGCCGTTGGCGGCCAGCCGATCCGACAGGTACAGCCCGACCCGCCCGTCCGCTTGGTCAGCGGCCGGCACCGTCGGCGGTGCCGCCTCGACCAAGCTTGGCGATTTGCCGGTTTCGCATTGGAGGAACGAGGCCCAGCGCTGGGTGAAGCGGGCGCGGTTGATCTCGAATATGCGCAGACCGTTCAGTTGGCGGCTGGAGTCGGCGATGGTGGCGTTGCCGATGTGGATGATGGTCGAACCTGGGCAGTAGTACACCGTACGGCCGAGCCGGCCGAGCTTCAGACACAGGTCGGCGTCTTCGTAAAAGACCGGCTCCCAGCACCAATCGAAGCCAAGCACCTGTAGGAACAGGTCGCGACGCATGAGCAGGCAGGCTGCGGAACAGTAGTGAACCTCCCGCAAGGTTTGGTAGGCGGGATCATCGGCGCTTCCACCGGCGCCGCGCTGATAAACGGTGCCATCGGGAGCACAGAGCACCCCGGCTTCCTGAAGACGGCCATCGGGAAAAAGGAATTTAGGTCCCACCGCGCCGGCATCAGCTCGATCCGCAAGCACGGCCATCAAAGGCGGCAGCCAGTTCGGCGTCGCGAAAGCATCGTTATTCATGAACACAACGAACTGTCCGCCGGCTATTTCAGCGCCGATATTGTTGCCTTCACCGAAGAACAAATTGACCGGTAGGCAAACCAGGCGGTAGTGTCCGGGAAAATCTTTTAGCCGACACAGCTCCTCGGCCGTGCTACCGTTATCGACGACCACGATCTCGTAGCGGAAGCCGCTGGTATGCTGCCACAGTGACTGTAAGCAAGCGATGGTTAGCTGACTCTTGTTCCAGTTCAGAATGATAACCGACACTTCTGGATCATTTTCATCATACCAGCGCTTGACATTCGGCCAGCCGGCCTCGGGCATCGCGTTCATCGGCTGCAGCGGGGCCGGCTGAAGGGGAGGGGGCGAGCCGCCCCCTAGCCGGCGGACGGTGTCGACCAGAGACCGCAGTGGCGCTGTGATCCGCCAGGACGACGAGTGCAAAAGCGCCTCGATTTCCTGGTTCTTCGCACCTATCTGCTCGTCACGAGCCGCGACGGCGAGCCTTAGCTGGGCGATCTGCCAATCACGCTCGGCAAGGAGGCGGTTGGCAGTCTCGGTCTGGCTCGTGGCCGATGAGTCGCCTGGATGTCTTGGAAGCGTGAGGACTTCCTCTTTGCTTGGCTTGTCATGGGACACGGACGGACTCCAGTCGTCCGGAACCTAGCCTCGTGTGCAGAAATGAAATCCTCAGATATGCCAATAGAGCGCGTCCCAGGACATAGCGTAAGATTGGTGTGGGGCATCGCCGGCCTTGGTTGCCGGTTCGCACGCAGCGGCGATGGCCGGCAGCGCGTCGGGATTATCGCTCAACGATACGATCGTTTCCAGAGTCATATTGCGGCGTCGGATGGCCCATTCGTCGGTTTGTTGCAGGAGCTTGACTCCGACCAAGCAGAGGATGGCAATTTTATTTTGGAGTCTTATAACGACATCTGGAGGTTACAGTGAGGAAACTGAGGCGAGATTTCCTGATCTCGTAAAACGAGTGTTCTGGAGGTGCGTCAAATTGATTCATGTGGTTGGCAAGAGCGATAGTGGCCCCAATCTGAATGAGGCACACGATGTTGGTCGGCGACGCGATGACCGAGTACGGTCACGTCACCGACGCGGTTTCGGCTGCAGGTCAACACCGGTTGACCCTCTGGCCTGCCATGGCCGTTCGCGCCGGGGCTGGTCGCTGCGTTCGAAGGCGGTGCCGGTCAGGGTCAGGTTAGGATTGTAATAGGGATCGAAGCGCAACGATTCGCCCCAACGTTTGATCATATAACGGACCTCGCTATCGAATCTTTTGCGCTTCTCGGGCGCCATATCGTCGCCACGCGTAGCTGATTCCAGATGATACATCTGGGCATGCGGCGTCCAGGTGATCAGATAACCCTTCTCACGGACCCGCAGGCAGTAATCGACATCGTTGAAGGCCACCGCAAGGTTGGCCTCGTCCAGGCCGCCAACCTCGCGATAAACGACGGTGCGGCTGAGCAGGCAGGCCGCGGTCACCGCCGAATAGTTCTGGATCAGTTCGGCCCGGCCGAAATAACCGGTTTCGCCCCGCGGCAGATCCACGTGCCCGTTCACCGCGACGCCCCCAACCCCCAGGATGATGCCAGCTTGCTGGACGGTGTCGTTGGGATAGTAGAGCAGCGCACCGACCGCACCAACCTCCGGCCGGACGGCGTGGGACACCATCTCGCTGAGCCAGTCCCGGTCGATGACCAGAATATCGTTATTGATCAGCCCGACAATGTCACCGACGCCGTGAGCCACCGCGAAATTGTTAATGGCCGAATAGTTGAACGGCGCGTCGTAGCGCACCACCCGTACCCGCATATGGGCATCGAGACTGCGAAACCAAGCCAGGGTCGCCGGATCGGAACTCTGGTTGTCGACGATAATAATCTCATAATTGGGATAGTCCGTGTGGTTCAAGATGCTATCGACCGCACCCCGGACCAATTCCAGCCGGTCGCGGGTCGGGATGATCAGGCTCACCCGGGGCGCCGGCTCGGGCACCTGCCGGCGGACCCGGTGAAAGCAGCCGCTCGGACTGGGTTCGACGGTGGCGGCGATGCCGCAGCGCGCCAGATGCTCTGTGATGGCCTGCCGTGCCCGCTCGGTGGCATAGGATTCTTGATCCAGGCTAAGCGCCACCGAACCGGGAATTGCCCGCCAGTGGTACAGCACAAACGGAATGTGGCGAATCGCCGGGCCGGGCGTGCGCTCGATCATACGTAAAGCTAGATCGTAGTCCTGGCTGCTTTCGAAGCCAACGCGGAAACCACCAGCCGCAACGGCCGTCGAGCGCCGATAGACGGTTAGATGATTGAAATAATTCTGAGAAAGAATTAAGTCTGGGTTCCAACTTGACTTGAAATAAGGATCACAGCGCCGGCCCGCTATATCGATTTTGTCGATATCACTATAGATAATGCCGACGTCAGGATGGCGGTTTATTTCTACGGAAACCATGTAAAGCGCGTGTGGCGTCAATACGTCGTCATGGTCGAGCAGGGCAATGAACTCGCCCTGCGCTAGTTCGAGGGCGCTGTTGGAGGCCTGCGAGATGTGGCCGTTTTCGGTCCTGAACACCAGCTTTACCCGGGAATCCCGGGCTGCATAGTCTTCGAGCAGCGGCCGGATCGCCGGATCGGTCGAGCAATCGTCGGCAATGCACAGCTCGAACCGGTCATAAAGCTGGCCGAGCACGGACTCGATGGCCGCCCGTAGATAGGCCGGCGGCGTGTTATAGACCGGCATGATTACGCTGATCAGCGGTCGGAGTGGCAGGTGCGCGCCGTGCTCTCGGATCGCAATCCGATCGCTTTCGGTCAGGAGATCGTGGCGGCTGATCCAAGTGCGATAGTCGTTAGGCTTCAATTCGTGGCGACGGCTATGTTCACGGTCGAGCAGGGCCCGCAGACCGCCGCCTCGGAGCAGGGAGAGCCCGCGTGACGTCGCCCGCAACAGCAGGCCCGGTTGGGTCAGGATCGGCCGTACAGAGGCCGCGACCATCATTATCAGCCGGGTATAGGCCAGCAGTCGCGAGGCCGGCGTGAAGCGGACTTCAGACAGTTGCAACGTTGTGGGGTGATAACCGATTCGCAGAACCATGCTCCGGATGCCGGGTGGAAAGTTGACAGTATGGACCACTTGGCGAACACCGCCAGGATGGCTGCGCAGGGCCAGCCACGTCTCGGCATGATCGGCGTCGTACAGCATTATCCCCGGTGTAATGGTGTCTTCTGAACTATCAATGCGATAGTGAAGGAGCTGCCAGCCAGTCGGATATGTACCGTCCTCTGGCACAAGACGCAGGGCTGGATAGCCGTCTTCAGCTTTGTAACTATTGCCTTCGACGAAGGTGCCACCGTCCAGTGTCAATATCAGGGATGAAGCCATATCAATTCCCTAACCTGTCACAGCGTGTTGCATGGATATATCTGGGGATAGCGCCCCCCTCCCTGGTTCGCTTTTCATGCGACACGCACGGACCCCTTGCGTCCGAGGTCCAGAATTCGGTTCAGGCTCGCCGTCCCAGGATGGTCTAGCCGGGGACCGGCAGGCTACCCCGCGGGCGGTGTGCCGCGTCATGAGCCGTCCAGTTCGTCACTCGCCACTTGGGGCGCGGAGCCCCTGCCGCCGCACGGCATTAACTTTGTGTGGCATGGTGAGTGACCTCGACGGGGTCCGGACCACTTTCAATACCCTGGTCGGGCAATCCGGACAACCCACTGGCATATTGGGGTAGAATGTCGTCCGCAGTGCCCATGGCCCGCAGAGTTCCGTTTTCGAGCCAGATTACCTTGTTGCACAGACGTTGAATGATCGTGTTGCTGTGGGAGGCAATGACCATGATACTCGAGCGATTGACAAACTCTTCAGCACGACGCTGAGCCTTTTCAATGAAATTGGCATCACCGACCCCAAGCCACTCGTCCAACAACAAGACTTCAGGATCAAACGCCGTGACTGTCGCGAAGACAAGCCGTGCCGTCATGCCGCTGGAATACATCCTCATCGGCAGATACAAAAAGTCGCCAAGATCGCTGAACTTGATTATATCATCCAGTTTATCCTGAATGTAGGATTTGGAATATCCCAGAATTGATGAGCGCAGGAATAAGTTGTCATACCCACTACTCTCGCTATCAAAGCCGGACGTGCAATCTATCAGAGAAGTGACCTTGCCCTCAATGCGGATGCGGCCTTGCGATGGTTCATAAATCCCGGCTAATGCGCGCAGCAGACTGGTCTTGCCGGCACCGTTCGGCCCGATCACGCCGACCCTGTCGCCCTTTTCCAATCGGAACGACAAACCGCGGATGGCGTGAACGCAAGTCCGATTGCGGGAATCGTAACCGATAATACCGCCAACCGCATGGTGCAAAAGAGTCTTCTTGAGCGAGCGAGCACCATAATAGACCGGGAAGTCGATCGAAACATTGTCAACAAGGATGGAGGCCATGGTGGCTGCTCGACTCGCATTTGAAGGAAACAGAAGAGCTGATGGGTGATAATTGCGTCAGATCCAGTATGCCAAGCGGCGGCGGAACTTCATGAATACCGTTAGGCATAGACCACAGCCAAGTATGGCGAGGCTCACCGAAACCACATAATCGAGCGTTGTTGGAATTTCTCCCAAGATCGGCTGTCGCACAACTTCCATCATGTGATTAAAAACATTCAATTCGATCAGGTATGGCTTGCCTTCCAACAGTTTTGGCTCCCACATCACTGGAGAGATGAAAAAAACAAGACCAATTAAATTTGTTACAATCTGAGCAAAATCGCGAAAACGTGCGCAGATTATTCCGAATAAAAGCGCTATCCAAAATAGATTAATGACAAATAAAGTGTAGCCAATCACTAACAAAACGAAGTGCGGCAGATGGCTGCTCTCTATAAATAGCGATGAAACTACAAATATTACAATATTGTGCAGAAATATAACCGTATTTCTCCACAAGACGCGGGCCACAAAGACAGAATATGGCAAACGGATTTGTTTTATTAAGGTTTCCCCAGAAAAACAAGTACATCCCTGCTGAAGAGACTCGCTCATCAGCCCCCAAAGTGGCAGACTTATGGCGAGATAGGTTATATAGTGAGAGTTATTATTCCCAAAAATACCGCCATAAACCGCCGACAGGCCACCAATGAAGATGGCCATGCTTAAGGTAATCCAGAACGGGCCTAGCACCGAGCCCCGGTATTTGTGCAAAATATCATGCCAACCAAGGGTCACCCACGACCGCCAATGGGTCGCCACGCCATAAACATCGTCAAGTGCAGCTTTTAGCTGACTCTGCTCCGCGGTATCATAGACGGCCAACATCAAGCACCACAAATATGACAGGACCGGACGGACACCGTCCGGTCCCGCACCGAACGATTAGCAGAACTTTGCAACACCAACTGCGCTGTTGCTCCGTCTCAACCAAGTGAGAATTTCTATCATGGGGGTCGCACGCCGGACAATGGCCTTGGCATCAGAGCCGCGGTTCCAACCCGAATTATGCAGCCGTGTCGCAAGCGGGGATCGTCCCGGCGACTATCGCAAATCCGAGGTGAGTGTCGCCCAAGCGGGCCATGTGGCGAAGTTGGGCTAGGGCCTGTGGACATTCGCTGATGCCCATTTCCGAGGGACCGAGCGGCGCGACGCGTTCTCGCCAAATGCGAGAAAAATATCTTGCGAGACTCTGCGGATTGCGATTCAAAGCTCCAGATTCAGTCGGAGTAGGGATCATGATTACTCATAA
>JBAWVF010000183.1:0-7535 GCA_037147415.1 Rhodospirillaceae bacterium | reverse complement strand
GGAGCTGCGGTCGCGGAGGCGCTGAAATGCGCCGATGCGTGGATTGAAACATGAAAGCATGATCGGATCAAGCTGTACGCTAACAGCGAATTCCACTTGACAGCGTATTCGCTGTTAGCGATCATGTGCCTGCCATGAAGATCGTGATCGAAACCTCCGCGCTGAAAGTCCTGTTTCGCATGCCGAAAAGCGATGCGGTCGGGCTTCGGGCCAAACTCAAGGCTTTCGCCGCCGATCCGTATGGCCGGCCCCCATGGGCAAAGGCATTTGAAAGCAAGATGGGCCATATTCGCCATGGTGATTGGCGCGCTGTTTACGAAATCGATGGCGATCAACTGCTGATCACGGCCTTGAAGATCGGAAACCGCAAGGAAATTTACCGATGAGCACGCTGCCGATTAGACCTATCGCCGAGACGCCGGACAGCGTAACCCTGAGCCGGGTGGACTTCGAAACCCTCGCTGAGCTGATCGCCGACGCTCAAGACTTGACCGACGCAGAGGCGGTAAAAACACGGCTCGCGGCCGGTGAGTCCGAAACTTTTCCTTTCGCGCTCGCGGAGCGGGTGCTCGACGGGGAGCGCCCTGTCAGGGTTTTCCGAGATCACCGCGGACTTACACTGCGCGGCCTCGCCGAAGCATCCGGGATCTCCGCTTCCTATCTTTCGGAGATCGAAACCGGAAAGAAGCCCGGAAGTTTCGACGCCATGGCTCGAATTGCCGCGGCGTTAAACGTTCCGCTGGACCTGCTGCGTATGTAAAGTCCGCGCACTTAATAACTTATTACGGTGTAATATACAATGTGTTCTAGCTTTTTACGATTATCAAAGCTTGATGTTGACTGATATGGCTGTATGAGGCAAGCCTTCAACAGATTGCGGCCGGTGCGGCCGAACCGATATCGCTGTATAGGCATGGCCGAACGATGGCAGACACCGATTGAAGATGATCAGATCGTTTGTGAAGAACGCAGGATTGCATTTCGGATTATCAGTCTCGCCTTTAAGGAAGATAATAAATGGCGACTGTCTGATGGACAAAATCAAATTAATGCGACGATTGCCGACCATGGATTTCTGGAAAGGATTAACAACAATGACATCGCCTTCACTAAAGGCGCCGATCCGAGCGGTGAGCGTCACGCTGCACGAATAGCGATGACAGTCACCGAGTTGTGCGACTGGTATCTTGACGCGGCGGCAAAGGGGGAAATCATTGGGCGACGGGGGGAGCGGATCAAGGCCAGCACATTGGAGATGGATCGGAGCCGGATCGACACGCACGTCAAGCCGCTGATCGGACGGAATGCAGCCGGCAGCCTGACCGATACCGACATTGCTAAAATGCAGCGCGCCATTGCCGCCGGGAAAACGGCCAAAGCTCGCGAGGGGCGCGGTGGGGCCACGACAGGCGGGGCGGGAGTGGCGGCGCGCACGGTCAGGATGCTCGGGGCCATTTTCGAGCACGCTCACCGGGCTAAACTGGTGAAGACGAACCCTGCTCACGGCGTTCGGCAACTCGCCGAAGGGTCGAAGGACCGGCGGCTATCTGAGGACGAAATCAGAGCCCTCGGGCAGGCGATCCGTGATGCCGAAGTGCGAGGGGAAAGCCGGATCGCCTTGGCTGCCGTTCGGTTTCTGCTGCTGACCGGATTTCGGCGCATGGAAGCGCTGGCTCTGACCAGAGACGCGGTGGACGCCAAGGGGCGGTGCATCACCCTGTCCGACTCGAAGAGCGGCGCACAGGTGCGGGCGATTGGCTCCGCAGCCTTGGCCGTGCTGACGGCTCTGCCGCGCGGCTCGGGCGCGTCATGGGTATTCCCCGGCAGCCGGGGGGACGGGCACTTCATCGGGCTTCCCAAAGTGCTAGAACGGCTCTGCGCGACTGCCGGGATTGAGGGCGCATCGCTGCACATCCTGAGGCACACCTTCGCCAGCATTGCGGCCGATGAAGGGTTCAGTGAAATGACCGTTGCGGCCTTGTTGGGCCACGCGCGACGCGGCGTGACGCAGCGCTATGCGAAGGTTGACAGAGCCGCTGTGCTGGCTGCCGACGCCGTTGCCGCGAAGATTGCCGGCCTGCTGGACGGGGTGAAGTCATCGGCTGTTGTGGTGCCGATGGTGATGGCGCGGCGCACTGGACGTTGATATCTATTCATGGTATCATCAAATATGATTGGGAAACACCGAAAAACTCTGGAAGCCGTCTTCGCCGAACCGGTGCGCGCCAATGTGCCGTGGGCCGACATCGAAGCTCTGTTCACGGCGGTAGGGGCGACGGTTTCGGAGGGGCGCGGATCGCGGGTACGGGTCAGCCTCAACGGCGTTGATGCCGTCTTCCACCGACCGCACCCCCAGAAGGAAACCGACAAGGGCGCGCTCAAATCGGTACGCCGGCTCTTGCGAGAGGCAGGAATTGAAACATGAGCACGATGCATCACGAAGGCTACATTGCCACCATCGAGCTAGACGAAGAGGCCGGGCTGTTCCACGGCGATGTGATCAACACCCGCGATGTACTGACCTTCCAGGGGCAGACGTTGGGCGAACTGCGCACCGCCTTTGCCGACACTATCACCGATTACGTCGAGTGGTGTCGCGAGCGAGGCAAAGAACCGGAGCGGCCCTATTCCGGCAATTTCATGCTGCGAGTATCGCCCGAACTGCACCGCCGCATCGCCACCGCCGCTGCCCGCAGCGGAAAGAGTATCAACGGCTATGTCACAGAAACGTTGGAACGAACGGCTTGAATGAATCGGCGGGGATAGGGCGACGGCCCGACAAGCGCGGACACCGCACTGCGTTTCCCAACCGACCATACTGCGGGCACCACGGGGTGCATGTAATGGACCGTATTGTCTACAAGCTTGACGAAAAAGATTGGAAGGACATTGAACAAAGGGGCGGGAGACGGCATCAACGCGAAGCTTTCCTCAAGACCCTTCCCAAGAATAAAGATATACTTACATTTGGTGAAATCGCTGACGATCTTTCCATACCAAATGGAGAATTTTAAAGTGATGTTAATAAGAGAGTGGCTGTCATTGAGACGCTAACAAAGTGGGCCATTGGTGGTGAATTCAAAAATGAATTGATGAATACTTATACCGTTCCGATAATTAGACCTGTTTACGAGATATTGCCTGAAGGGTGGGGTTTCAAAGACCTGCTTGCGCTAGGCTGGGATTTGGAAAGCTTTTGTTTGCCGAAGGCTGCGGTAGCCAAGTGGCTGGACGCTTTAGGCATTGCTTGGCCGGTTTCATGGGGCGCACGGCCTGCTGTGCCGATATCCGATCAACCATCGGTTGACGTTAAACGACAAATAGCGACACTATATCTACAGGCATAGATAGGGGGCTCCGCACATCCACCGGAGCCCCCGAACTTTTGGGGGCTCCGCACATCCACCGGAGCCCCCGAACTTTTGGGGGCTCCATTTACTCAGGAGCCTTTATCCATGGGACAGCCCACCCCGAGCAACCGCCACGAACGGCGGACAGTCGAAAAGACTGATCAGCCCCCCAGCACTGATACGACCAAGCGCGCCAGCTACAGCGTAAAGCACTGGTGCCAACAAGTCAGCATCAGCCCGGCATTTTTTTACGAATTGAAAAATAAAGGTCTCATCGACACCGCTAAGATATTTGGCAAAGTACTGGTGTTGACTGATCCTCGCGAATTCGTCGAGAGCTTCCGCGAGAAGGTGTCTTAACTCTTGGACCGCAAGGAAAACCCCCGGCGGGAACCGGGGGCTGGCAATAATGGTACGCAAGATAGCGCCATTGTTACCTCGATCACCAAATCAAATCAACCAGAAATCGCTGTCGCCCGCGCAAAACAGCGGTGGTTACTGGCCGCCGACCGGCTGGCCGATGCTGCTGATCCTGTCGCCGCCCGGCATGAACTCCGCGAATTGCGGCTGTATTTCCGGGAACTCGCCTATGCCGCTGCGGCAACCGGGGGTGTCATATGACTGTCACCCCCAATCCGCCCCGCCAACTGACCCACGCCGGCCGGCTCCGCGGTGTCATCGCGGAGCCACGCCCTCGTTGCCATGGGTGAGCAGGGCGCGCGCGTCTGCGTTGCCTCGCTGGAAATGGTGCCGGGCCAGTTGCTCAAACGGGCGGTGAAACAAGCTGGAAACGTGGATCGGCCGACAGAACCTTATATTCGAGAAGTAATAGGCTGGCTTGACGGCTGGCTGTGGGTGTTCGGTCAAGTTGGCAAGGCCGGAGTAACCCGCATCTTAGAAGTATTCGAGTATGCCCGGTGCCGCTACGGCTGCGATGTATTTGTGATTGATAGCCTCATGCGCTTGGGTGTTGGCAGTGAAGATTACCAGGGCCAAGAAAAAGCCGTCTTCGAGGTGGTGTCGTGGGCCGTCGAGAAAGGCGTTCACGTTCACTTGGTCGCCCACGCCCGAAAGGAAAACCGCAGCAACGGCCCGGCCCATGCAATCCCCGACGCAGAAGACGTTAAAGGCACTAGTGAAATCGCCAGCAATGCCGCGAACATCGTTGGCATCTGGCGAAATAGAAAGCTCGAAGACGAAATAAAACAGGCCAAAGATGCCGCTACCAATGGTGACGCCGCTGCCGAACTCAAGCTTCGTGATCTGGCCGAAAAGCCGCCGGTAGTGCTGAACGTCGCTAAGCAGAGAAACGGAGACTGGGAAGGCAAGGTTGGGCTGTGGTTTAGCACCGAAACCTACCAGTACCGCAGCGCCCACGATCACCAGGACGGGCGCAAGCATCTGCCCTCTGCATGGGATGACGCAGCATGACCACTCTGGACTTCACGAAGCTAGGCAAGGTGCTGGCTCTGGCTGGCTCCGATCAGGACGGCGAGGCATTGGCTGCGCTCCGAAAGGCTGGCGGGATGCTCAAGGCCGCCGGCATGTCGTTCACCGACGTGGCCGAGAAGCTGAAGGCGCCCGCCGTTCAGAATGGACACACCTTTTGGCCGCCGCCACAACAGCCCAAGCCGAAACCCAAGGGCTACACGGTCGGAGGTACGACCTGGGAGAGCAAGGCCGCATACGACCGATATTGCGCAGACGCGAAAGCCCGGCGGGAAGCCGAACGGGCGCGCTATGCTCCCCAGCGGGCCGTCGTGCTGGCGAAATACGGGTCGGTCGAAGCCGCCATCGCCCGCGATCCGCGCGAACAGGCTTTGCATGACGCCGCCGCGCCGTGGCTGGAGGGGCCGCACGTTCCTGATGCTCCCTACGAGTATCTTGCCGGCCGCTGGCACGACCGCATGGGCAAGTGGGCTCGACACGACTTCTCGAAACACCCTGTTGCCGAGTGCCGAGCTGCTATCGAGGCCGCATTGCCCATGCCCGGCACTGTCCGGGAGGCCCGAGACGAACTCCATTACTGGGATGATCGCGACCACGAGATTTGCCACGCCCTCGAATGCTGGGGTGACGAACAGCTCGACCTTCCTGCCGCCTATCGTCGGTCTCTGGTGATCAAGCTCTACCGGGATGAACTGCCCGTCGTCTCGCTGGACGATCTGCACATCCGGCTTCAGTTCGCGGCGCATGCCGATTGGAAGGACGATGCGTGCGTCGTGGCCCCGTCCAATTTGGATGGCTTCGAGCGGCTGGTGCTGAACGCCGGCACCGCTCCGGCCTACCCGTCCAATTTGGACACTGTCCAAATCGAACAGCCCCGCACCGCAGCCGGCCGGCGTCAAGCCGTGCTCGATCTTCTGATCCATCCGACGAACACCGCCACCCTGTCGGATCGTGAGATTGCCCGGCGCGTCGGTGTGGCGCCCTCAACCGTTGGGGCGTTGCGCCGAAAGCTTGATTTATCCCGACATGAGAATTCCATCCCGGGAATGCCGTCCGCATAGCCCATAATCGCGATCAGGCGCTCGCTGATGCGTCAAAGCGAGGTGACTGCGGGGTTGGTAGCCTCGGAGTGCCAAAACTCACCAGCAAGGCTCCAGCTGGCTTTTTTGAAACGAGGAGGAAACTACAGCATGAATCGCGTCGTCGTCACCGATGCTGACTCGTCACCGATCACCCTCACTGCCTACAGCGAGGACGGCGGCAGAATCGATGTTGCCGTTCCGCCGCTGCGGGCGTTGGCGCTGGCCCGCGAGTTGATCCAGGCGGCTGAAGGTCGGTTGATGGTAGCCAATTCCGGCAGTTCGCCGGGAACGCGGAGAGACTGATCAGAAAGGGACAGAAGTGTCCCTACGGTGTGCGGTTCCGGTTACCAGCCCGAGCATGACGGAAGCGCCAGAACCGAGGGCATGGGAGCATCATCAAGGCCCAAGGCCGCACTGGAGGGGAGGTTACCAAGTTACCACCGCCCGGTTAACACCCTCGATTTTCGGCTAGTTACCGGTAACCGACGACTTCGGGTGGTTTGACGGCTGTGCTATGGCCGTCGTTCAGCCGCAACGGTTTGATTTGGTAATACTCGCAATATTACCTCGTTGCGCCGGGTGATCTTGAGGTTCACGACTTCCGTTCGTCCAGCCGCCGCTTCAGCTCCATGTCGTTTTGGTGCAGCACGGCTTGACCGTCGAGAAGTTTTCCGAGAAGAGACTCGATCCGAGCTGTGGTTTCGAACAACCGGGTCTGTCCGCTCTTGAGTTCCCCTTGTCCCTCTTCTAAGGCGTTCAGCCGGGCAGTGACCCGCTGATCCATCTCGTCGATCTTCTTCGACACGAGCAACAGGCTCTCAGTCGTGGCGTCAGCATCGGCATAGCGCTTGTGGGCGTGGCTCATGGCGGTTCCTCTCAGCTTGCCTGTGAACTACCGCCCCGGAACCGCCGCAACCCTGGTAGGTATCAGTGATGCAATGGTTCGGCTCTGTTCTTCGACTCGGCCCTTGAGTTCCGCTACGTCCAGGTGATCGAGAATTTGGGCCTGTCCGACCTTCAGTACCGCAACGTCGGTCTGAAGCGCGGCTACGTCTTCGCGGAGCACAACCACATCGGCGCGGGTTGCCTCGACAACGGTTAAAATCTTTCCGAGCAAGATTTTTGTTTCATCATCCATGGTCTGCACTCTCCATCCTCACAAGCGAATGATAGCTCACTCTGCGGCCGGTGGCGAGTCCGCTGTCCACCGCCGTCCACCGTCATCCATTTTCCGCTTGACAATGGGTGCACGCCCGATCAAACGTTCAGGCGTTCGAGTCGGTCCCCACAAGGACCGACTCGAACTGACCATCATCACTTGTCAAGGAAGCAACAATGGCTGCCGCTATTAGTAGCGTCTGTGCGCCCCGTCGCGCACGAAAATTCAGGCCGGCTACCCCGCAAACCCCGCGTCGTCGCTTGCTCGGCGATTGGACCAAGCTGTTTCGTCGTGCCCGTTCGCTGAGAGCCCGATTGCCGGAGCTGTCCGGCGGCAAGGCGCTCGATGCTGCGGTTGCCGACTGGCTGACCGAGGGCGAAGCGCTCGCCGTCGTGATGGCCGCGACCTCCGCCGACTGATTCGCCCGCCCCCGTTTGACCGGAGACTTGGATCATGGCTGATTCCGAGAATGCCCGAACCGTGCCCGCAGAAACC
>JBAWVF010000182.1:0-7561 GCA_037147415.1 Rhodospirillaceae bacterium | reverse complement strand
GGAAGCACACAACATCTAGTGGGTGTGTGCGTTAACCCGATAGGCATGCATTAAACGTTGCTGCGGGTCGATCACGCGCGCTTCGGTTGGCGAGTATTCGAAAAAGGCCGCGTCGAACCGGTCGATGCCGGGTACGATAAAGCCTGATTTCACATAGTCCGGATCACGGACCACGGCCGGGTCGATTCCTGCGGCCAGTAATTCGGCATCGGTAAATTCCGTAACCGACTCGATGCCCTGGCAAAGATTTTGCCAATACCGGCGATAGTCGGTAGCGCCCGGCAGCCGACAGGCGATTCCGACAATGGCAATACCCGATTGCGACCGTTCCCCGTTCACGTCAAAGCTCTCCTCTTCACGGCGGGCAAGGCCCTCGTGTTTCGCCAAGTCACGGATTAACAATACTGTGATGCTGAATTGCGGTTGGCGGGTCCGAAGACCGCCGGATTACCGCGCTTTCATCTCTACCAGGGACCGTCCTCCTCCTCTTCCTCGCCTAGCGGCCCGGGAAAGCCGGGAAAGCCGGGAAAACCGGGCATGCCTCCGGGCGGTTGCTGGAATTGGGACCACCATTGCAAGCGCGTGATGGCGTAATTTTGTTGTGCCATGAGGTATGCGGCCCGGGCGCTCCATACCATCGAGAGCACTTTGCCGATGCCGCCGATAATGCCGGGAATTTCGCTTGTCAATCCGCACAGTCCCGGCTTTTGGGGCAGTCCGGGCAAAGGTGGCATTCCGGGAAAAGGAAACTGGAACGGTGGCGGCATTGTACGCGAGCGTGCATGGCCTTTCCGTGAAGCCCCATCCTCCGGAATGGTTCTTCCTCCGCCGCGTTTTCCCCCTGATTCATAGTTAGTCACGGATAAACCCTCCCTTTTGCCGGGCTGTGTTGAACTACAGCACTTTGAATACAATGGCACTCATGATCTGAATATCGTATCATTGGATACCTATATAAAAAAGAGAAAAAATTTGTTAATAAAATTGCGGTTTAACTGGATATCTCGATGAGCATACAATTGTATGCTTTAGATTTACTTAGAGGCTTCATCGCAATAAAAAAAGCCCCCCGCGGCGGGCGCGGAGGGCTTTAAGAAGCGTCGGAGGATCAGGGTAAGGACGACGTCAGTACATGAACATCGGCTTGCCTAGCGGGTCACGAATCCGCGGGCGGTAGTTGTCGGGATCATAGAGTGACGGAATATCGACCCGCTTTTCCCCCTTGATACAGGTATCGGCCGGTACCGTGGTGTAGGCCCCGTTTTGCAACGAGACCATGACGCCGTAGCGCCCGAGTTCCAGTTGGCGCACCGCAACATTGGCAAAGGAATTCGCCACCATGCGGTCGAGCGAATCGGGCGCACCCGCTCGCATCAGATAGGCGAGTTGTTGATTGACGATATCGATTCCGGTCAAAGACTTCAGGGCTTCCCCGGTAATCTGCCCGATCCCGCCCAGCTTCTTGTGACCATAGGCATCTTCCTGCCCGTATTCGACGATCTGGCCACCCTTCATGGTGGCGCCTTCGGAGATCACCATCACCGCATAATTGCTGGGATTGCGTTTGCGGTCATCAACCAGCAGGCGCGCCAGATGTTCGACGTCGAACGGCACCTCGCTGATCAGGGCGCGATCAGCATCGGCAAGGTAGCCGGTAACCAGGGCGGTTTCACCGCTGTTGCGCCCGAACAGCTCGACAACGGCTATGCGTTCGTGGCTGCCGGTGGGGGTGCGCAGGGCATGGATGAACTCGACGCTGCGGGTGACCGCGGTCGAGAATCCAATGCAATAATCGGTGCCGAAGACGTCATTGTCCATGGTCTTGGGGATCGAGACCACCTGCACGCCTTCCTGATGCAGACGGACGCCATAGGACAGGGTGTCATCACCGCCGATCGGGATCATGGTATCGATGCCCAACCGCTCCAGCACCGCCAGCACATGCTTGGTGCAATCCACGGTTTTGCCGTCGGCGGGAGCCGGGTGCGCGTCCTTCAGGAAGGCCGGGATATCCTTGGGCTTCACCTTGCCGGGATGGGTGCGCGAGGTGTGCAGGAAGGTGCCGCCCGCGCGGTCAACGGTCCGGACCCGCTCCCGACTGAGCGGGATGGCGCAGGCCGCGTTCTCTTCGAGCGAACGGTCGAGATCGTAATTGAGCAGACCGGCCCAGCCGCGCCGGAAACCGATGACCTCCCAGCCGTTTTCGGCGGCACGGGTGACCACCGTTTTCATGGCGGGATTGAGGCCCGGCACGTCACCGCCGCCGGTCAGAATTCCGATTCGCATGAATAACTCCTTTGCGCTGTTCGGGACGCACCATCATGGACGCACTGTCACGGGCACCGCTTATTCCGCCCGGCCGAGTTGTCGGACAAAATCCTTCGATTCACAATAAGGGCAGGAACGAATGGTCAGCGGCTGCCGGCGTTGCGGCTGGCTGCGGGCAGGGTCACCACCAACCCGTCCAACTCGTCGGTCATGCGAATCTGGCAGCCGAGCCGGGAGGTCTTGGCCAAGCCGAAAGCAAGGTCGAGCATGTCCTCTTCGTCTTCGCTGGCGTCGGGCAGCCGTCCGTACCATTCGGGGGCAACGATGACGTGGCAGGTCGAGCAGGCCAGCGACCCTTCGCAGGCGCCTTCAAGCTCGACATTATGGCGATGCGCGATTTCCATCACCGATAGCCCGAGCGGGGCCTCAACTTCGCGGCGGACACCGTCTTTTTCGATAAAAGTCATTTTCGGCATGAGTAACTCCCGAATGAGCAGGTTTCAAAAACCGTGTGGTGTGGTCAGGATCAGCCGGCGATGCCGGGCCGCCTCGGAAAGACTCTGGAGGCGGTCGTGATGAGCAAGCGCCAGACGCGCTTCGCCGGTTCGGCCGGCGCGAAAGGCATTGCTGAGGCTGTTGATGCACGCTTCGATCTCGTGAACCACATGGGCCGCCAAGCGGTCAACGGTTGTGCAGTCGGCGGCACTTTCAACTTCGACGGCAAGGGTGTCCAATTCCGAGCGGTACGGGGCTGGTTCCACGGCGACCGGCTCGTTGCCGCTGGCTTTGACTTCGATGTCTTCCAGTTCCAACAGGTAGCGCGCCCGTGATACCGGATTGCGCAACGTGTCGTAGGCGGTTTCCATCAGGGCGGTGTAACGCACGGCGACCGTTCCGGCCCGCGGTGTTTTTACCGCCAGCCGCTCGGGATCAAGCGTTCGGCGCGCCGTGGCGTAGTGCCGGTCGAGGTCGTCAAGGTCGAGGTCGAATCTCGGCTCCAGCCCCAGCAGAGCGAAATGGTTGATGTCGTGCATCGGTTGCAGCGCCCCGCAATCGGGGCAGCGCAACGACTTCCCCGACACCGCGCGCTGACAAAGCCAGCAGGTGTGCAGGTCGCCGTCAATGGTGAAGCCGTGCCAGGCTCCGATACCTTTTCCCTTTTGGGTCGTCATGTTCAGTCGATCATGGTAGCGGAGATGCAGGGATGGCTTAGCGTGTTTATGGCCTGAAGGAAAGCCTCGATCTCACGGACCTCGGTGCTCGCACCAAAGCTAATTCGGATTGCCCGGGCGACCAGGGCCGGATCGGCTCCCATTGCGGTCAGTACATGCGAAGGCCGCGCCGAGCCGCCGGAGCAGGCGGCGCCGGCACTAACCGCAATGCCGGCCAAATCAAGCGCCATGACCCGGGTTTCCGCCGACAGGCCGGGCAGGGCAAGGCAACTTGTGCCGGCAACCCGTGGCGCCTCCCGCCCGAAAATCCACACGTCGGGTATCCGTCGTGTGATTTCATGTTCGAGATAATCGCGGAGCGTGGCAAGGCGGGCCTGGTCCGCCGGCGCCGAGGCAGCTGATTCAGCGGCTTGGCCGAAACCGACAATGCCGGCCAGAGTCTCGGTGCCGGCACGTCGCCGCCGTTCTTGCCCGCCGCCACGCAGCAACGGTGTCGGCTGCACCTTGCCATTGGCCAGAATCAGCGCGCCCGTTCCCGCCGGCCCGCCCAGCTTGTGCGCCGACAGTGAAAACAAGTCCGCGCCCGCCGTCGCTTGGTCCAGTGGTAGCCGGCCTGCGGCCTGAACCGCATCGCAATGGAGTAAGCCGCCGTGGCGCCGGACCAGGGCCGCCACCTCGTCTATCGGCTGGATCACGCCGGTTTGGTTATTGACCGCCATCACCGAGACCAGTACCGGCGCCGGCAGGCGGGCGAGTACTGCGTCCAGGGCGGCAAGGTCGACCACGCCGGACGGATGGACCGGCAGGCGTGACGCCTCGGGGGCCGCCGCGAGCACCGACTCGTGCTCGATTGCCGAAACCACGAGGGCTGCGGCGGGAATTCCGCTCAGCGTCAGCGCGTTGGCCTCGGTTCCGCCGGAGGTGAAGATCACCTGTTCCGGCCGCACCCCCGCCAGTGCGGCGACCGAGCGGCGTGCGGTTTCAAGGGCGGCGCGGCAGGCGCGGCCCTCGGCATGGACGGAGGAGGGGTTCCCGGTCAGGGTCAGCGCCTCGATCATGGCCGCCCGAACTTCGGGCAGTAATGGCGCCGAGGCGTTCCAATCGAGGTAGCTGCGACGGGCGGGCGGAGGCATCGGAAGGAAAACTCCGTTCAGATCACCGGGCCTTTGCCGCAGGGTGACCAGACCGGCGGTGAGCCGTCACTATCATCCTGGCTATTGACGGGCCGGTTATTGACGGGAGCGGGCACCGCATTGCCGTCTTCGCCGGCCTCCAGGACTTCGATGCGGCGGCGCATGATGGCGATTTGCTCGCTCAAGGCGGCAATGCAGCGCACCATCGGATCGGGCAGCTCCCCGCAGGGCGTGCCATAAGCCAGGAAGCGTTGCCCGTCGTCACGGCTGCGCGGTACGGCGACCTTGGCCGGGACGCCGACCACGGTCACGCCCGGCGGAACGTCGGACACCACAACGGCGTTGGAGCCGACGCGCGCATTTTCGCCAACCTCGATCGCACCCAGAATCTTGGCACCCGCTCCGATGATCACACGGTTTCGGATGGTCGGGTGACGTTTGCCGCGGGCCAGCGAGGTGCCGCCCAAAGTCACGCCATGATACATATGGACATCGTCGCCGATCTCTGCGGTTTCACCGATCACCACGCCCATGCCGTGATCGATGAAAAAGCGCCGTCCAATCCGGGCGCCCGGATGAATTTCGATTCCGGTCATCAACCGGGCAAACTGGGATAAAGCCCGACCCGCCAGATAAAACTTTCTATGCCAGAGCCAATGGGCGGCGCGGTGCAAAAGGATCGCGTGCAGTCCCGGGTAACAGATAATCACTTCCAACCGGGAGCGGGCCGCCGGATCGCGAGCGAGAACACCGTTGATTTCTTCACGAAGAAGCTTGAACACCCGGCCGCTCGCTGAGATTATGGTTTATACAGAGGCTGTATCCAATACCTTTGTCTGGAAAACCGGTCAAGATTTTTCAGGACGGGACGCGCGGGGCCATGCCTGAGTTGATGCCATGCCTGAGTTGATGCCATGCCTGAGTTGATGCCATGCCTGAGTTGATGATTGACGGTCCTGTCGGGCGTCTGGAAGCCCGGTTCTCTCCGGCTGAGCAAACCGGGGCGCCGGTCGCGCTTTTGTTGCACCCGCACCCGCTTTATGGCGGCGCCATGAATGACCGGGTTTTGTTTACCGTGCATCGGGCGTTGTCGCGTGCCGGTTTTGCCACGTTAAGGTTTAATTTTCGCGGGGTTGGCCGCAGTGCGGGCGGTTGGAGCAACGGAGCGGGCGAGCTGGAGGATGCCGGCGCGGCGCTCGACTGGCTGAAGCGGGCCGTCCCCGATGCCTCGGCGGTGCGGGTCGTCGGGTACTCGTTCGGCGCCTGGATCGCGTTACAATTGGCGGTCGGGCAGCGCGATATCACTGATTTTATCGCATTAGCGCCGCCGGTGAGTTTGCTTGACTTCAGTTTTCTAACCGAATGGCCGGCTTCCGGCCTGATTCTTCAGGGCGACCGTGACGAGATCGCTCCGGAAGCCGAAACCGCCGCTCTCATTCGATCACGGCCGGGGAAATTCGTTGATTATTGCGTGATCGCGGGGGCCGACCATTTTTTCAGCGACAGATTGGACGAGGTCGCCTTGTCGGTCGATCGCTACCGAGCCGGGCATGCCGATTAGATTAATCCGGGGCCGATTAGATTAGTACCGGATGGAAGCGCCCGCCGCACATCGGCCGGGGGCAACCGGTGGTCGAGGGCAGGGTGAGCGGCAGGCCGCGCCGGCTGCGCACCGCCAGATAGCCGAAGGCTTGGGCTTCAAGCGCATCGCCCGACCAACCGACCGGTTCGACCGGCTCGACCGGCACGCCGAGACGCTCGGCCAGCATGGCCATCAATGTCGCGTTGAGTCGGCCACCGCCGGTAACCAACCAACGCCGCGGCGGCTCGAGCAGTAACGGAAGGGCGGCGGCGACCGTGGCGGCGGTGAAGGCGGTCAAGGTGGCGGCGCCGTCGGCCGCCGACAGACCCTTGACCGGGGCGGGGTTGAAGGCGTCTCGGTCGAGCGATTTGGGCAGCGGCCGGGTGAAATAGGGATGATCAAGCAGAGTGGCCAATGCGGCCTCGTCGATCCGGCCTTGCCGGGCCAGCGCTCCGTTTTCGTCATAACGCCGGCCGGTGTGGTCGAGCACCCAGTCATCTATCAGTGCGTTGCCCGGTCCGGTGTCGAGGGCAATCACGGCGTCTTCGCCGGCTCCGAGCCAAGTAACATTCGCCACGCCGCCAATATTCAGCACGGCCAGCGGCCGTTCCAGTCGCGCCGCCAAGGCCCGATGAAACAGCGGTACCAGCGGCGCGCCCTGTCCACCCGCGGCAACATCGGCGCTGCGAAAGTCATTGACGGTGGCAATGCCGGTTAGCTGTGCCAATCGGGCGCCGTCACCGATCTGCCACGTACGCCTTTGTTCGGGCGCGTGCAGGATGGTGTGACCGTGAAAGCCGATTAAATCGACCGTGGCCGCTGCGGCTCCCGACGCGCTCAGCAGGGCGGCAACGACCGCGACATGAGCATCGGTCAGCTCCCGTTCGACCTCTGCCACCGGCCCGGTTCCCCCGAGGCAGCCGCGCAGTCGGGCGCGCAACCCGTCATGATAGGGCATGGTCAAAAAGCTGCCGGTCTCGACCCGGTCCAGGCCGTCGGTGCGGATCAGGGCGGCGTCGATGCCGTCGAGCGAAGTGCCGCTCATCAGGCCGATTGCGGTCAACAGGGTCATGGGCTCCGGGGCTCCGGCTGTCTTGAAATTCGGCGGCGATAGCGTTACTCTGATCTTTAAGGGGTGACGCAGTTTCCTCTTCGGAGACGGAGCCGGTTTCCCGGCCCCGCCCTTGGTTGCTACCGTCCGGTCTTGTCGAGAATGATTGTGAGTCGGATCTCGATTTTGACTTTCAGATAGCAACACCACCCGAAGAACTTCTTCACTGCGTCACCTCCTTTCAGCCTACGCCGGAAACCTTCCGCCGCGCCGGAATCTTGCTTGATTCGGCGCGTGCCTGCAATCCCGAAGCATTCCGGTTTTACCTGTTTCGGCTGTCTTGAAATTCGGCGGC
>JBAWVF010000181.1:0-7585 GCA_037147415.1 Rhodospirillaceae bacterium | reverse complement strand
CGGCGGCGGGGGGCGCGGTCTGGCCGCGTTCGCGCAAATCGGTGACGGCGGCGGCGCGGGCGGCGGCATCGGTGGCGGTGTCGAGGGGGCGGACCAACAACCGCACGCCGTGCGGCAGGTTTAGCCAGTGGGGTTCACGCGGCAGATCAAGCCGGATCATGGGGTGGTCTCCAAGATTGTGGTGAAGGAGGTCGATTTGGCAGTATTGTGCGCTGCACCGACTGGTTGGCGGGTGCGACGACCGGAAAGCAGAGCAAGTGTTCATGGTTTCGCAGGATGATGTTGTCGCCATCCGCCGTGCCTTCATGGCCGGGGGACGCGACCGCGCCCTGGTGGAACTGAGGCGGCGCTATCTGCTGTTGAACGACACGACGGCTCCGGCGGTGCTCGATCGCATCCTGGCCATGCCGGTACGCATGCCACCCGCGTTCACCCGTAGCGAACCGCATCGGGACCGTCCCGGCATCAGCCGGAAGAAGGAGCGCCCGCCGGTTTGATCGGCTCGAAATGGTGGGCAGGATGCACACGCCCGGCGGCACGGACGGCGAGATAGTCGGCGACCGCCTCTTCCAGGCAGGCCAGCGCCTGGGAGCACTCCTGGTCGGTCACCCACAGCACGGCGGCGGTGACCACCCGGCGCTCCAGGTCAGTCGGTGCAGGCGCAGTCAAGGCTTCCCTCCTGGGCGAGGTATTCGATCAGGTCGCCCTGGCGTTCAGCGTCGCGCGCCATCGCTTCGTACCCAGGACGATCAATTCTGAACCGCGCGCCACTCGGTTTGGCCGGTCGGGCTTCGGCCTCCCGCGCAATCCACCACGCGGCCAGTTCAGGATGGTCGCGAATAATGCCGCGGATGGTGGATTCGGCCTTAAGGAAGCAGAGATCGCAGTTGCCAAGCGGGGTGACGCCGTCCCGGTTGGGCAGCTTGAGGTCGAACGGCTGGTCTCGCCACCACGCCGCGATGTCGCGACGGGTAACGCCGGCCTCGGCCAGCGGACAGGCATTGATCCAACGTTCGCGGGCCATGCGGGCGGGATCGGTCAGCTTGACCACCCGCCGCATCTCGTCGGCCCGCAGCCCCACGACATTCAGCCAGTGCGGATAGCCGCAGGCATGGCGCATGAAGCTCTTGACTCGCCTTATTTTCAACTCCTTATGCGGAGAACCGCATAACGAAACTTATGCGGAGTGTTTGATTATGCGGAGTCTACAGGGAGGCCGCTGCAGAAATATTCACTTATTATGATGTTGGCCGCGTAGGCGGATGTTATTGCTTAGCATAATTAATGATTCTCCGGATGCCAAGTCGGCATCTCAAGCGGAGAACTGTCATGAAAACGGAAGATGCGAACGTCAATAGCCTTTACCCACGCTTGGACCCGGGTGCCAACGGCTTACACGTTGAAGGCTTTCTATGCCATCTGAGGGACCTAAACTATCTGCCGTTGACGATCAGCTATTATTCGGGCTCAGCTCGCCATTTCGCGGAGTGGCTGAACCGATCCGGCATTGCCCTGGCTGACATCACCGATGACGTGGTTCAGCAGTTTGCCGTTCACCAGTGCCAGTGCCCCGGAGGAAAGCGTAACAGGCGGCGGACGGTCCGCTACGTCAGCCGTGTCCGACAGTTCGTCAGCTTCCTTGCCTCGCTCGGCCTGACGCCTGCTGCACCCAAGCCACCACCGCTCGTCATCGATGAAAGAGTGGTCGAGTTCCAGAACTGGCTCAGGTGCCATCGTGGCTTCAAGGAAAGTACGATCAAGTGGCATGGTCAGATGCTGATGCTCATGCTACCTGTTCTGGGAGACGATCCGGCCAACTATACGTCTGCTTTGATTCGCAAGGCGTTTCGGAACGTGTCAACGATAATGAGACAGTTGGTTTGGCAATTTAAGCTCGTTCGGAGCCCGTCGCCCCCGGGGCACCACAGGCACCTCCCGAACCAGCCGGCCCTGCGCCAGTGTTTGGGGCACGCTCCGGTCCGGCTGGTTCGGGGCCCTCCTGTGGAGTCCGGGGACGACCAGAGGCCTCGGTGGTGGAGCTGGGGGGCGATGGTTTGGGCGGGTTGATCCAGACGGCGTTGGGGAGCGCGGGCGGTGCGGGCGGCTTGCGGACGAAGCGCTCGGGATGTTCAGCGAAGGCGGCATTGAGAACATCCTGACGGTGGGCCAGGATTTCTGCGGTCTGCCCGTAATGGACTTGGTTGGGGGTCATGAGGCCGATTCCGACGTGGTGATGATCGTTGTTGTACCAGTGGAAAAAGTCGCGGCAAAAGGCTCTGGCGTCTTCGATGCACCCGAAGCGCTCCGGGAACTTTGGTTGATACTTCAGGGTCTTGAACTGACTTTCCGAGAACGGGTTATCGTTGGAGGTGTGGGGCCGGCTGTGAGACTTGGTGACGCCGAGATCGGCCAGCAACCGGGCGGTGACCTTGGCCTTCATTGGGCCGCCACGGTCGGCATGAAGGGTCAACTGGCCGGGCGGGACCTCGTGCTTGGCGACGGTCTCATCGAACAGGGCCTTGAACTGGGTGGCACATTCGGCGTCGGCCAGGCACCAGCCGACAACCCGGCGGCTGAAGATATCGATGATGACGTACAGGTAATAATAGGTCCATTTGACCGGCCCCTTCAGTTTGGTGATATCCCACGACCAGACCTGGTTCGGACCTTTGGCCAGCAATTCCGGCTTCTGGTAGACGGGATGGCGCAGCTGCTTTCGCCGCTCCCGGACCTCTTGATTGTTATTCAGGATTCTGTACATACTGCGGATCGAGCAGTGATAGGTGCCTTCATCAAGTAGCGTGGCGAAGACTTCGGCCGGGGCCTGATCGACGAACCGTGGATCGTGCAGAAGATCGAGCACCGCCTGCCGTTCGGCCGGGCTCAGAGACCGCGAAGGCGCCCGCCGAGCGCGGGGCTCGGCAACCGGGCCGACGGTTCGGCGGCGAAGGCGGTAGAAGCTGGCTCTGGGAACCGCCAGCGCCACACAAACCGGCGCGATCGCCCGCGACGGGCATTCCTGAAGGATGGCGCTCATCACGGCGTCTCGTCGCTGCCGGTCGTAACCGGGGCCAGTCCCAGCAGCTCTGAGACCTTTTTTTGAAGATCTATGATCGCCTCCGCCCGCTCCAGACGCTGGCGCAGACGCGTATTCTCCCGTCGCTCTGCCGCCAGCTCGGCGGCAAGCGGGTTGGCTTCTTCGGCCTTGGGACCGCGCTTGGCCGGTGTCAGCGCCGTCAGTATGCCCGCCGCGCGCTGCCGGCGCCAATCGGTGAGGACCGATGAATACAAGCCCTCGCGCCGCAGGATCGCCCCGATCCCGCCGGTGTTGGCGGCCCGGTCGGTCTCCTCAAGGATGCGCAGCTTATCCTGAACGGTGAAATTTCGGCGCTTCGGCCGATCGGACAGTTCGGGATCAGCCGCAACCGCCGACGAGGCCGTTGGCTTCCCAGTCGCCTCTCCAGCCGTGGTCGGTATCTTTACAACCTTATTGGGCATAACCATGAGATCGTTCTCCTGCGCCCTCAAGGGTAAACTTCCGGGGGGCCGGTGTCTCGTCATTGTTGGCACGGAGGGTTTCTCGGCTATACACAGCAAGCTGCCTCGCGTCATTACCCGGAAATGATGGCGTCGGTCCTGCGCGCCTATTTCCGTTTCCTTGCCGCCCGGGGTGACTGTCAGGTCGGGCTTGACCAGGCGATCCCGAAAGTGAGGCATTGGCGGCTGTCGACGCTGCCGCGGTACCTTCCTGCCGCAGACGTCGAACGCGTCATCGCATCCTGTGATCTTTCGCGGCCAGAGGGGATTCGCGACCGCGCTATCCTGCTCCTGCTGGCGCGCCTTGGGTTGCGCGCCAGCGATGTCTCGTTGCTGCGAGTGGGGGACATCGAATGGAGTGAAGGAACGCTCCGGGTTCGCGGCAAGGGACGACGGACTGTCCGCCTGCCGTTGCCTCAGGATGCCGGCGATGCCCTGCTCGACTACCTGACGCGGGTCCGTCCGTCGGTGGACAGCGACATCGTCTTTCTCCGGGTGCTGGCGCCTCATCGCCCCTTCAAGAACTCGCAGGCGGTCAGTCACGTGGTTGAAAGCGCACTGAAACGCGCCGGCATCAGCGATCCGCCGTCGCGGGGGACCAACCTGTTGAGGCATTCCGCCGCCACGACAATGCTACGCGGCGGCGCGACACTGGAAGCCATCGGCACGGTGCTACGCCATTGCTCAATGGATACGACCGCCCATTATGCCAAAGTCGATCTGGGCATGCTGGACGGAATCGCCCAATCCTGGCCCCTTGCAGGAACTGCCTCGGGTCAACTCTGCCCGGATATGGCGCATCTTGAACAAATCGCACAACCCTGGCCGGGAGACATGTCATGCTGAGCCAGGATATGGAGCGATATGTGGCCCTGCAACGGGCCGGTGGCCTCAACTTTCAATCCGAGTACGACTACCTGAAACGCTTCGTCGCTTTCGCCGAGGCGGCAGGCGATGACGTGGTCCACGCGGACCGGGCGATTGCATGGGCATCGTTAGCGCTTGCCCCGAAAGGGCGGCGTAGACGATTGGGAATCGTGCGGCGCTTCGCTTTGGCGATGCGGAACGAGGATGCCCGCTACGAGGTGCCGTCGGCCGACCTGTTTGGCCGCTGGTGCTTCGCGCGGCAGGTGCCGCATATCTACACCCCGGACGAGATCGCCCGGTTGATGCAGGCGGCGATGGGACTGGGGCCGCCGGGCTCGATCCGGCCGCTCACCTATGTCACGCTTTTCGGTCTGCTCGCCGTCACCGGCCTGCGGATATCCGAGGCGCTGTCGCTCAAGATTGGAGACGTGACTGCCGATGGTCTGGTTGTCCGCGAAAGCAAGTTCCGCAAGAGCCGCCTGGTGCCGCTCCACCCCACGACGCGCCGGGCCATCGACGCCTATCTGTCGGAACGCCTTGCGCGTTCCGGCACCGACGATACCCTGTTCGTCTCCACCAACGGCAGGAGGCTGATTTACCAGACGTTCCACGAAGTCTTCCTCACCCTGGCCAGATCCCTCGGGTTGCGTGGTGAACCGTATCAAAAGGGACCTCGCGTCCACGACCTGCGGCATACCTTCGCCGTTCGCTCACTGGAACAATGCGGAACCGACCGGCGGAGCATCTCCCGGCACATGGTGGCGCTCAGTACCTATATGGGGCATGTGTCGCCCAGCCACACCTACTGGTATCTCCAGGCGACGCCAGCCTTGATGAAGCAGATCGCCGAGGCCGGAGAAACCCTCCAGTGGGGAGAACCATCATGACGGCGCTTGCCCACCACCTCGGCACCTTCCTGCGTGATCACCTGCCCAGGGAGCGCGGTGCCAGCCGACACACATGCGAAACCTATGCCTACAGCTACCAGCTCCTGCTCAACTTCGCAGCCGAGCGCCTGAAGACACGCCCCAGTCAGATTGAGGTCGAGCAACTGAACGCGGACCTGATCCTCGCGTTCCTGGAGCATCTTGAAACAAGTAGAGGAAACTCTGCCAAGACACGTAATGCTCGGCTGGCAGCCATCCATTCATTCTTCCACTATCTCGAATATCGGCTACCGTCCTGCCTCGATCAGGTCCGACGTATACATGCAATTCCCAGGAAACGCGTGGATCAAGCACTGGTCCGCCACCTGACACGCACCGAGATACAGGCCCTGTTGGCCACTCCGGACCCGCGCAAACGGGCCGGCATCCGTGATCGTGCCATGCTGCATCTGGCCTTTGCCGCAGGTCTGCGCGTCTCCGAATTGGTCGGCCTCAGACTGGATCAGTTGGAGCCTCGCACCCTCGACAGCATTCACGTCCTGGGAAAGGGACGACGTGAGCGCGTACTGCCCCTGTGGAAAGAAACGACGGCCGCCATCCGGGCGTGGCTCGCAGTTCGGCCGCAGGACGGTGACCGCGAACTCTTCCTCAACGCTGCCGGCCGGGCAATGACCCGCGCCGGCTTCGAGTACATTCTTACCAAGCATGTCAAAACGGCAGCAGAACAACAACCGTCCCTGGAAAGTAAACGAGTGTCTCCGCATACGCTGCGTCACTCGTGCGCCATGCACACTTTGCAATCAACAGGGGACATTCGAAAGGTCGCGCTGTGGCTCGGCCATGCCAGTATCGAGACGACAGAAATGTACTTGAGAGCTGACCCCACTGAGAAACTTGATGCTCTCGCCAGTATGGAGCTGCCGGCTCTCCAGCGTGGTCGCTTCACGGCCCCGGACAAACTCATGGCGATGCTAAAGGATGCCGGTCGATCGAAAAATTATGTGGAGTGAGCCTGCCACCGGAACCTGCGGCCTCAAGTAACGGGGCCGCAGACTCCGCATAATCAAGCGCTTCGCATAAAACTCTGCCGTGCAGAAGCGCGCGACCGGGTTGGGCAGAAAGTCGCGAGCGGTGATCACCGCCCGGAACGGCTCGCCGTCCCGGCTGGCGATGGCGTGGTCGACGATCCGGGTGTGGTGCGGGGCATCCGCGTCATATTCCAACCAGACGATCGGCACCGCCCAGCGCCGGGAACACTCATCGACGAACGTCAGCGTCTCCTCGAGTTCCCGGCCGGTGTTGGCGAAGCACACATGAACGTCGGCTGGCAGCGTGCCGCCATGGGCATCCAGAATTTGCTTCAGCATGAAGGCGCTGGTGCGTCCACCCGAGAACGACACCAACGCAGGTCCGGATATCCGGTACGGATTACCGTCAGGCATAGGAGTCGACATCGTTGCGCAGGGTGACGGTGACGAAGGCTCCGGTTGCCGGCTTGGCGGCTTGCCAGTTGTATTTTGCCTCGATGCCACCAGGGCCGCTGATCGGGTTTTTGGCCTTGGGCAGATAGACGGCCGGCAGGTCGAACATCAGCGAGTGGTCGGGGTCGATGATCCAACCGAGGGAAAGCGCCACCGGGGTACCGGCGCTGGCGGCGTCCAGGAGCACGGTGTCGGCGAAGCGGACGCTGATCTGGCCGGTGCAGGCGGCCACCCCGAGATCGCAGCCGTCGATCTTGCCGTCGTCGCGGATGGTCCGCACCGCCGAGAGCTTGTTGGCGTAGGTCAGTTCGCCGCCGGTGACGTTGCCGAGCGCCGTGCCGTCCTTCCTGACCACCCCCATCGACTGCTGGAACCGGCGCAGCACCCGGCTGGTCGGGGTGCCTCCCGTGCTGGTTGGGCCGTTGATCTCGCCCTGGGCGATCACCGCCACCGTGGCGTTGGCCTTGCCCGAGGTCGCCCACGGGAACTTGATGGAATCCACCATGCAGCCGGTGTTGAGGAAATAGCGCGGCAGGTCGGGCATGCCAATTTCCAGTGCCAGCGAGGGCAGAGACACGGCGCCGCTGGTGAAGACGTGGGTGAAGGTCGGCGTCGTGCCGGTGGTGGTGGGCGGTCCGAACAGCCCCTTCAGCCACAGGCCGATATCGCGCAGGTCGACCGGGATCACGATGTTGCCCTGGTCGGTCACCACGCCGCGCGAGGGTTCGGGCGGATCGCGGCCGAGGCCGAGCACGTCATTGGCTTCCAGCGGCTGCTCCGAGCCGAGGTCGCAACTGATGAAGGGCAGCCGGG
>JBAWVF010000180.1:0-7612 GCA_037147415.1 Rhodospirillaceae bacterium | reverse complement strand
GCTTACAGCTACCAAAACGAGTCAAAGTGCTGTGTATCTCTACCGAAGACCCTCACAGCATTTGCGGTTATTCTGCTCTTAAGCGCTGTGTCGGCGTATCTGGGAATCAGCAATCTCGGCTCGGTCAATGAACAGGTTCGAGCCGTCGTCGACGGCCCTGCGACTCGAACCAAACTGACGCTGCAAATGACGAATGCGCTGTCAATGGCGGCGCGCACTGAAAAAAACCTGATCCTCGAAAGCGACGACCAGGCGATGAAGGGCTATGTCGAGCGGCTTCACAAGGAGCGCGCAAAGTTCAAGGACTTATACGACGCCCGCTATCAGATCGCTGCTGCCGAAGCCAGGAAGAAGCTCGACGCCCTGCATGCGGTGTATGAGGACTATAATAAGTCTCAGGACGAACTGGTCGCGCTGGCGCTGATGAATTCGAACGTCAAGGCCCGGGACTTGTCGGCCAAGCATGGCAAAGAGCTTTTAGACGCCGCCATTAAAACCGCCGTCGAAAGCAAGGCGACGGCGGCGGACCCGCAGCTGGTCGCAACTCTTAATCTCATCCCCGGCCTGATCATGCGGGCTCACCGCAATGAGAAGGAGCTGATTCTCGAAGACGACGAAGCCAAGATGCAAGCTGTCGAGCAGCGGACTGAAAATAATGTCATCAAGCCGCTTAACAAGCATCTCGCGACGCTTCGGGACAGCGGCAATCCGGCGATCCGTGAGGAGGCTCAGCGCATTGGAGCCGCTTGGGACGCTTGGTTCCAGGTCCACCAGCAGGTGCGCGAATTGGCCTTCCATAACGGCAACAACAAGGCCACCGCGATTTCCTTCGGCAAGAACCGCGATTTATTACACAAGATCGACGCCATGATCGAAGATCTGGTCGCTTTCGACAAGGAGCGGATGCAAGAGCGGGTCGAAGCCAGCGACCGGCTTTACGAACAGTCCCGCAATACTTTGATCATCATGGTTGCGACTTCCTTGATCATTGGCATCGGCATGGCGATCTGGATTTCGCTGCTGATCAGCCGGGGACTCAGCCGGGCCGGCAATCTGGCGGCGGCGGTCGCCCTTGGCGACGTCAGCCAAACCATCGACTATAAGGCCAACGAGGAAATCGGCGATCTGATCCAGGCGATGAATGCGATGTGCGGCAATCTGCGCAACTCCGCCGCCCTGGCCGAAACCATTTCCAGGGGGGATATTTCGGTCGAAGCCAAGCGGTTGTCCGACAAAGACGTGCTCGGGATTGCGCTTGAAGCGATGATCACCAATCTGCGCGCAACCGCCGAAATCGCGCGCGAAGTTGCCAAAGGCAATCTAACGGTTGAAGCCAAGCGGTTGTCGGACAAGGACGCCATGGGCATCGCCCTTGAGTCGATGATCGAAAAGCTGCGCGAGGTGGTTACCGACGTCAATTCAGCGGCGGAAAACGTCGCGGCCGGCAGCGAAGAGTTGAGCGCCAGCGCCGAGACCTTGTCTCAAGGTGTTTCGGAACAAGCGGCCTCCAGCGAGGAAGCCTCCAGCTCGATGGAACAGATGGCGGCCAATATTCGTCAAAACGCCGATAATGCCAGCGAAACCGAGAAGATCGCGCGTCAATCCGCCGTCGATGCCGCCAAAAGTGGCGATGCGGTGACCAAGGCGGTCTCGGCAATGCGGACCATTGCGGAGAAAATCGGAATCGTGCAGGAAATCGCACGGCAAACCGATCTTTTGGCACTCAATGCCGCGATCGAAGCGGCCCGGGCCGGCGAACACGGCAAGGGCTTCGCGGTTGTTGCTTCCGAGGTGCGCAAACTGGCCGAACGCAGCCAAGTCGCCGCCGCCGAGATCAGCACGCTGTCCTCGCAGACCCTGACCGTTTCGGCGGAAGCCGGCGAAATGTTGAACCGGCTGGTGCCCGATATCCAGAAAACATCCAGCTTGGTCCTGGAAATAGCCTCCGCCTCGAAAGAGCAAAACACCGGGGCGGAACAAATCAATACCGCGATCCAGCAGCTTGATCAGGTCACTCAGCAAAACGCCAGCGCGGCCGAACAGATGTCTTCGACTTCGGAGGAACTGTCCAGTCAGGCTCAGCAACTCCAGGAAACGATCTCATTCTTTACACTGGGAAACGGGACTACTGCCGACACGCATCGACGTATCCCCGCCAAAGCCGCCCCGACGCGCGCCGCAACACCGGCCGCTCATCCTGCTCCGGTTATTAAGCGCGCCCCGGCCATCAAACGAACCGCACCGGCAGCCGCCGGCAAGGGCTATGCGCTACAACTCGACGCCCATCATCCGCATGCTGACGCGGACGACGCCGGATTCGAACGCTATTAATACGGTTTGTGAGGGGAAGGGCATATCATGACTGTGGTAGCAGCGGCGCAACAGCGTAGACGAGATGTCAAAGCAATCTTGGATAACGCCACTCAATACCTGACGTGCAACCTTGGCGACGATACATTTGCGATTAACGTCGTTCAGGTGCGTGAGGTGCTGGATGTCTGCCCATTTAGCCGTGTTCCCAACATGCCCCCTTTTGTCCGCGGCATGATCGATGTTCGCGGTAAGGCGGTTCCGGTGATTGACCTTCGAGTCAAGTTCGGCATGCTTGCTGCCGAACTGACTGAGAAAAGCCGTATTATCGTGATGGAAGTCGTGATCGACGGTCGCCCGCTGGTTATCGGCGCCCTGACCGACCGCGTTCATGAAGTAACCTCGCTCGATTCGGGCGAAATAGATCCACCACCGGAAATCGGTACTCGTTGGCGGTCTGATATAATTCGAGGCATTGGTCGGCGCAATGACCGTTTTGTCATTGTGCTCAATCTTAACAAGGTCTTCACCATGGATGACCTGACCCAATCTTTCCGGAACTGATGTGAACGTGGCAGCTCCCTCAACTGTGACCTCATCGGAAGGCGCCCTTGATGCGCCCAAACTAGGCCAGCGCGACTTCGACACTCTGGCCCAGTTGATTGAAAGCCATGCCGGCATTCGAATGCCCCCAACCAAGCGCACCATGGTTGAAGGTCGTTTGCGCCGTCGTTTGCGCCAGCATGGCATGACCAGTTATGCGGAATATTGCCGCTTTTTATTCAAGGATGGTGGGCTTGATGAAGAATTATCCCACCTGATCGATGCAATAACGACCAACAAGACCGAATTTTTTCGTGAGCCGAAGCATTTCGACTTTCTGGTCAGCCATACGTTACCGGATATGCTGTCGCGGAACATCGGCACCCACCGGCCGATGAATTTCTGGAGTGCCGGGTCATCGATCGGCGCTGAAGCCTATACTCTGGCGATGATCCTGTCCGATCAACAAGTTGTGTATCCTGACTTCCGGTTCCATATTTTAGGAACAGACGTCTGCACAACAGTCCTGCAAACTGCACGTAAGGCAATCTACCCTGAAGAAATGGCGGAACCGATCCCGCACGACATGCGACGACGCTATTTAATGCGCAGCCGCAACCGACAAGCGGCGACAATCCGCATGGCACCCGAAGTCCGGGTATTAACGGATTTCCGCCAGCTAAACTTCATGGACGAAGCCTATAAGCTGCGGGAAAGACAAGATGTTGTCTTTTGCCGTAACGTAATCATCTATTTTGATAATGTCGTTCGCACAGCTGTGCTCAGTCGCATCTGCGAGTGCATCGCCCCCGGCGGTTATCTGTTCATGGGGCACTCGGAGACGATCACCGGAATTCGGTTGCCGTTGCGACAAGTGGCCCCTACCGTCCACATTCGGACTTAAATTCTGCACGACAATCCTCCACCACACATTGCCCATACTAGTCAAATCTTACACCGTACGATATAATGCTGAAGTCGGGGACAAGGCCTAACCTTGTGCTCTTGTTTATCCGACATGAATCCGCACCGGCATCAGATTTAGCATGTTGATTACAGAAAGTGGCGACAATCCTTCTTCTGAAGTTGTCGGCGATGATGCCCGCACCAGCGAGCCCGCCGTGGCGGGTATGCAAATGCACCGTCATGCTAAGCCGCGCTCCGGACAGACCGTTAATCTGATGCCGGGAGAATTAGTCTGCGAGCGAACCCCCCATCTTTTAGGAACTATTCTGGGATCCTGTGTCGCGGTCTGCTTGTGGGATAAGCGATTAGGGTTCGGCGGGATGAACCACTATATTCTTCCCTTGCGACCCTCAAACGAATTGTACTCGTTTCGATATGGCGATGTCGCGATTCAAGCTCTTGTGAATAACATGCTGGAGTTGGGCAGCCACTCCCGCGATATTCAAGCCAAGGTCTTCGGTGGCGCCAATGTTTTACGCACCGGCTGCGGGGAATATTCGGTAGGGCGCCGCAATGCCGAAATAGCCGTCGCAGAACTTCACCGCCGGCGCATTCCGATCGTCGCCAGCCGACTGTCCGGCACCCAAGGTGTGGTCATCCTGCAATGCACGGGCTGCGGTGACGTTTGGGTCCGCCCTATCGTCAGTAGAATTAGCGCCCCCCGAGGACCACGGGAAGTCGAAGAGCTGCCCTGGATATCCGGAACCCTCGACACTTTTTTCTCTGTTGACGAGTTCGGAGCCCCGCGCACCGTCAGCACCCGTTCACTTTCACCCGGCAGCGCAACATCCTGCACCACTTGCGGCTCGAAAAAGCCCGCTGCCAGGGTAAAGGCCTAGACTTATTCCAGCCCCGCTTTTTTGCGAACATCATAAGATCGGTGGTGAGCCCATTTTTCGACGAATTGGGTCAGCTCGACATCGGGCGGGTCGGGCAGCACCACCCGCAGCTTGACATAAAGATTACCGGCAGCGTGCCCCTTCGAGTCGACGATGCCCTTATTTTTCAGGCGCAGCACCGTCCCGGTGTTTGAACCGCGCGGGACCTTCAGCGCCACCGTGCCGTCGAGCGTCGGAACCTTGATGGTGGCCCCTAGCAGCGCCTCGGGCAAAGTCATCGGCACATCGACATGAATATCGTGGCCATCCCTGGTGAAGAAGGGATGCGGCTCGACATGAACCTCGACAATCGCATCGCCCGCGGCCCCGCCGCCGGCCCCCGCCATGCCCTGCCCTTTAAGCCGCAGCTTTTGCTCGCTTTCGGTGCCGGGCGGAATGGTGATATCGATGCTTTTACCGTTGGACAGGCTGATCCGCCGCTTGGCGCCCAAAGCGGCTTCGACGAACGACACCGTCACCGAATATTCGATATCGCTGCCGCGCGCCTTGGCCTCGCGCCGCCCGCCCCCGCCGCCGAACAAGTCGGCAAACAGGTCGTCGGCATTAAAGCCGGCGAACGGATCGCCCCCCGCTCCCGACCGCCTTCCGCCACGACCGGCATAGGCCCGATTGAACGCGAAGTCCGGCCGCTCCGAGCCATTGGCGTCGATTGCACCCTGGTCGAAACGTTGCCGCTTGACCGGATCCGACAGCAAACCATAGGCCGCCGATATCTCCTTGAAGCGCTGCTCGATATCGCTCCGCCCCGGATTGAGGTCCGGGTGATATTGCTTGGCAAGCTTACGGTACGCCGCCTTCAACTCATCGGCGGTCGCGGTCCTCCCGACTCCGAGGACATGATAAGGATCGCGAATCGTGGCCACTGTGAACGGTTTCCCTTTACTGAACGATCTTCCAGGTTCCATCGGGCTGCTGGCAGGCGGTGCCCATGGCGCGCTCGCTACGACCGCCGACTACGATCGACTGTTGAAACTCGCGACAATAACTGCCGTTCGGAGTCCGCCCGTCGCGCAACGTGGTAATGGTCCCGCTATTGCCGCTTTGCGGATTGTTCCAATTGATCGCCTCTCCGACCGGCGCCATATAGGCCTGTTGTTGCGCGCGCTGAACCTGCATTTTATCGGTCGTGTCGAGCGAACGCCCGACCTCGCTACCGACCAGAGCACCCAACAGCGTCCCCGCCGCGGTCATTGCCAACCCGCCGGCCCCATGACCGAACTGCGACCCGAGCAACCCGCCGGCGGCAGCGCCCCCGAGCGTGCCGATAGTTTGTTTGGTCCCGCCGGTCTCACAGGCACTGACAGCAAGCGCCAGCACAAGCATCATGGCGGGAGCGGGGCCGAATCTTTTCACTGACATCAGTTTCTTGCCTCAAGCAGGAGGTTGGAACGCCGGTGTAAACCGGCCATCGGACTGTGATAAGATATAGAGTATCATACTGTCACTGTGAATTGGCTCCGAAACCGTGATCGGCTTCACCCATGACCGACTCTAATAACACGAACCCTATCGAATTGTTCCACCGCTGGTTCGCAGAGGCGGAAAAAAGCGAGCCGAACGACCCGAACGCCATGTCGCTTGCCACCGTCGATGCCGACGGGGTGCCGTCGGTCCGCATGGTTTTGCTGAAAGGCGTCGATGCCCGCGGCTTTGTCTTTTATACCAATTTAGAAAGCCGTAAAGCTCGGGATATTACGGCGACTCATCAAGCCTCGCTTTGTTTTCACTGGAAGTCGCTGCGACGCCAGATTCGAGTCGACGGACCGGTCGAGCCGGTCAGCGACCGGGAGGCCGACGACTATTTCCAGTCCCGCCCACGCGGCAGCCAGATCGGCGCCTGGGCCTCGGCACAATCGCGGCCGATGGCGGGACATTGGGAGCTGGAAAAGCGGGTGGCGGAGTACGCCCTGAAATTCGGTGTCGGCACGGTGCCGCGCCCGCCGCACTGGTCCGGGTTTCGCGTCCTACCCCGCACCATCGAGTTCTGGCGCGACCGCCCGTTCCGCCTGCACGAACGTTTGGTCTATCATGCCGCGGGCGAACCGGGCTTAAGCGCCGGTTGGACCGAAGAACGATTGTTTCCGTAACCGGTCGCAGTGTCGAGCCAAACGGCCTGATCCGGTATATCATTTATCAAATTCTTATACTGGAAATAAACCGCTCGACTTCGCGCGACAGATTGAGTGACTGCGTACCAAGATCATTTGCTGCGGAAAGCGTCTCGTTTGCGCCACTTCCCGTCTCGTTAACCGCGCGGGATACGCATGCAATATTAGAGGAAACTTCCTGAGTTCCTTTTGACGCCTCACTCACATTACGTGCAATTTCCTGGGTAGCAGCGCCCTGCTGTTCCACTGCCGATGCAATCGTTGTGGAAATTTGGCTCATACGCAGAATTGTTCCGGTAATTTTTTTAATAGCCTCAACAGTCGTTACCGTTACACCCTGCATTTCAGCAACTTGTACTTGAATGTCGTCCGTTGCCTTTGCGGTTTGATTTGCAAGGTTTTTAACCTCACTCGCGACAACCGCAAAGCCTTTCCCGGCTTCCCCGGCTCTGGCAGCTTCTATGGTGGCGTTCAAAGCAAGCAAGTTGGTCTGACTGGCAATACTGTTAATAAGTTGAACAACCTCACCGATCTTTTGTGCCGCTGCCGTCAACCCGCACACGGTTGCATTTGCGGCATTTGCCTGATCAACAGCAACGGAGCCGATTTGAGTTGATTCCGATACTTGCCGAGAAATCTCGTGAATTGAGCTGGTCAGTTCTTCGGTAGCCGCCGCAACTGTTTGAACATTAGCCGATGCCTGCTCGGCTGCCGTAGCGACAACGGTGCATTGACGCATGCCTATCGGGTTAACGCACACACCCACTAGATGTTGTGTGCTTCCAG
>JBAWVF010000179.1:0-7616 GCA_037147415.1 Rhodospirillaceae bacterium | reverse complement strand
CTGCCCGGCAAAGCTGTCTACCGATACGAACCGGTCGGTAAGTTTTCGATAGGGTGTCGTGTCTTCTCCGAGCGGGAAGAGAGTAGCGGCGGCTTGGGCCATCGTCATGTCCACTGGCTGCGTTGGCGGGAAACAAGAAGACAATTTATCGCACAAAACGAAAGGGCCCGCCAC
This sequence comes from Rhodospirillaceae bacterium, assembly GCA_037147415.1. GTDB lineage: Bacteria > Pseudomonadota > Alphaproteobacteria > Azospirillales > Azospirillaceae > BOG-933. The sequence goes on along the minus strand of JBAWVF010000179.1, from coordinate 7,442 downwards.
GGCCACAGTACCGCTTCGTTACTTCCTGTCGGCTTCAATCGCCTCTATCAGGGCATCGACCACCAGGGGATCGAAATGAGAGCCCGATTGCTGACGAACATGAGCAAGAGCCGCATGCAGCGGCCAAGGTTCTTTGTACGGGCGTTGATGACAAAGAGCGTCGAAAACATCGGCAACCGCAACAATGCGGGCTGCCAGTGGAATATCCTGTCCGCTCAGACCTTCCGGATAGCCGGAGCCGTCGTACCATTCATGGTGTCCGAGCGCGATCTTCTGGCCGAGATGCAAGTAACTATCGCCATCCACCATGGCCGCGGCCTTGGTCAACATTTGACTGCCGGCAACAGCATGCGTTTCCATGACTGTGCGTTCATCCACATCTAACGAACCGGGCTTGAGCAAAATACGGTCGGGAATCGCGACTTTACCAACGTCATGGAGCATGCTGGCCGTGCCGATCCGCTCAAGAAATACTTCGTCGATCTGATCTCGATAATAGCCGCGCGCACTTAAACACCGAGCAATGCGCTCGCACAGCAATGCAATGCGCAAGACGTGATTTCCCGTATCCGTGTCACGTCCTTCAGCAACATCAACCAATGCAATAACAGTAGCCTGATGGGCGCTGCGGAGATTGTTCCACAAGTAAACCGTGTCAATTCCTACTGCAACTTTGTTAAGAAATACCTCAATTAATAATTTAGCTTCCCTTGTCAATGAAGCAACACCGTCAAGATAAACCACCAGTTCCCGACGATCGGGCGTTCTTAAATACAGAGTTATCGCTTTGTCGTCATAGACTGACTGGCCGATGCGCAGAGACTCCAAGATACGGGGCGCTATAATACCATCCCCCAGTGTCGACAGCCTCAGCCCTGGGGTAACCGCCACGCGACACGAATCCGTGGCCAAAACCAAAACATCGGTTGCATCGAGAGAGGTCGACGCCGGAGTCGTCCGAATACAGATCAAACGGCCACCCTTGGCCCCGGTCATTCTTGCCAATTCGGCCAAAACTCCGGCGGAAAAAGCCGGCAGTGTTCGCAATTGGAAGAGTTCGGACGTGACTTCGATGATTCGGCGCAAATCCCGACGCCCGGCTTCTAAGGCGACCAGATGTTCATAAGCCCGGAGCGCGGAAATCGTACAACTAAAAAGCTGTCTGTGTGTAAGCTCGATCTTCGATTTATAGTCATTAATATCATAATTAACGACTACATGCGGCTCCGGAGCCTGCCCCGGCTGGCCTGTACGCAAGATCAACCGAATGGTTTGATTATCGATTTCTTCACGAATGACACGGATCAGCTCAAGTCCGGCATCGTCGGTTTCCATCACCACATCAACAAAGGCGAGCGCGATATCCGACTCCCGCCGTAATATCTCCAGCGCCTCAGCACCCGAATAGGCGGATAATAACTGAAGCCCCCGGTCACGAAATTTCAGTCGATCAAGAGCAAGCCGGGTCATGGTGTGAACGCCGACATCATCGTCGATAATCAACACCCGCCACGGCGGCAGCACCGAGCCGACATCCGGGACGGTTCCGCTAACGGGATAATCTTCGAATACCAGAAACTCGGTCGGTTCGTCTGACATTATCGGGGCGGTCTTCCTGACGTTCCATCATCCTGATGCGCGGATCATTACATGAAATAGAGCCCCCGGTCACGCAATCTTACAGCGCCAACGCGAATATATTATGACTGCAATCTTTATTACATTCGAACGCTGTCACAGTCCAATGCCTCAAGATTGAAAGCGGCTGCAAGCAATGCGCGAGTATACGGTTCTTTCGGTGCTGCAAAAATATCCTCTGTCTGCCCTTGCTCAACCACTTTACCGTCTTTCATCACGATCACTTCATTTGATAGGGCACGAACAACTCTTAAATCATGACTTATAAACAAATAGGCCAAGCCATGGCGTGCCTGAAGATCGCGCAATAAATCAACGATCTGCGCCTGTACCGACATATCGAGCGCGGATGTCGGTTCATCGAGCACGATAAAATGCGGTTTCAGCACGATGGCGCGGGCAATGGCAATGCGCTGGCGTTGCCCGCCTGAAAACTCATGAGGGTAACGATGCCGGGTCGCCGGGTCGAGCCCGACTTCTTCCAGCGCCTTGGCAATCAAGGTCTCGCGCTCGGCCGGCGTGCCGATGCCATGGATCACCAACCCCTCGGCGATAATCTCTCCGATTGACAAACGTGGACTGAGACTGCCGAACGGATCTTGAAAAACAACCTGCATACGCCGACGCAGCGGGCGCAATTTATCGTTCGACCAGCCCTGTATGTCGGTGCCTTCAAAACGTATGGCGCCGGTGCTGGCGGTCAGGCGAAGCAGGGCGAGACCCAATGTGGTTTTGCCCGATCCGGACTCGCCGACCACGCCGACCGTATGTCCGGCTTTCACCCGTATGTCGATGCCGTCGACGGCCCGAATATGTGCAACGGCGCGCCGAAACACCCCTTTTCGGATCGGAAAATGGACCTTGATGTTATCGGCCGCCAGAACCTCCGGCGCATCGGCGGGCGGAGGTGACGGCCGGCCCTTCGGCTCGGCGGCAAGCAAGCGCTTTGTATAGGGATGGCTTGGCGTGTCGAAGATATTGGCGACCGGAGCCGCCTCGACAATCTTGCCGGCTTGCATGACGCACACCCGGTCGGCCATCCGGCGCACGATTCCCAAATCATGGGTAATCAGCAGCAACGCCATCCCGAAACGCTGTTGCAAGCTCTTGAGCAAGGCCAGAATTTGCGCCTGAATCGTAACGTCGAGCGCGGTAGTCGGCTCGTCGGCAATCAGAATATCCGGCTCATTGGCCAATGCCATGGCGATCATCACGCGCTGACGCTGGCCGCCGGAAAGCTCGTGCGGAAAAGCGCCCAGCCGCTGTTCGGCCTCGGCCAGACCGACCAGATGCAGCAATTCCAACGTGCGCGCCCGGGCATCAACCCGGCCCAGCTTTTTGTGAACATAGAGCGTTTCGGTAATCTGCTTTTCAATCGTGTGGAGCGGGTTCAGCGAGGTCATCGGCTCCTGAAACACCATGGCGATCCGGTTGCCGCGCACGTCCCGCAACACCGGTTCGGGAGCACCGAGCAACTCGGTATCCCGGAATCGAATGCTGCCGCCCGGATGACGGGCTTGCGGGTAGGGCAGCAATTGAAGAATCGATAATGCGGTTACCGATTTTCCCGAGCCCGACTCGCCAACCAACGCCAACGTCTCACCCGGTTCCAGCTTAAATGAGATTCGACGCACCGCCGGCACATCACTTCCCGAAACCCGGAAACTGACGGAAAGATCACGGACGGATAACAGTTCGGACATGGGGGCGGACTTTCAAAGCCGATGGAGAAGACTTAAAAGTGCAGAGTAAAGGAGCGTAATTCAGCGACCCTGTTGTCGGGATCCAACTCCAGCCGTATCAACTCGCCGGCACAGCCGAACAAGGAGCGGTCGCTGATATATGAGCGGATTCTCAGGTTAACCAAGGGTTCGGCCACAGGTCGGATCACCATATCGATTGCCGTTTGAGGCAGCCGATCATCGATCAGCGACTCGGTGACTGCCTCGGTCAAGCCGTGTTCAAGCGCCGTGCATATATCAAAGGTATGATAACGAAATGAAACATGCATGAGATAGCCGCCGATCAGGGTAGTAACAAAAACTCCAAAAATAAAATTCTTCATATCGCACCACCGCATTCAAATTCGAAATTATAATGTCTCAACATGATGGGCAATCCGGTCCATCTCCCGTTGAACACTTTCAACCAAGCGGTCCAGTTCGTCCCGTCCGGCGGTTTCTGCCGTGCTCTCCAGCTGTCGACTGATCTCGGCAAGATCACGGGCTCCGGCGGTTCGGGATGAGCCTTTAAGATTGTGAGCACAGGCTCGGATCGCCGCAGGCGCCCGGTTTTGGTGAGCCGTCGCCAATTCTTCACAGACCCGACGGCTGACGGTAACGAAATCGCTCAACATTTCCTTGATCATGGCCGGATCATCGCCGCACAGTTCCGCCATCGAGCGGGGATCGATCGGTAAGGAAGCCGAAGCCGCAACAGGTGGCGCCGGAAGACGGGCCGGAGCGGCCGCCGGCACGGGTTTCACGGGCGGGGTTGGCTCGGCGGCCGGCAGCCAGCGTTGAAGCGCCGCACTCAGTCGCGCAAGTTGCAGCGGCTTGCACAGGTAATCATCCATGCCGGCAGTACGGAACCGCTCGGCTTCACCTTCAAAAGCGTTGGCGGTAATGGCGATGATGGGCAGGCGCGGCCGTCCTTCCGCCTTTTCCTGCTCTCGCACCCGCCGGGTCAACTCGAAACCGTCCATCTCCGGCATGTGGCAGTCGGTCAGCAGCATCGCATAGGATTTATTTTGCAGGGCGGCCAGCGCCTGAACCCCGTTTTCGGCCATATCGGCCGAGAGCTTAAGCGTGCTCAGTTGCATGCCGATGACCCGGCGGTTGATGGCATTGTCCTCGGCCACCAACACCAGCGGACGATCAGCACTCGAAGTCGTTTCAGCGGCGGCCCGAGGAATCAGGTGAACCACCGGTGCCCGCTCGTCGCCCGGACCGGAATTATGGTGCGTATAGTCGGACGCGCGCCGCCCATGGTTATCACCGGTTTCCGGTGTCAATCGTCCGGACGCGATCGCAACGGCACGCAACAACGTCGCGCGCCGCACCGGCCGTATCACCGTCAGAGCACCGTCGCTGGCCCGGGTTCTTCTGATTTTTCCTTCACCGACCCGTTGCGCGATCAGGACGGAGGGAATCGGGAATCCGGCCGCACCGAGAGCAAGCGCCTCGCGCACCGCCACCACGGAATTCTGGTAAAGCCGGCCGTCAAGCACGGCCACATCGAAAGGACGCCCGGCGGCAAGCATGCAGTGAGCGGAATTCAGCAAGGCTGTGCCATCCGGGCAAGGCACGACTTGCGCTCCCGCGGCGCGCAGGTAACTTGACAGAAATCCGCGAGCAAGCTCGTCGGAAATCGCCAAACAAATGCTAAGACCGGCCAGGGAGGGCTGAGGGTGCGCCGTCGCATCCGGTTTATCGGCAATGGCAAGAGTAACCGCGAAAGCAAAGGTTGCGCCGGCTCCGGGCTCGCTGGAAACGGTAATGTCACCACCCATCATTTCAGCCAACCGTCGGCTGATCGACAGGCCGAGACCGGTACCGCCGAAGCGTCGCGCCGTGGACTGTTCAGCCTGGGCGTAAGGGTGGAACAAGGTCGCCTGGGCATCGAGTGGAATGCCGATGCCGGTGTCGGTCACCGCCATGATCACGCGCGCGCGACCGTCCTCGAGACTCTCCAGATCGACGCGCAGAATGACCCGGCCATATTCGGTGAATTTGATCGCATTGCCACCCAGATTAAACAGAATCTGTCGCAGCCGGAGCGGATCACCGACCAGAGCCGGCGGAAGGGCCGGATCAACGAAGGTCAGCAGCTCCAAATCCTTGCGCCAAGCGCTCGGCGCCAGCGTTTCGGCAACGCCTTCGACGATAGCACCCAGGGAAACCGGCAACTCCTCCAGAATTAACTTCTCGGCCTCGATCTTCGAGAAATCAAGGATATCGTCGATAATCCGTAATAGAGTCGTTGCCGACTCGCGAATCGTACTTACGGTGTCGGACTGTTCCGAATCGAGGCGGGTGCGCTCCAGTAACTCCAACATGCCGAGCACGCCGTTCATCGGGGTGCGGATTTCATGACTCATCGTGGCCAGAAAAGCGGATTTAGCCCGGGTGGCCAGTTCAGCCTGATCTTTAGCGGCGTTTAGATCGGCTTCGGTATGTTTTTGGCGTGAAATGTCGTTAATCCAGCCAAGATGGCCCGGACTGCCCTCGAAAGTACGGGGATCACCCGAAAGCAGAGCCCAAAAGACGGTGCCGTCCGCTCGAATCAGACGAATTTCGGAGTCCCGGATTGGCAGGCCGGTAATAATCGCATCAAGATAGCGGGCGCGCTCGATCGGGTCCGCCAACAGACTGAGCATGGCAACGCCGATCAATTTATCCTGTTCGACTCCGAACAATTCAGCAAAGCGAAGATTAGCGAAGGTCAAGTGACCGTCCCGGCCGACCGCGCAAACCCCGACCGGGCTGCTTTCCAGAATAGCCCGCAGGCGCTCTCGACTTTGCAATAATTCTCGGGTCCGTTCGGTAACTTGTGACTCAATAGAAACAATGTGTTCATAGGAACGAAGTGCAGAGACGATAGAAATAAACAAATCATCGGCAGAAAGCTCGGCCTTAGCCCGATAATCATTAATATCATAATCCAGGACGACTTGCCGTTGTGGCGCGCGGCCGGGTTGGCCGGTACGCAAAATTAAGCGAATATCGGTATTACGCAATTCATGACGGATATCACGGACAAGATCCAGGCCGGAATGGTCGGCCTCCATCACCACATCAATCACGGCAACCGCAATCTCGGGGTGATGCTCAAGTATTTCTTTCGCCTTTGCCGCGGAGTAGGCACTGAATAGCCGAAGCGGCCGGTCGCGATAACGGACGTCGCTCAAAATCAAAGCCGTCATGGCGTGGACATCGGGCTCGTCATCGACCACCAGAATCAGCCAAGGCTTTTCACCGGGGCGAGGCAACTCGGTTTCATTGGCGAAGACAATTTCTTCGTCATTTCCGGTGACGGAAGTCATAATGTTACCTCGGCAGAGACAGCGGTATCGGGAGAACGGTTTTCGACGCGACGCAATGCCCGGCGCGGCAGGTTAAGGTAGAAAGTTGTACCCTGACCTTGAGTACTTTCGACCGTAATTCGACCGCCAAGTGTTTGCATAACCAGATTAAAGACAATATGGAGACCGAGTCCGCTGCCGCCGGCACCGCGTTTCGTCGTAAAAAAGGGCTCGAATATTTTATCAAGCAGTGCGGCCGGGATACCGTTACCATCATCACTAAAACTAATTTCGACTAACGCCGCATTTGGCGGTGCAATCGCTTTAATGGTAATGGTTCCCACCGGAATATTGTCGAAGGCATGGATCAAAGCGTTCATGACCAGATTGGTCAGCACCTGAGACAAAGCGCCGGGGTAACTGTCCAGAGTAATATCGGCCGGACAATCGAGAATAACCCGGTGCGGGGTCGTACGTAGATGCGGACCCAGGCTGGTAATAACTTCATTAAGATAGGTGGCAAGATCAAAATTGCGAAATTCGGCACTGGTTTGGTCAACGGCAACATGCTTAAAGCTGCGAATTAACTCGGCTGCCCGGCTGAGATTTGACGCCATCAACCGGGTCGATTCAAGCGCGACCTCGCCATAAGCCTGCAACTCCGATTTTTTTAAAGCCCCCTCGTTGAGAGCGCCGGTCAATTGACGGGTTTGACTGGCCCGATGACTTGCGCAACTGAACGCAATGCCGACCGGGGTATTGATCTCGTGGGCAACCCCGG
>JBAWVF010000178.1:0-7659 GCA_037147415.1 Rhodospirillaceae bacterium | reverse complement strand
AGGGATTCCACTTATCCAGAGCAAAAAACTGTCTAAACAAACCCGACCAGCTCTATGCTCCCGCCGAAAGGTCTGCATCAAGACCGATCAGAATATCTGGATCGGAGGCATCGCCAAGCCGTTGCTCGCGCATCAGTTCCTCGGCTTTCGATATGATGTCGGCCCCGATCGCGACCTCGAACTGGTGCGGGATGTGCGCGGTCAACGTGGCGAAGCGGCTGCGCTGCGGCTCCGTCAACTCATGGACCGTGACGCCGGCCGCACGGACGGTATCGAGAAATACCGCCTCCCGCCTGCGGGTCTCCTCGCGCTCGAAGGGGGTGAGCCGGCGGGCGATGTCGACCAGAAGTGCGGCGGTGTCGTTGGGCAGTGACTGGTAAACCTTGCGGCTAAGAACGAAGGCGTAGCCGAGATAGCCGTGGTTGCTGAGGGTGAGGTGCTTTTGCGCCTTGTAAAACCCCATGGTCACAAAGGCGGACAGCGGGTTTTCCTGACCATCGACCACGCCATCCTTGAGTGCCTGGAAGGTCGAATAGAAGTCGATGGCAACTGGTTGCGAACCAAACGCCTGAAACTGGTCCATGATGATGCGGCTCTTCATCACCCGCATCTTGAGACCTTTGAGGTCGTCCGGATCGACGATCGGCCGGTTGGCGGAAAACTGCTTGAAGCCATTCTCCCAGAAGGCGGCCCCGATCAGATCGATGGTGTTGAGTCTCTCCAGCACCATTCGCCCCGGCTCGCCGTCGAGCATCCGATAAGCCTCGTCGCGGTCGCGGAAGAAAAACGGCAGATCGGCGAATTGCATCGCCGGCACGGACGCGCTGAGCTTGGCGGTCGGCACCAGCATCATGTCGAGCGTGCCGTCGCGGGTCATCTCGATCATCTGGTCGTCAGTGCCGAGTTTCTGTTCAGGATAAACCGTGACCTCGACTCGGCCGTTGGTCTCATTCCGAACGGTCTCGGCGAATTTTTCAGCCGCCACGTGAAGCGCGCTGTTGACCTGGAAATTGTGGCCCAATCGCAAGTGAATGGTGCTGTCTACCTCCCGGGTGGACTGGGGAGCAACGGCGCGCGGACCGGCGTTCACCCACCACAGAACCCCGCCGAGCCCGGCCAGAACCAGCAGGGCCAGGGCCCACGCACTCTTGGAAAGCGTCATCCCACAACCCCCGATACCTCTCGCTTCCGAATATCAATCCAGAAGGTCAATGAGCACATCATTCAATAGGAAAGCAGCAGAACACAAAGTTTACATCACAAGTGGCGCCACCGGGTGCGACAAAGTGCGAGCTATAGATTAAAGTGGTCAAGTTTTCACCAGTTTGAGAACCGTCATAATTCTTTTTATGAGCGCATCCCCACTGACGGGCTTGACCAGATAGCCCTTGGCTCCGGCGGCGATGGCGCCTTCGATTTCCCGCAGTTGGCTGTGCGACGTCAGCATGATGACCGGGATGTGCCTTGTCCGGAGGTCGGTCTTCAGCCATTCGAGAACCTGAAACCCGTTTAGCTTGGGCATGGAAACGTCGAGGAGAATGACCGTGGGCCGGCGCAGAACGGCCGCATCGATCCCCGCCGCGCCATCCAGCGCGACGTGAACAATAAAGCCTTCATCCTCAAGCATATCCTGAACGAATTCTGCCAGCAGTTCATCGTCTTCGATGATAAGGACCGATATCGAGGTTATGACGTTGGCAGACTGCATGAGCGGCCGATTTCTTTATTATCGATGAGTTGAAATCATTGCCTCGAAATCAGAGTGTTTACTCGATCAACCAACCGGTCCGAATCCACCGGTTTGGTAATAAATGCATCGCACCCTGCCTGGATTGCGGCATCACGGTCCGCCATGGTGTCATGGCCGGTCACGGCGACGATCGGCAGAGATAACGTCACAGGCTCAGCACGCAGCCTCCGCGCCACCGTATAGCCATCAATTACTGGCATGTTCATATCCAAAATGACAATGTCCGGACGCTCGCGCTCAATTTCGTCGAGAGCCTCCTGACCACCGAGAGCGGTTCTCACCTTGTGGCCTTCGTCAAGGAGAGGGTCGGAAATCAGTTCAATCATTAGCTCGTCGTCATCCACCACGAGAATGTCGGCCATCGAGTTCTGCTCCCCTTCACGCGGCCCGGGCCGCACAGACTTGATTTCTCCCGCCAGCCTTGGCAGCATAAAGCTGCTCGTCCGCAAGCGCGAGAATGTTCATCACCGAACGGCCGGGAACGCATCGGGTGGTGATGACGCCAAGGCTAACCGTCACATGGTTCGCTGCGCTTGAGCGGCTGTGGGGTACACCGAGTGCGATGATGCTTTCACGGATTTTTTCAGCCACCGTGACCGCTCCCTGCTGGTCAGTCATCGGCAACAGGCAGACAAATTCCTCGCCGCCGTAGCGTGCGGCCAAATCCGTCACCCGCGTCACCACGGCGCCGATCGCTCGCGCCACCTGCCGCAGACAATCATCACCGCTGACGTGGCCATAGGTGTCGTTGAACAGCTTGAAGTGATCGACATCGAGCAGGATCACCGATAGCTCCCCACCCGTTCGGGCATGTCTGGCATATTCATGCGCCATCATCTCGTCAAAGCGGCGTCGGTTAGCCAGACCCGTCAGACCATCGGTAGTCGCGAGCCGGGTCAACTGATCTTGAGCCCGCTTTAACGATATTTGATTGTTAACCCTCGCCTTGACCGCCGCCGGACTAATGGGTTTAGTCACATAATCGGCGGCTCCCAGTTCCAGGCCCCGCGTCTCGGCCGCTACATCGCCAAGACCGGTGATGAAGATAACCGGGATGCTGGCAGTCAGTGGCTCCGCCTTGAGCCGTCGGCAGACCTCATAGCCGTCGATGCCGGGCATCATGACATCAAGCAGAATCGCGTCAGGTTTGGCGTTGGTGGCGATATCCAGGGCAGCCAAGCCTTCGGCCGCCGTCAGAATTTCGTAATGTTCCCCACAAACTTCGGTGAGTAGCTCGATATTCTCCGGCTCGTCATCAACCACCAAAACGCAGGACCGTGAAGTCAAACCTGTCGTTTTCACAGTGGCTGGCTTTGGCGGCGGTGCCGTTTGTGCAGATTGTGGCTGGTCCAAGGAAGTTGCGGCCGTGACCGCAGGCCCAAGTTCCCTCTCAACGGCTTCAATAAGCGGTGCGAGGTTTTCCGTGTGTCCGGCTCGGAAGGCTTGCTCAAGAGCACCCGCTGCAACGGCTAGGTCTCTTGCTTCGAGCGTGGCAGCAATGCCCTTCAGCGAGTGGGCCAGTCGCTCCGCCTCTTCAATCCGTCCCTCTGCCAGATGCTTCCACAAGTCTGCTCCGGTGTTGACGTACTTGTTAGCAAAACCGAGAAGCATTTTTCGAAGCAGTTTGGGTTTGCCGTTAGCCCGCGCCAGCGCGGCCTGAAGGTCGAAGGGCGACAGGTGATCGGGAAGCGATGCAACCTGAACGGGCTCAGCGGGCGGTATAGGCACTTTAGTTGGTTCAGGTGGTGTGGCGAGTACAGCTCGCTGATCAGGCATCCAACGGACAAAGGCCTCGGTAAGCTTGTCGGGATTGATCGGCTTAGTGATGTGATCGTTCATCCCGGCTGCGAGGCTTTTCTCCCGGTCTCCGCTCATGGCGTGAGCGGTCATGGCGATAATTGGGAGGTCACGGAAACGACCATCGGAACGGATCAGTTTCGTTGCCGTCAGGCCGTCCAGTACCGGCATCTGGATGTCCATCAAAACTAAATCGTAGGGTTCGGTCATAACGCGATCAACACCTTCACGGCCAGTCTCCGCGATGGTTACAACTATGCCAAGGTCAGTCAGCAATTCAGTCGCGAGTTCACGGTTGATCTCGTGGTCTTCGACAAGTAACACCCGCTTTCCGACGAGTTCAGCCCGGATTTTTGCAGGAGTTTGTGGTTGACCCGGCATTGTGGAGACGGCGTCTCCGGCAAATATCCGGGCAATGGTGTCGATCAGGTGCGCCTCATTGACCGGTTTGATCAAAAAACCATCGAGAGCGGAACTGTCGGCCGCATTCATCATCTCTTCGCGGCCAAAGGCCGAAACCATCAAAACCGCAGGTGTGCGGGCGAGGGTGGTGTCAGCTTTGATGCGGCGGGAGGCTTCCAGGCCATCAATGCCCGGCATCCGCCAGTCCACCAGCACCAGATCAAACGGCTCTTCGGTCCGCGAGGCTGTTGCCAACGCGGACAGGGCCGCCCCACCCGATGGGACGGCTTGCGATACCAGCCCATTGGCATTGAGCATGGCGACCAGGACATCCCGTGCGTTCCTGCTATCGTCGACAACCAAAACCCGCTTGTTTTTGAGATCGTCAGGTCGTGCCCGCGCAGCGATTACCGGCGCTTCAGTCGCTACACCGAAGCAAGCGGTGAAATAAAAGGTGCTACCCTTGCCAAGTTCACTCTCAACACAGATTGTGCCGCCCATCAATTCGCAAAGCTGCTTGCTGATAACCAAGCCTAAGCCAGTACCACCATATTTACGGGTGACGGAAGTGTCAGCCTGATTAAATGATTTGAACAGATTACCAACTTGTTCATGGGACATGCCGATCCCGGTATCCTGAACCGAGAAAAGGAGGTTCGCATCTTTCTTGGTTACAATCTTGATAATCACCTCTCCACGATCAGTAAACTTGATTGCGTTATTGACCAGATTAACAAGAATTTGACCGAGCCTAAGCGGATCTCCAATCAAATAGCGCGGCACTGTCGATTCGACCGCGTACACAATCTCAAGCCCCTTTTCCTCAGCCTTGTGGCCGACAATGTCGGCAAGGTTAGTCAGGACATGATCCAGAGAAAAGGATATGCTTTCCAGTTCAAGTTTTCCGGCCTCAATCTTGGAGAAGTCCAAAATGTCGTTGATGATCCCAAGCAGCGACAGGGCGGCGTTGTCTATCTTGGTCAGGTAGTTCCTCAATTTTGCCGTCGGATCGGTGCGCTGGGCCAGATGGGTCATACCGATGATCGCGTTCATCGGCGTGCGGATTTCGTGGCTCATATTGGCGAGGAAGTCGGCCTTGGCCTTCGATGCCGCCTCGGCGGCTTCTTTCGCACGAAGCATCGCCTCTTCGGCCTGTTTGCGCTCGGTGATGTCCGTAACCATGGCGAACGAGCCGACTTGGTTGCCGGCGTCATCGTGCATTGGCGACGCACTGAACAGGCAGGAAACGGCCGTGCCGTCAGCACGTTGTAGTTCGATTTCGTAAGTGCTGTTTAGCCCCTTTTTCCTTTCCTCGATCTGTTTGAGAAAAATGGCCTGGTTGCGGTCGTCAACGAAATCGAGTATCGGATGGTTCAGAATGTCTTCGCGATCACGCCCTAATATTCTGCAAAGAGCTGGATTGACCTCCGTGGTTCGCGTATCGCCGAAGATCATCCAGAATCCATCGTTTGAGGTCTCCAGGATACGTCGTGTTTTGCGCTCGCTCTCTGCCAGTGCTTCCTCAAATTTCTTCCGCTCGGTGATGTCACGAGCAATTTTCGCTGCGCCGATGATGATTCCTGTCTTGTCTCTGATTGGAGAAATTGTGACGGAAATGGGGAATATATCCCCATTCTTTTTTTTGCGAATTGTTCCAAAATGCTCGATACTCTCACCTTGCCGGATTTTTGCAAGGATTTCCGGCTCTTCGCCTTCTCGCTCCGGTGGGAATAGCCGCAACATCGGTGTGCCGATCATTTCGCTCGCAGTGTAGCCAAACAATCTTTCGGCGGCAGGGTTCCAACTCGTGACAATCCCATCCAGGGTCTTGCTCATGATGGCATCGGTAGACGATTCGATTATGGCGCTGAACCGAGCCTGAATCGATTCGTTATTCTTGCGCTCCGTGATGTCACGGATCACCCCGACGAAAAGCCGTTCCCCGTTCAGATCAACCTCTGTAACCGCCAGTTCAATGGGGAAAACCCGACCATCCTTGGTGAGGCCCTCCAATTGGCGGCCCATACCGATGGCCCGGCTTCCTTTCTTAGAATGATATCCGGCCAAATACCCGTCGTGATTGCTACGATTAGGTTCCGGCATCAGTATTTTGATGTTTTGTCCAATCAGCTCCGAGCCGTCATACCCGAACAGCCGCATCACGGCAGGATTGATAGTAACAATGGTCCCCATGGCGTTGATAGTAATGATGCCGTCCAGGACGTTATCTAGAATAGCGCGCAGCCTCGTTTCAGTGTCTCTAAGGCGTTTTTCGGCCTCTTTAATTGGTGTCACGTCGCTGACCAAAACGAAGAATCCGATGACAGTGCCTTGAGAATTGAAGTCTGGAGTGTAATACACCAAGGTGTAGGTGATTGTCCCATCGGCCTTTTTCAACGTCCGTTCGAAGATTTGCTGCTTCCCTCCCAGTGCGGCTTGAATGAACGGCTCGTTAAGGGCAAACAGAGCCTCCCCCAATAAATCCTGAAGAGTAATGCCGGCCATTTGTTCGGCACTGCGACCAAACCATTGCACATAGTTTTTATTGGAGAAACGACAGTGCAAATCAGTGTCCCAATAAGCGACCATGCCAGGCAGATTATCGGCAATAGTTAGGGTGAATTGCTCGCTGACAGCCAAAGCTTTCGCGGCCGCTTCTGAAGTTCGCACGCTCTCCGTGAGAGCCTGTTCTAACGCCTTATGGGCGCAGATGTCGTTATGGCTGATGACCGCGCCGATTATCTTGGATCGGCCCAGCGGCGCGACTTCCATCTGAAACCAGCGTTTCTCTACCGGAGAGTCGCAGGGGTATTCCATTCTAAATTTCGGCAAGCTACCATCCAGTACGGCCAGAATGCCTTCATGAGCGGCCACCGCATCCCGCTCTTCATTTCCGCAGGCAGCCCGACAAATCCTGAAGTAGTTAGTGCCGACACAGGTATTCGGGGCTGGCTTGCCTAGCTCGGCCGAATTATCCGATGCGAAGCGGCGCCAAGCGTCGTTGACCGCGACGATCACCCCCTCATGATTGAGTACTGCAATTTGTGAAGGGAGTGAATCAAGGACTGCAATAAAGAAGGGTTCACCGTCCTCCAAAGACGACAAGGAATAATTCATATCCATTGCAGAATTAATGTGATCGCAGGTTTTCTCCAAGTGTTTTCCCTTGTCATTACGCGCCATAGCACAGTTCCTTTACAAAATTGACGCGCACTCGGCCAAATCACAGTAGACCTTGCCCCTGATCAACGCCGCTATTAGCTGGTTTGATTATGCCACAAGCGCCTCGCGTTGACGACGCCAATTTTCTTCAAACTTCATCGGGCTGATATACCCTATGGTTGAATGCATTCTTTTTCTGTTGTAGAAACCGAGCCAGTTAACAACCTCATCCTTTGCATGACGTCGGCGTGATGGTGGCGCACGCCCGGCACATGGATGAACTGGCCTTCCTGTGGACCCCGTCGCAACAGGCCAAGGAGCAACCGTTGCAACCCGCATCGCCATTTCGGGTGTCGAGGTCGCAGGATTTGGCTTTGACCATCGCCTCCGGATTGTTGGTCGCCGTGCTGGTGGTAACCATGCTGGTTAATCTTGATTGAGAGCCGTCACGCCAGGGCGGGTGGCATACAATTGTACGAAATAGGCAATGAACTGCGTAGTTGACAGTCAAACATCCTCAAGACCATGATCAAGCGTGACGAATGATT
>JBAWVF010000177.1:0-7720 GCA_037147415.1 Rhodospirillaceae bacterium | reverse complement strand
CTTTCTGGAAAATACTATATCTAGTGGGTGTGTGCGTCAAGCCGATAGGCATGCGCCTTTCCATTGATGATTTTGGCACGGGCTATTCGTCATTGGTTCAATTACAGCGTCTTCCATTTTCAGAACTCAAAATTGATCGTGCTTTAGTTGCAGACTGCGCCGTTTCAAAGCAGTCGAAGATTATTGTAAAATCTGCGATAGACCTTGCGCATAACCTAGGTTTGACAGCCTGTGCTGAAGGAATTGAAACTGCGGCGGCACTGGATGTCATAAGTCAACTTGGGTGCGACTTCGCTCAGGGTTATCACATTTCTCGACCAATGTATCCAGAGCAAGTCAAACCATGGCTATTTAACGAGACGGGCAACGCAAACACATAAAGAGTATTGCGCTAATGGCATCTGTTTTAGTTGTTGATGATCACCCGGCTGTTTTAAAAATGATGCGGCAGACCGTATGCGGCTGTGGTCATTTATTTTTTGGGGCTAAAAGCGGGGAGGAGTGCCTAATAGTTTTAAGGACGCTTACACCCGAAATTATATTTCTTGATATTGATATGCCGCCTGGAATTAATGGCTATGAGACCTGTCGTATTATCAGAAATGGTTTTACAAAACTCTCTAATGTACCAATAATATTTTCAACAGTTTATAATGCTCATAAAGATGTTATTGTTGCAATGCAGGTTGGTGGCAATGACTTCATCACAAAGCCGTTTCGGCCTGAAACTATAATAAAGAGGATAAAAAAATGGCTTTCACGTCAATCATACAGCCAAGCCTCAATTTTTGACATATTTTCGGGTTGACGCAAAGACAGGCCGAATTCACCGCCCAAACCCTCTCGATCGTAACCCTTGGCGCGGCTGTTGTCGGCTCCGCCGAGAGCAGTAAATAGAGCGGAACCCTTGGCGGCGTTTTCGGCGGCGGCATCGACCGGCTTGGCGTCCGTCACCGGCGCCGCAACGGCCTTGGCCTGAGCTTTTGCCTTCTCAGCGACGACCAGTTTTTTCACCTGCTCAGCCTTCTCGACGGGTGTCCTGGCCGTTTCTGACGGTATGGGTTGATCAACATTTCCGGATTGAGGCACCTTAGCTTGGCTGATCGCGTCGCTGGCTTGACTACCGTTCGCGCCGGAAAATGCGGTCAAACTTGACGATGGTGCGGGAGTGGTCGTGCTGAAGAACGATGATGCCGTTCGAGAATCGGAAGATGGTTTGCCCGGCTCCGAACGTTGTCCCGACGATCCTGGCTGCCATTGCGGATACTGCGGAAGAAAACCAAGCGGGCCGGTCATCGTTTCCTCCACATCACGGTGCCTTCCGGCAGCGTGCAATTTACCGGACTAAGCGCAGCGTGCGGCCACCCCAGGATATTGGCCTCGTGCGACGCCACTAACGAAGCGGCTCTTTCAGCCCGCCCGACTGAAAGAGCCCGCCCGTCTTAGTATAAAAAGCTCAGTATAAAAAGCGCACGCGGATGGTGCCGTCGATGCGGCGCAAGTCTTCGCGGACGGCGTCGTCATCAATCGCGCCGTCGACATCGACCACGACATACCCGACTTCCGGATCGGTTTGCAGATACTGCGCCGAAATATTGGTGTCACGCGCGGCGAACAGCTCGTTGATCCGTTTCAGCACGCCCGGAACATTGCGGTGAATATGCAAAAAGCGCGTCCCGGCTCCATGTTCGCGTGCGGGCAGTGCCACCGGCGGGAAATTGACCGCACCGATGGTCGAGCCGTTGTCGGAATACTCGATCAGCTTGTCGGCGACTTCCAACCCGATATTGGCCTGCGCCTCCAGCGTGCTGCCGCCGATATGCGGGGTGAGGATGACATTGTCCATCCCACGCAGCGGGCTTTGGAATTCGTCGTCGGTGCCGGCCGGCTCTTCGGGGAAGACGTCGATGGCGGCACCCAACAGATGTTTCGAGCGCAACGCCTGCGCCAGCGCCTCGATATCAACCACCGTGCCGCGCGATGCATTGACCAGATAGGAGCGCGGCTTCATCATGCGCAACTGCGCCTTGCCGATCATCCCGCGAGTCGCCGCGGTATCGGGCACATGCAACGAGACCACGTCGGAAACCTGGAGCAACTCGTCGAGCGTGTGGCACGGCCGGGCGTTGCCCAGCGCCAACTTGCGCACGATATCATAGAACCGCACCTGCATGCCCATCGCTTCGGCCAGCACGGAAAGCTGGCTGCCGATATGGCCATAGCCGACCAGACCCAGGGTCTTGCCGCGCATTTCGTACGAATCTTTGGCGCTTTTCGGCCACTGCCCGCGATGGACCGCCAGCGAACGCTCGTGCAACCCGCGCAACAGCATGACGATTTCGGCCAGCACCATCTCGGCGACCGAGCGCGTATTGGAGTGCGGCGCGTTGAACACCGGAATTCCCGCCCGGCGCGCCGCGCCCAAGTCAACCTGATTGGTCCCGATGCAAAAACAGCCGATGCTGAACAGCCGTCCGGCCGCACCCAGCACCGCCTCCGTCAATTGCGTACGCGAGCGAATACCGACTATATGCGCGCGGGAGATTTTATCGATCAGTTCCGCATCGTCGAGCGCTTTGGGCAGGCTTTCAATGTTGGAATAGCCGCGCGAGCGCAACAGTTCAACCGCACTGTCGTGGATACCTTCCAGCAACAGAATGGAAATCTTGTCTTTGGACAGAGACAGCTTTGACACGTCGCATCACCCCTTGAAAACCCGGCCACGGCAGAGCGTCAGGTTAGCCGAAACCCCGGCTCCTGTCACCCGGTGCGATACGCGAGAATGCGGCACGGCTTGACACCGCCCTGCCCCATCCCCTAGCTGTTAATCCTTGAGATGGGGGACTCTTCAACCGGAGGCACGGCATGATCGCGGGTCTATCGCTGCCGTCGCGCATTGCGATTTCGATTGTGGCGATGCTGGTTCTTGCGTCCATGTTAACCATTTTGCTGTGCACGTCCCGATTTCGCGACAGTTTAGAGCAGCGAGAATTCACCATATATGCGTTTGTCGCCGCCGATCTGCGGGGACTGATCGAAAACGGGCTGACCCTCGGCCTGCCCTTGAAGTTACTTCATAATAATCAAGCCCTGATCGAACGGCGCAAAGCAGCCGACCCCAACATTATCGGAATCAGTATCTTTGGCGAGGACGGTCGTATTCTTTACGATACCGATCACGCCCGCCCAGGCAGTCTGCTGCCGCCGGATCAACAAGGCGAGCGGAACGTACGGCGAAAGGATGGATTCGGTGTGGCGACGGTGCTGCTCAACCCGTTCGGGCAGAGGGCCGGCGGCCTGTTGCTTCGCTTCGACAACACCCGGATCGAGCGCGAAATTACCGCGATCGCGGTTGAACTGCTGCGGGCGGCGCTGCTGATCACCGCCCTTACCGCTGTCGGAATCATCGCCGGGTTGGCGTTGTTGCTCCGCCCGATTCGGCAGACGCTTCACGACGAGACCGATTTGCTTAACCGAATCACGGAAATCGAAGCGGCCGAAAGATTTGCCGGACTGGCCCACCGCACGCTGACCCGGTTGAGCCGCGCTGAACGCCTGATCGAGCGGATCGGTTTTTCCGGCGGGCCGAGCGCTAAACGATGAAACCCCGAACGATTAAAACCGGGCGGCTCGTCCTGCTTGTCGTCGCCCTGCTGGCGCTGTCGAACGGACTGATGGCGTGGCGGGCGCTGGAGACATTCGATCATGTCGCCCGGCCCGGCTTTTCGCGTGAGGCGGAGATCGTCGGCACCACCCTGGCCGAACAGATCGCCCGTGCGCTTGAACTCGGGGTGCCGATCGATCGGCTGGTCGGCATGACCGAATTTCTGGAGCCGGCGCTGTCGGCACACCCGTCTTTCGCCTATCTGATCATGACCGACACCGCCGGCCGGCAGCTCTACGCGGTCGGGGTCGCCCGCAGCCTTGAGCTGATCAATACCGCGGTCCCGATTTCGACCGAAGGCGAGGTGCGCGGCTGGCTTAACCTCGGCGTGCGGGACCGCGGCTCCGACACGCTGACAGCCGGAATCCTGTCGGACATCCTTACGCTTTTCGCGGTTTTGCTGATCGCGACCATTGCCCTGCTGCTGCTTATGACCGAGCGCTGGATCAAGGCGCCGCTGCGTGCGGTTGAGCACCTGACCGGCCGAATTGCCGAAGGCGACTGGAGCACGAACCCGTTGCACGGCGGCACGGGCGAGGCCGGGGCCTATCTTGCCGCCGTCAACGCCACCCTCAACCGGGTCAACGAGCATCGGCGCCGCCTGTCATGGAAAGCCGCATACGTGATCGATCGGGAGCCCGAACACGAACGGTCAGTTCAACGGATAATGCGCTATCTCGATAGACGCTATCGCTTCCGGAAAGATCAGCATGAATAGGCGCGATTTCCTGGCCGCCGGTGGAGCCGCGACACTGATTCCGTCCGCTTTATGCGCGGCAGAGCGGCGCTATCGCATTTTCATTATTCTGTTTCGCGGCCGGGAGGATGCGTTTAACGGATTCTGCGACTATTTCGCGGCGCACGGGTTGGAGGTTGAGTTCATCGTCCGCGATGCCGACCGCGACATCTCCAAGATTGCCGGCTTCGTCGCAGAAGCGAAGCAGCTTCGTCCCGATCTGGTCTATTTGTGGGGCACCAACGCCACCATCGAGGCGTTGGGACCATGGAATGCACCCGACCCGGCCCGTCATCTGACCGATATTCCCGCGGTATTCAATCTGGTGGTCGAGCCGGTGGCCAACGGCATTATCAAATCGGCCGAGGATACCGGACGCGCGGCCACCGGCACGCTGTTCATCGCACCGATCGAAGCGCAATTGAAGGCGCTGACCGGTTACCGCCCGGCGCGGCGGATCGGAGTGACCTTCAACCCGTCCGAACGGAATTCCGTGCTGGCGGTCGAGGCGCTGACGCGGGCCGCGCCCGGCTTCAACTGCGACGTGATCGCGATGCCGCTGCCGCCCGGCCGCCGCCCCGGCGAGCCGAACATCAGCGCGATTCCCGAAACCGTCCATAATTTGAAGAAAGCCGGTGCGGACTGGCTTTATATTCCGTCCGAATCCTTCCTGATCGTCTACCGGGACACGCTGACCGGGGCCGCGCTGGCCGAGCGTCTGCCGGCATTTTGTGCCTCCGAGCCCTATATTCGCGGCTCGAATGCCTTGTTCGGCTTGGTCTGCCACTATTACTCGATCGGTCAGTTTACCGCCGCCAAAGCCGAGCGGATTCTGCGTGACGGTGCCGACCCGCGCCACATTCCGGTCGAAACACTCAGCCGTTTTTCCCTACTGATCAATATGCGGGTCGCAAAGGAGCTGGAGCTTTACCCGCCGATGAATATTCTTCGCTTGGCGGAAACCGTATAATGCCGGTCAGAACCCGCATTATCCTGATCTTCTCGGTTGCGACTCTGCTGCTGATTGGACTGGTCGGCACGCCGGCTCTGGTGCTGATCCGAGCCGACGATCAACGGATCACGCAAATTCACCGGACCGACCAGAGCCGGCTCTGGAACGCCAGCGTCAGACTGGCCGGATTGCCCTTAATCGAATTGGCACACCGGCTCGCGGCCGATGCCGAGATCACCGCCGCCGCCGGCTCGCCCGACATCCTCAACGCCCGGCTTGTCCGCGCTTTGGCCGAGCAGGACCGCGGCGTGCTGCGAATCGACGTCGTATCGGCCGCGGGCCGGGTCGCGGGCTCTTCCGCCGGACGCATGGCCGAAGAACCGTTGGCCGATGCGGTGCCGGTCTTGCGCGAACTTTCGACACAAGCGGACGTGCTGGGCGTTGAAATCGTTTCCGGCGGCGCGCCGCTGCTGGTGGTCTCGGTCCCGTTCACGGGCGGCGGCTTTCTGGCGCTGGCGAACGGCTTGCGCCCGGCCGTGCTCGATATGGCCGAGGCCACCGCCTCCGACAGCTTCCTGAAAGACACCAAGGGCCGGATCATCGTTGCCTCACCCGGAACCGCCGGCTTTGATCTGGCGGCGCTCTCCGCCTTGGCGCGCAGCACCGGCCCGGTTCGGCACCGCGACCGACAGTTCGAACTGGTGGAATCGCCGGTGCAGGGCTCGGGCGGCAACCCCATCGCCTCGATTGTCACCATCCGCGACGTCACCTATCCGATGCAGCAACGGCTTTTGCTGCTGCTGAGCGTCGCCGGTGCCGCCGCATTACTGACGGCCGCGGCGCTGGTTTTTCTGTATAGCTCGATCCGCGCCGCCCTGGAGCCGCTCGATCATCTGGCCGGCGCGGTGCGGGCGCTGGCCCGGGGCGACACCATGATCAGTGTCGATGTCCCGCGCCGGCTCGACGAAATCGGGCAGATTGCCGAGGCGGTCGAAGTGTTCCGCCGCCACGCCATCGAGCTGGAGCGCGTCGGTTTCCTGGAGCGGCTCGACCGCGCCCGCGACGAGACGCTGATTCATCGCGAGATGACCGGCATGGCCCGGATGCTGGAGCCCGAAGCGCGCGCCGCCGTGCTGGCCGACTTAGCCCGGATCGAGGAGCAGCCGCGAAACGGGAGCGGTGGCGGCAGCGGTGACGGCAGCGGTCGGGGTCTGCTGGCCGGAGCCTTCCGCCACATGGTCGGCCGGGTGCGGGAACAGCACCAAACGCTTTCGGCCCTGCTGGCCGAACGCACCCGCGATCTCGCGTTGGTCCGGCAGGCTTTGGCGGAGCGAACCCAGCTTAACCGGCTGCGCGAAGAGCTGGAAGTTGCGCGAAACCTGCAACTGTCCAGCCTGCCCGCCAATTTCCCGGCTTTCCCCGAGCGCGATGATTTCGATCTGTTCGCGCTGTGCCGCCCGGCCAAGGAAGTCGGCGGTGATTTCTATGATTTTCTCATGCTGGATCATGACCGACTGGTGCTGATGGTCGGCGATGCTTCGGGCAAAGGCGTATCGGCCGCCATCTTTATTTCGCAGACGCGCGGGTTGATGCGCTCGCGAGTCAGCCGCGGCGGCTCGCCCGCCGATGCGCTGGCGCTGGCCAACGACACGCTGAGCGCCGAAAACCCGACCATGATGTTCGCCACCGCCTTTCTGATCATCATCGATCTGCGGACGCTGGAGTATGTTTATGCCAATGCCGGGCACAACCCGCCTTTCCTGCTGGAGGCAGGCGGAGCGATCACCGGCCTGGATCGCTCGCGCGGCACCGCACTCGGCGTGATGGAGGGCCTGAGCTACACCGATATTGCCGGCCGGCTGCCGCAGAAAGCCGCGCTCCTGCTGTTCAGCGACGGCGCCACCGACGCCGTCGATCCCGAGGAGCGCATTTACGGCGACGACGGCGTCACCGCCAGCCTGAACGCGCTTTCGGAAAGCAGCGCCGAGGTGATGGTGCATCGCGTGCTGGCCGGCATCGACGCTTTTGCCGGCAGCGCCGAACAGCTCGACGACATTACGCTGCTGGCTTTACGGTTGAGATCGGGCGTAGTCCCGAAATAGCCGCCGCCACTTTTTCACCCCCGCCCTCTCCTTCGTCACCCCCGCCCTCTCCTTCGTCACCCCCGCGAAAGCGGGGGGCCAGACGAACGAGTGCTGGATTCCCGCGTTCGCGGGAATGACGGGGAAAAATGCGGAAATGACGGGGAAAAATGCGGAAATGACGGGGAAAAATGCGGAAATGACGAGAGAAGTATGCCGGCCTGCCCTTCTCCTTCGTCACCCCCGCCCTTTTCTTCGTCACCCCCGCCCTTTTCTTCGTCACCCCC
>JBAWVF010000176.1:0-7827 GCA_037147415.1 Rhodospirillaceae bacterium | reverse complement strand
CTCGTGACGCAAAGTTCGCCGAGCGAATGTTCGTCTATAATTACCGGCTGTTCGACCGCTACCGCCGGCCGGTTGCCAGCTTGGCGGTGTTGGCCGATGATGTTCCGGGTTGGAAACCGGATTCGTTCGGCTTCGACGCGCTGGGGTGCCGGCATGCGCTGACCTTCCCGACCGTTAAGTTGCTTGACTATGCCGGGCGGGAAGACGATTTTTTGCGGCAAGAAAACCCGTTCGCCCTGGTTACCGTGGCCCATCTCGCGACCAAGGCGACCAGGGGTGACATGGCTGCGCGCTATGCGGTCAAGCTGAAACTGATGCGCCTGCTCTATGAGCGCGGCTGGGACCGTCAACGGGTGATCGACCTGTTCACGGTGATTGACTGGATGATGCGTTTGCCCGATGAACTGACCGGGCAATTGTGGCAAGAAATCGCGACGATCGAGGAGGGCTCGAAAATGCGCTACGTCACCAGTGTGGAACGACTCGGTATCGAAAAGGGTATGGTGCTCGGCAAGGCCGAAGGTAAGGCCGAGATGCTGCTGCGTCAACTCCGTCGCCGCTTTACCCTTTCGCCCGAGCTTGAAGCCCGGGTCCAGGCTGCGGATAGCGCCCAACTCGACGACTGGATGGACCGTTTCGTCGATGCGAAGCTGCTGACCGACGTGTTCACGGATTTAGCCCACTGACGGGTGCGAAGAAGTTTTCGCGGGCTAACCCGTGACCGGTCCGGAAAGCTCGGCCCTGGGTCGGGGCGCCGACATAATAGCTCTTGCGTTTCCCGAGGCATGACGCACTATTACGAGCTGTCCTGTTCAGACGGCCGACGTCGCTGTTCCCCTGCATGTATCCGCTTGATCGATCATGGCCACACCGCTCACACCCGATTATGCCCCCGACCGTATCTTCCGGCAAGTCGCCAGCCTGCATCCCACCGATCGATTGGTGGTTCGATTGAAGGCGTTTATCGGCGTGGCCACCAACAAAGGCGAGTTCCTGGCCGTGATGAATGCCACCGGCATTCGCGCTCCCGATGGCCGACCCTGGTCCGCCCAAATCGTCAACCCGGCATTGGATCGGTTGAAGTCGCTCGGCCTGCTGGATGAGGTTTACGCATGCCCGATTGAGCTTTGGCATCCGCTTGCCCTTGAGGTCTTTACGGCGCCCGAAGTGCAAACTTTGTTGGATGCGGTGCTTCGGTCTTTCCCGGAAAGCAATCGGTATGCTTATTATCAATATACTCTTCAAAGCGATTGGGCTGTGCTGCGTCGCTTGCGGCTTGCGATCTATGCCAACGATAACGTTGCCTATCATGATTTACTGACGGCTTATGACAACGAGTTCAACCGCGCTCGCGGAGCGCACATTCTTGATGTGCTGTTCCTCGCTACGGTTTTGGACCTTGGCTGGTTGACCAGCCGTTCGATGGATATTCAGTACGGCCTGTTTGCAACTAAACTGGACCATTTCATGACCACCGGCCAGGCTCCGACCGATTTGGCGGTGTTGGTCGCGCATTATCGCGCCCGGGAAGACGAACCGGGATATGAAGGCTTTAAATGGCTGCTGCTGCATTCCGACGTGCTGGCGGGTCGGGTCGCCGCGGCCCGTCGTAAGTGCGAAACACTCACGAATAATGACGAAACCTACACGGAATCCAATCGCCTGCTGCTGCAAGGAACGCTCGACTTTCTTGAAGGCCGCAATGACGAAGCGCTTAACCATTATCGTCAAGCGCTTAAGCTTTATAAGAAAGAAAGCGGCAAGCGGAAGATATTCTTTAACGGCTCTAATGGGATATTTTTCTTACTGGCCTTGATCAGAGCCAATGATCCGGCATTTTTTACTGAAATCCAAGCCAATCTTGACGGCGTCAATCACGATGGCAATATGTTCAGCCCCGGATTTAGTGCGATCCAGGCATTGTTGTGGCTGTTGCAGGGACGGGAGCCTAAGACCCGGGAACTGTTGGCCATCCTTCGGCTGAACAGTGTCAACGAGCCGCTGTCCGCCGCCTGTCTGGCCTTGGTGGAATTCTTGACCGATTCCGCCCTGGCCGCTGTTTATATCAAGGACACAACCGCACGCTTCGAAGCGCTTAAGGAGGTGCTGCCGCTGATCGCCCGCATCCATGCCGAGGTGCTGGAGCGGATTTCCAACAAGCCTGATCCCTTTACCGAATTTTTACGACAGACCTCGCCCGATACGGCCCCGCTAATTGAATTCACCGGGATTGTCGAGTTACGCCAACCCTGGGAACGCACGCTCGACAATCTTGCCGCTTTCCTCAAGACCGGCAGTGCGCGGCCGGTGACCGCCCCGACCACGGGCAAGTCGAAACGGTTGGTTTGGTTTGTCGAGCCCGAAAGCGGTTATATCGAGGTGGTTGAACAGACGCCGAAAGGCCGGGACGGCTGGACCCCGGGCCGTACTGTCGCGATGAAACGACTGCATGAGCAGGATCCCCGTCTTGATTATCTGACCGATCACGACCGCCGCGTCTTGCGGACGATCCGCAAGGACACCTCCAGTTGGTATAATGAGGAATCCTATAGCTTCGATGCCTACCGTACACCGCTGGCCTTGATCGAGCATCCGCTGGTGTTCGACGCGCGACGGCGTGACCGGCCGCTGGAATTGGTGGCCTATCCGGTTGAACTGGTGGTGACGGAAAATCGCGGTCATTACAAGTTTACCCTGTCTCACCGCGCGCCCGGACCGACCGTATTTATGGAGGCCGAGACTCCGACCCGCTTAAGAGTGGTGGATTTTTCGGCCAAAACCCTCGCGGTCCAGGAGATTCTCGGCGAAGGCGGCCTGACCGTGCCCCGCCAAGGCCGCGAGCGCGTGCTGGCGCTGTTGAAAGACCAGCACCCGAGCCTGCCGATCCGTGCCGATATTGCCGAGGCCGATCAGCCGGCCATCGAGGGGCAACCCGGCCCGGTGTTGCAAATCGCGCCGCTTGACGAAGGGTTGAAAATCGCCATGGTGGTGCGGCCGTTCGGCCCGAGCGGTCCCTATTACCTCGCCGGCCAGGGCGGGCAGTCGGTGTTGGCGGTAATCGACGGCGTGCGCCAGCGCTGCAACCGCGATCTCGATGCCGAACGGCGGGCTGCCGCCGCGACCTTGGCCGCTTTGCCCACCCTGCACCGTGAAGCCGCCACCGGTCACGAGTGGATCATCGGCGATACCGAATCCGCGCTGGAATTTCTGCTCGAAACCCGTGCCTGTCTGCCGCCGCCGGTGATTGAGTGGCCGGAGGGCCGGCGCCTCGCGGTCCATCCCGAAGTTTCGGCCGGCAGCCTCGCGCTCAAGGTGGGGGGCGCGCGCGACTGGTTTCAGATCAACGGCGAGGTTCGCATCGACGAGGAGTTGGTCCTCGACATGCAAGACCTGCTGAAACGCCTGGATAAAGCCAAGGGCCGGTTCATCCCGCTGGCCGACGGCAGTTTCATTACCCTGACCCGCAAGTTCCAAAAGCAATTGGAGCGCTTGGGCGGGGTGGCCGAGGACCAAGCTAAGGGGCTGCGCTTGGCCACCCTTGGCGCCGTCGCGATCCAAGATTTGGTGGAAGACGCCGGCACGGTCAAGGCCGACAAGGAATGGAAGGCGTTCGTGACCCGGCTGTCGGCCGCCGGTCAACACCGGCCGGTTGTACCGTCTACGCTTCAGGCCGAGCTGCGCGACTATCAGGTCGAAGGCTTTCAATGGCTGTCCCGTCTCGCGTACTGGCAGGCCGGTGCCTGCTTGGCCGACGACATGGGGCTGGGCAAGACCGTGCAAGCGATTGCGGCCATGCTGGAGCAGGCGCCGCTCGGGCCGTGCCTGGTGATCGCGCCGACCTCGGTCTGCCACAACTGGGAGCACGAACTGGAGCGTTTTGCGCCGACCCTGACGGTGCAGCGCTTAGGCGCAACCGGCAGCCGGGCCGAGCACATCTCCGGCCTGAAGCCGATGGACGTGCTGGTGACCAGTTACGGATTGCTGCACCAGGAAGCCGACCACCTCGCCGAGATCGACTGGCAAATGGCGGTGTTCGATGAGGCTCAGGCGATTAAAAACGCCGAGACCCGACGCGCGCGCGCCGGGCAGCGGATCAAGGCCCGGTTTCGTCTTGCGCTCACCGGCACCCCGATCGAGAACTATCTCGAGGAGCTGTGGAGCCTGTTCAACATCATTAATCCCGGCCTGCTCGGGTCGCGGGAGAGTTTTTCCCGCCGTTTCGGCACTCCGATCGAGCGCAACCGCAGCGATAGCGCGCTGCATGCTCTGCGCGCCTTGATCCGCCCGTTTATCCTGCGCCGAACCAAGAGCACGGTGCTGGCCGAGCTGCCGCCGCGCACCGAGCTGACGCTTGAGATCGCTCTGCCCGAGGAAGAACGCGCCTTTTATGAAGCGGTCCGCCGCCGCGCCCTTGAAGCCATTGCTCAGCTGCGCGAGGGCGGCACCGGCGGCCAGACCCGCATTCACATTTTGGCCGAAATCACCCGCTTGCGACGCGCCTGCTGCCATCCCGGTCTGGTTGACGCCGAGACCGAGCTGCCCGGCGCCAAACTGGAAGCCTTCCTGGAACTGGTCGAAGAATTAGTCCGCAACCGCCACAAGGCCTTGGTGTTCAGCCAGTTCGTCGGCCAGTTGGAGCGCGTGCGCGAGGCCTTGGTTGCACGCGGAATCACGCACCAGTATCTCGACGGCGGCACCCCGGCCAAGGACCGCGAGAAGCGGGTGACTGCATTCCAGGCCGGCGAAGGCGACCTGTTCCTGATCAGCCTGAAGGCCGGCGGCACCGGCCTGAATCTGACCGCCGCCGATTATGTCATTCACCTCGATCCCTGGTGGAATCCCGCGGTCGAGGACCAGGCCAGCGACCGCGCCCACCGTATCGGGCAGCAACGCCCGGTTACGGTCTATCGCCTGATTGTCCGGGACAGCATCGAAGAGAGAATCCTCGATCTGCATCGCGCCAAGCGTGACCTTGCCACCGATCTTTTGGAAGGCAGCGAGATCAGCGCTCGCCTGACCGACGACGACCTGCTCGATCTGATCCGGACCTGATCCGGACCTGATCTTGCCGGGAAACCGACCGGGTCAAACCCGGCTGTCGATCGGAAGAGCGGGGGCTCATTCACCTTGCCGTGGCGCGACATACCGGAAAAACAGCCGCTTGACCATTTCCACCAGGGCCAGATAGGTGACGACCGCGACGGCCAGAAACAGGTAGAACGAGACAGGGGGCGCGACAAAGCCGAAGAAGGCCCCGAACGGGGTCAGCGGCAGCAGCGCGCCGACGGCGGCGGCCCCCAGCGTCAGCCCGACCAGGACGGGGTGGGGCCGGCTGCGCCACGGACTGCGGCGGGTCCGGATCACGAAGATGACCAGCACCTGGGTCGCCAGACTCTCGACGAACCAGCCGGTCTGGAACAGCGCCTCGTCGGCGTCGAACAGATGCAGCAACGCATAGAAGGTCAGGAAGTCGAACAGCGAGCTGACCGGTCCGAGCACCAGCATGAAACGCTGAATCAGCGATAGATCCCAGCGCACCGGCTTGTCCAGCGCCTCCGCCTCGACATTGTCGAGCGGAACCCCGGCCTCCGATGCGTCGTACAGCAGGTTGTTGAGCAGCACCTGGGTCGGCAGCATCGGCAGGAAGGGCAGGAACAGCGATGCGCCCGCCATGCTGAACATATTGCCGAAGTTCGAACTGCTGCCCATCAGAATATACTTGGTGACGTTCTGCACCGTCCGGCGCCCCTCCATCACCGCCTCGTGGACCACCGACAAATCCTGCTCGAGCAGGATCAGACCGGCCGCCTCCTTGGCGACATCGGCGGCACTGTCCACCGAGATGCCGACGTCGGCGGCATGGAGGCCCGAGGCGTCGTTGATCCCGTCGCCCAGGAAACCGACCACCCGGCCGGAGCGCTTATAGGCCAACAGCACCTGTTCCTTCTGCTGCGGCGTCACCCGGCAGAACACGTTGACCTTGTCCAGGCGGGCGCGCAGCGCCTCCTCGCTCATCACCCGCAGATCGTCCCCGGTGATCAGACCGGTCACGGGCAGACCCAGCTCGGCGCAGACGTGCCGCGTCACCCGTTCGTTGTCGCCGGTCACGATCCGGACCGCCACCCCGGCCCCGGTCAGGGCCCGGATCGCGGGCATGGCGCTCGCCTTCGGTGGATCGAGGAAGACCGCGTAGCCGGCGAAAGCCAGCTCGCTTTCATCCCCCAGCGCGGCGGAGGTGTGCTCGGGCCCCATCGTCTTGGACGCGATGGCCAGCACCCGAAAGCCCTCCTCGCCCAGCTTTTGGAACAGAGCGTCCAGTTCCGCCCGCGCCGCCGGATCCAGCGGTTTCTCTACTCCCGCCTCGTCCTCGTAATGGGTGGACTGCCGCAGCACATCCTCCGGCGCCCCCTTGACCACCAGCAGCCGTTCCGCGCCGTCGGCGACCAGAACCGAGACACGCCGCCGCTCGAAGTCGAAGGGCACCTCGTCGATTTTCTCCCAGCCGGCGATGTCCGGCGTGCGGAAGGCGAGGATTGCCTCATCAAGCGGGCTCTTGATGCCGCTCTCGAAATGACTGTTCAGATAAGCGAGCCGGAACACCCGCTCGCTTTCCTCGCCGCGGAAATCCAGGTGGCGGACCATGCGTATCTTCGCCTCGGTCAGCGTCCCGGTCTTGTCGGTGCACAGCACGTCCATGGCGCCGACATTGTGCATGGCGGCCAACCGCTTGACGATGACCCGGCGCCGCGCCAGCCGCATCGCGCCGCGCGCCAGCGTAACGGTGACGATCATCGGCAACAGTTCCGGCGTCAGCCCGACCGCCAGCGCCAGCGCGAACATGAGCGAGTCCAGCCAGGGCCGATGAAACAGCACGTTCACCGCCAGCACGAACAGCACCAGGAAGATCGTCAGGCGCAGGATGAGAAAGCCGAACTGGCGAATCCCCAGTTCAAAGGCGGTGGGTGGAGGCGGCGCGAGCAGAGTGCCGCTCAACCGACCGAATGCCGTGCTATCGCCGGTCCGGCAGACCAAGGCGCGGGCGCTGCCGCTGATCACCGAGGTGCCCATGAAGACGGTATTGAGCGCCGCGCCCGGATCCTGAGCCGGAATGGCGGCGGCATCGGCGTGCTTTTCCGCCGGATAGGGCTCCCCGGTCAGCATGGCCTGATTGACGAACAGGTCGCGCGCTTCGAGGAGGCGGCAGTCGGCCGGCACCAGATCGCCGGCGGCCAGACGGACGACGTCGCCGGGCACCAGCCGATCCACCGGTTCCGACACCTCCACGCCGTCGCGGCGGACCTGGACGCGCACCGCGACGGTGCGGCGCAACGCCTCTACGGCGTTCTCGGCCCGCATTTCCTGGACGAAATCCAAGGTGACGCTGAGCACGACCATCACGGTGACGATCACGAAGCTGGTGACGTTGCCGGTCGCAGCCGACAGGCCGCTGGCAAACAGCAGGATCAGCACCAGCGGATTGAGGAAGCGCGCGAGAAATTGCAGCCACAACGGCCGACGGCGGTGTGCGAGCGGTTGGTTAAGACCGTACCGCTTGCGACGGGTCTCCACCTCGGTACGGCTCAAGCCGTCGGCGGTTGCACCCAGACTTTCCAGAATGAAGGAGATCGGTCGGTTCCATATCTGCTCCTGGTCGGTGTCCCGGTCCAATGGCGTGCCCTCGACTGTGTGGAATAAGCAAGATAAACGACCGCCGAGGATAGAAAAACATCGCAAAAGACGTGCCGCCGTTTCTCAATGGCGAACCCGACGAGACCAACGGTACAATACCGCCGGGCATAAACAATGACACATCGGTGATATCGGGGG
>JBAWVF010000175.1:0-7842 GCA_037147415.1 Rhodospirillaceae bacterium | reverse complement strand
AGCGTCACGATAGCGGCGCCTATTCAATAATAGTAATAAGTTTCCCGAGCTGGGCAACGGTGAGAACACGCTTCACCTGACCAGATGCACCCCGCAGGACAAATTGCTTGTCCTGAACAGACAACTCCTCCCTGGCAATCAGTAACATCCCGATGCCTGCGGAATCAACGAACTCCAAACTGGCAAGATCGAGAACCTGCCGTTTAGGTTGGTTCTGGAGCATTTCCTTGATCAAGGCCCTCAGCTTTGCGTGATCATTGAAGGTCAAGCGTCCGGTCAAACGAACCTGCGCTTCCTGATCCTTGATGTCGATGGCGTAGTCCATCTTCGTCCTTATCCTTTGGTCTTAAACCGAAACAAAAAAACCAATCAGCCACCGACGGCTGATCGGTACTCAAAACAACTCGACGTCCCCGGCCCCACTTTGGCTCTCTTCGGGGCTTACATCAAGGATGCCATGCTCGTCAAGAGCCGTTCCTTCAAGCAGCAAGCGGCGCACGAAACGGGTACGCATCTCGCTAAGGGTAAAGCGTCCCAGCAGATTATCCAGCCACTCACGAGGGAAAGGAATGTCAACATGGGCGGGAATCGCAGCGCGGCTACGCGCCACCAAATCCTCTAGCCCCGCTGAGATAATGTTCATACTATCGGCAACATGTTCCAAACGTTGTTTAGTCAAGTCTTGGAATTGCATGCCGGTGACCATGCGACCGATAACAATCGACATTTCACCGGAGGTTTCCGAGGATTTCTCCAATACACCTTGGAAATGCATGGTCTGACTGACCAAACTATCCATTGTTTTGTCAATTCGCTCCTTAGCCAACATTTGCGGCGACATATCAGTATTGGCGATAAGACGCAAAATGTCGTGACCTTCACGCACTCCTTTTACGACCGCCATCACCTTGGACCGCATACGATCCGCAAGCGCACTGGTCGTTTTCGACAAGTGGCGAACTTCATTGGCAACAACGGCGAAGGTTCGCCCGGCCTCACCGGCTCGACTCGCTTCAATTGTTGCATTCAATGCGAGAAAATTAGTCTGTCGATTAATAGCGTCGATATCAGCAATGCTTTTCTCAAGATCTGAAACATCCCTCTGCACATCGTCCAGCAAATAGACCATATTCATGGCCTTCATCGAAAGCTGGATTATGTTCGAAATCATCTCACTAAGAACGGCCTGCATGTTGGTGACCAACTCACCGAGCGGCACCCTGTCACCATCGATCTCAATAATGCCAGCCATGGCAACGATTTCATCAACCTGCCGCCCTTGTTCGCGTGCGGTCTCGGCTAATTCGCGAAAACGCCGACTAAGATCAACAGTCGAGTCTTCAACCAAAACAGATGTGCGTTCAATCTCTGTCCGTAAAACATCGAGAGTATGACGTTGAACATCCGCATAGCCGATCCACTGGCCAAGAACCTCATAGTGATTGTCAAGTACAGCTTGATCCCGGGCTAGTGAAACCGAGGCAGGTTCAGACAAAGGCTGGTCTATGACCACCCGAGCTTCGACCTCATCAGCTTTTTTGCTTGACCAGAAACCCATGCTTAACCGCTCCTCAGCCCGACCGCGGGCGGTCACCAACGGCACCGATTGCTCGCAAAAGTTCAGGAGCAATTTGCGTTAACGGTAGTTCCAATACAACGGCACCGCATTCTTTAGCAGCTTTTGGCATACCGTAAACTACGCAGCTTGACTCCTGTTCTCCGACAGTATGGGCGCCTGCCGCACGCATAGCAGCCATGCCGGTTGCTCCATCACGACCCATACCACTTAGAATAGCACCAACAGCGTTCGCGCCAGCGGCCTTTGCAACTGACTGAAATAGCACATCGACTGAAGGGCGGTGTCCGCTGACCGTTGGCGAGTCTTGAATCTGACAAGTATACCCCAGGCTGTCGCGATGCACTGCCAAATGTTGATCACCCGGTGCAATAAACACCTGCCCGCGAACGAGTCGGGCGCCCTGGGTAGCTAAGCTGACCTTAGGTGGACAAAGCTTGTCGAGCCGCTCGGCAAAACTGGCAAGATAGCTTGGCCCCATATGTTGAGTAATCACAATTGGCGGGCAATTGGCCGGCATGACAGTCAACAGGTCGCGAATACGCTCAACCCCTCCGGTAGAAGCTCCGATAGCGATAAAGGATTTATCACTACTTCGCTGCGGCGCCGCCAAGGTGGCCGGATGGGCGGGCCGACGCGTTGTCCCGACTCGAGCCGTAGCCGCCATCTTAATCTTAATGATCAGTTCTTGCGCGACTGCTTGAAAGCCGTGCCCCTCCGCACCTTGCGGCTTTGCGACATAATCAACGGCACCCAGCTCCAACGCCCGAATAGTGGCATCAGAGCCGGCCCGGGTCAAAGACGACACCATTATTACCGGAGTCGGGCGCAATGTCATGATTTTTTCCAGGAAGGACAAACCGTCCATCTTGGGCATCTCAATATCAAGAGTAACTACATCCGGATTTGTATTTTTTATAATTTCGCGAGCCTCAATCGGATCGGCAGCTACGCCAACGACCTCTATCCCGGCATCTTTTGAAAGCGTTGCTTTCAGCACCTGACGCATGAAGCTGCTATCATCAACGATGACGACTTTAATCGTGCGCGCCATATTAAACGTCTCCGAACAGTTCGACGTCGCCTTCGATCGGCTTGTGCCGCAGCGTGGACATAAAATTAAGTTCCTGACTCACGGTTTCACTCATCGCCTCCGGACGTAAAACACGACGTAAAACCCGTCCGGTGGAGGGAAAATAATGGATACGACGCGCCATATTTCCTCCCAAATCCTGCCCGATCAAACTTAGCCCCTCTCTGCGAATGTACGATAGCGCAAAGTCAGCGTTTTTAGCACCAACATCGAGCGTCGAGTCGATAACCTTTGCCCCACCGAACAGCTTTACCTCCAACCGATTCCGACGGCCCCCGGCTGACAGCACATGGTTAATCAACAATTCCATTGCTACACTACCATATCGCGCAGCCACACTGGCACTATCATCTGTGCCTTCCGGAATCTCCGGCAATAAAAAATGGTTCATGCCCCCGATCCCGGCCACCGGATCCCGGATGCATGCAGCGACACAGCTGCCCAAAGTCGTTACCAGCATTTCGTCAACACGGCTGCTCACCTTATGTTGGCCCAGCATGACCTTAACAAGGTGAGCATCGAAATGTGGATGATAATAAGCACCGGCATGACGCTTGTCTGCTAAGCGTACAGCCCTGGTGCTCATCGTCCGGTTCTCTTATAAATAGTAGAGCCTATCTGGTTAAAACTACCGGACACACCATATAAGCTTTCAGAGTGTCCAAGATAGAGAAAACCATCAGGCGGCAGCAAAGAAGCAAAACGTTCAATGACCTCGATCCGGCCCGGCCGATCGAAATAGATAAGTACATTTCGACAAAAAATGGCGTCGAAACTACCGCGCATGGGCCAGGATTCAAGCAAATTAAGCGGTTTGAAGGTTATCAGGCGCCGCAACTCGTCGGCCATCGTCATTTCAGGTTCGCCGGGAGCATCCTTGATTCGGCGAGTAAAGCGTTCACGCAGATCAGGCGGGATCGTCTTGGCTGATTCCGCAGAATAAACACCACGTTGCGCGGTTGCAACCATGTGCGTGTCAATGTCGGTGGCCAGTATCCGTGCGTCCCAGCGCCGCAGATCGGGAATCTGACTGCACAAAACCATAGCGATCGTATAGGGCTCCGGACCGGATGAGCAACCGGCCGACCAAATGCGAAGCTTTGGCGGTGAAGTATCCTTTTGGTTTTCACGTACAGCGGGCAAAACGGTCTTAGCTAGATGATCAAAATGATGTTGTTCCCGGAAAAAACTGGTAAGGTTAGTGGTCAGGGCATTGACCAGAAAGCGAACCTCGTCCTCCGCCTTCTCACTTTCCAAGCGAGCGCAATAGCTGTCAAAATCTTTAAGCCCCAATTCTCGCAAGCGTCGCGCTAACCGCGAATACACCATTTCAATCTTATGAGGAGCCAGAGAAATACCGGTCAACCGGTAAAGTAACCCCGCAATAAAGTCAAAGTGAGTGCGTTCAAAACGGAACTCACGTCGAGAAGCGGCTCCCGACGTATCATCACGGATCGTTCGATCACGGGGACCGGCATCGCTTGAGGTAAGATCAGTCATTTAATGGGCAATCGGGTTGTTCAATTGGTTAAGGCTTTTTGCGCTGGATGCTCATCATCGCAGGTTTCCACTGCAAATAGGCGAGCGACATCAAGCAAAGTAACCATACGATTCTCGGCAGTAAACAAACCGCTAAGGTATTGAGCCTCGACCATACCGGTTTCCATTGATGGTGGCGGTTTAATCTGGTCCCGGGTGATAGAAAGAATATCTGAAATTGCGTCAACCAATATACCGCGTGTCCGTTCACCAACCTGAACGACGACCACGACGTGACGCTTGGTTACCTCGGTAGTCCCGCCGCCGAACCGTGCCCGCAAATCAAAAATCGGGATTATGATACCACGGAGATTAATCACACCACGCACATAATCAGGTAAATTGGGCAGCCTGCTTTCCGGAGTCCAGCCACGGATCTCTCGTACCGACAAGATATTAACGCCATATTCCTCATTACCGACAGTAAACGTAACGTACTGTTCCTCATTCGTATTCGCGGTAGCGACGACATCATTACGCAGGCTGGCAGCTGGCGCGAGAGCGGCAGAGGTTTTCATCGGAACTGCACCTTTATTACATGAGGTGAGATTGGGTTGATGGTCCGGCAATCTGCGGTCGGGAAACCAGCGAGCCGGCGTGCTGGCTCATTTCCTGGAGTCCGGCAACATCGAGAATAAGCGCAACCCGGCCGTCGCCGAGGATGGTTGCGGCCGCCACACCGTCAAGCCGGCGATAGTTCGACTCAAGACTCTTAATAACGACCTGCTGCTGGCCGAGCACTTCATCGACCACTAACCCGAGCCGCCCACCATCCTCTGTTTCAACCAAAACGACCAGCCCCTTGGTGGAATCTACAACAGCACCGGGAATACCGAACAATTGATGCAAATAAACCAAGCGGACATATTCGCCGCGTGCCATCATCACGTCACATTTATTGACTAGACCATGTAACTCGGACGACTTCGGGCGCAAGCTTTCAACAATATTGGTGAGCGGAAGGACAAACCGTTCAGCTCCGACGGAAATCACCATACCGTCGAGCACCGCCAGCGTCAACGGCAAGGACAGCACAAACCGTGAGCCCTGCCCCGGCGTCGAGTAGACACCGATTCGCCCCCCGAGACTTGTAATATTTCTGCGAACGACGTCCATGCCGACGCCGCGACCAGAAATATTGGAAATCTTTTCGGCAGTAGAAAAGCCGGGCAGAAAAATCATATTATCAATTTCTTCATCGCTCGGCGTGCTTCCAGCCGGCAATAACCCACGCTCAATTGCTTTCTTCAGTACGCGCGGCCGATCAATTCCCCTACCGTCATCAGAGACCTCAATAACAATACGACCCGAGCGATGCGCCGCCGAAAGGTGGACGGTTCCGGTGCGTGACTTGCCGGCCGCCATTCGAACATCGGGGGTTTCAAGCCCGTGATCGATCGAATTGCGAATCATATGGGTCAGAGGGTCTACCAGATTCTCGACTACGGTCTTGTCAACTTCAGTATTTTCACCGCTGGTGACCAGAGACACATCTTTACCGGTCTCACCCGCCAATTCACGCACCAAGCGCGGCATACGTGAGAACACCGAGCCGACCGGCTGTGCCCGAATCGACATCACGCTTTCGCGAAGTTCCCGCGTATGCTGAGCGAGTTGCTCCAACCCTTCCAGCAGTTCCTGAAACTCGCCCGGCGGCAAATCGCGAAGATGCTCGGCAACCATGGCCTGCGTAATCACCATTTCACCGACCATATTGACCAACCGATCAATCTTATCCAGATCGACTCGGATCGTGTGGCTTGTCAGATGGGCGCCGTCACCCGAGGATGTCGATTTACCACCCGAGCGAGGCGAAGAGGGTGCGCTTTGTGCAGCCGAAGAAATATCATCAATGACCGTAAGATTGCCGGAGATTGCATTTTTAGACAGTTCTTGCAATTCCAGCGGCGCGGCAGGTCCCGGCCTTTTTCCGATTGCCGTGGCAGATCCGGAAGGTTTGTTAAATTCGGTAACATGCTCGGTGATTTCGACTAGGCTCTCGTCGCTGACAAACTCAAAAACATCTAGAATTTCAGAACGTTTGACATCGGTTACCAAAGTTACCGACCAACCGAGATAGAGCAGTTCCGGCTCAAGATGAGCCAACGTCGGCAGACCGCCGATATCACATTCAATCTCCGCTTCGCCCATATTTTTCAGGGCACGAAGCATGAAGGTCGGATCATTTCCCGACAACAGCAGATCCGCTTTGGGTCGAAAGCGAATGCTGAATATCCCGTTGCCCGCAGCCGGCGCAGTGGCCGTAGCAGACTCGGTGCCCTTGAGTTCGTCAGAGTGATCCGGTTCTTGAAGAGTGGCCGCGTTGCGCTTCAGCGCCGCCACCACCGGTTCGGTCAAGCCGGCTCTTGGTTTGGTATTATCGCGGGCATTGGCCAGTAACTGGCCCAGCACATCATTCGCACGGATAAGAGTGTCGACCAGATCATCCGTAATCGGGATGGTACTGTTGCGGACACCGTCCATGACTGTTTCGAATTCATGGGCAAATGCAACAAGGTCCGAAAAGCCGAATGCGCCACCACCGCCCTTAATCGAATGAACCGCACGAAAAATTGCGTTGATTTCTTCCATGTCGACATTGTCAGGCGACAGCCGCAATAAACCGGCCTCGGCTACGCCTAGAAACTCACCGCTTTCATCAAAAAAGGTCTGTTTAAATTGCTGTAAATCTTCCAACGGAGTTCCTCCCGCCTGCGGCAATGCCGGCAGGTCAACCACATACCTTTTGGACGACCGAAATCAATTTGGCCGGATCGAAAGGTTTAACGATCCAACCGGTAGCACCGGCCGAACGCCCTTCCGCCTTTTTCTTATCATCAGCTTCGGTGGTCAGCATCAATATCGGCGTGGTCCGGTATTGCGCGGTGGCCCGAAGCTTCCGGATCAGGGTCAAACCATCCATCACCGGCATGTTCAGGTCGGCAATCACCAGATCGACCTTACTGGCGGTAAGCGCGGTCAGAGCCTGTTGCCCGTCTCCCGCTTCGACCACGTCATATCCGGCCCCTTTAAGGGTAAACGTGACCATCTCGCGCATGGTGCGCGAATCATCGACGGTCATAATTTTCTTTTTCACGACCGCCCCCACTGTTTGAGCCAGTCCGATAAACCAAGATCGGAGCACGCATCGGTAAACGCAGCCGATGGCGTCACAATTGCGAAAACTTGACGGCTTTCGGCGGCCGTACGCGAGGCGACGAGCAGTGCCTGAACGCAGGCGGTACTAACCCGCTCGACACCGGCAGCAAGAACGTCAATCTTGTCGCCGACTGCAAAGGCATGTCGCAAACTATCAACCAAAGGCTGGGCCATCGGCAAGTCGAGATCAGAGGGCAACCCCAGCTTGACCTGCCCGTCCTCCTCGTTCCATTTGATCAGCGACACATTGTTCTCCCTGTCGTTCGTCCGGGACTGCCGTATTCATTTTGCCGCCGTATCCGAGGCGTCCATTTCCGCTGTGCTTCGAGAGTGCGGGTTCGGAACTTCCCCGGTCGACTCCGGCCACTCAGTATTGCTCTATCCGATTATGCCCTTTTGAACAAACCCGATCAATGTGAATTCAGCTGTTCTAAATGCGGCTGAGTCGCAGTTGCAGTGGTGCGACAAGTTGACT
>JBAWVF010000174.1:0-7939 GCA_037147415.1 Rhodospirillaceae bacterium | reverse complement strand
CATGACCTCGGCCTTGGCCGAGCAAAGTGCGGTGATGGCCGAGGAACTGGCCAAGTGCAACCAGACCGCCCGTGAACAGATGGCCGAGCTGCGGACTACGCTCGACGACGCTTATAAGGAGTATCTCGCCCCGGCGGTCGGCCGGTCCGACGACATCGCCGGCAACAACCGGTCAATCATTCCGACCGGCGGCGCGATGCTGAACCAAGCGCTCGAACAGGCGGGTTACGGGCCGGCGGATCAGACCTGGCAGGAGACGGTCGTTCGCAGCATCACTGATGGCTTGGAGACCATCGGTGCCACGGCCGAGCGGAGTTTTTCGACGCTGAAGGAATCAGGCTCTTCGGCTCTGCATGAGATCGGCAGCGAGTCCGGGGTGGCCGAACAGGCGGCCTCCGGGTTTCAGGCGGCACTCGATGGCATCGGTTCGGCCGCGTCCTCGGCCGTCGATAGGCTGGCTCGGTTGGTCACTGACGGGCTACGCGCGACCGAGCGGGGTTTTGCCGAGACCGGCGCTGCGGCTCAAACCGCCGGGCAGGACGTCGTCAGTGCAACCGCCGCAGTCGGTTCCGGTGGCGCCGCGATGGGGCGCGAGGTGGCCGAAGGCGCCGAGACCGGCAGTGCCGCGCTGGCGGAAATGGAACGGATGGGCGAAGGCGTCGCTTTGGGCATGGCGGCGCGGGCCGGGGCGATCAGCACCGCGTTGCGGGCGTTGGGGCCGGTCGGGCTTGGCGCTGCCGCCGTCATCGGCGGGCTGTTTCTGGCCTTCGACGGTGCCAGGAAGGCCGAGGACGAACTGAGCGGGATCAATCAGGCGTTGGCCCGGACCGGAGCCGCTGCCACCTTGACTGCCCGTGATGTGCAAGCCCTGGCGGAAAGCCTGTCCCGGCATTCGATGTCGAGCCGGGCCGAGCTGCTTCAGGCCGAGCAGGAGCTGATGCAGTATCATTCGGTGCTGGGCGCCAACTTTGAAAAAACCCTGCAACTCTCGGCCGATTTGTCGGCGGCGCTCGGTGGCACCCTTTCCGCCAACGTCAAGCTCTTGGGCGCGGCGCTCGATGAACCCGAGCAGGCGCTGGAAAATCTGGAACGGGCCGGGGTCCGCTTTACCGAGAGCCAGCGCGATCTGATCGAAAGCCTCGCTGAATCGGGCCGCAAGTTCGAAGCGCAGCAGGCGATCCTCGACGCCGTGGCCGACAGCGTCGGCGGCGCCGATGCAGGGGCGCAGAGCGGGCTGACCGGCCGGGTCAAGGGGCTGACCGAGGCGTGGCGGAGCTTTGTCGAGTACTTCACCGGCTCGGACAGCCTGATCGGGCAGACGGTCAGCAACGTCACGGCGGCGATCACCGGCCTCTCCGGTGCGCTCGGGGCCGTGGTCGACAGTATAACCTCGGCACTCGATCATTCAATCGAAAGCCAAATCGCCAAACTGCAAAAGGAAAAGGAGGCGCTCGAAGTGCCGCTTAAATCCGGTGATTTCGGGTTCCAGGGGTTTTTCGATAAATATCTGGGCAATAGCGATGCCGCCCGCAGGCAGGCTGAAGATCAGGTCAAGGCGATCAATCAATCGATTGCGGAGCTGAACGCCCGCCAGCATCAGCAGGATTTGGTCGAGGCGATCGCCGCCGAAGACAAGCAGGGCAAGGTCCGGACCGAGATGGCCCGGATCGTGGCCGGCGAGATCGTCGAGATCGATGATGCTCTCAACGACAGGCTGAACGAGCTGTCCAGCACCCGGATCGACAAAATCCGTGAGGAAGCCGATGCGCAAATCCGGGTAATCGAGGGGCAAAAGGCGCAGGCGCAGTCGCTCGGGCTCGATACTTCGCAGTATGACGCGGCGATTCTCAAGGTCCGGCAGTGGGAAACAGCGGAAGCGGCGCGGGCCGAGGCGACCGAGCGCTCGACCAGGGCCACCCGCGAGGCGATCGATCCGAACTTGAAACTGATCGATTCTCTTCAGGCCGAACTCGATCTGGTCGGGCTGTCGAACCGCGAGCGTTCGATCGAACAAGCGGTGCGCCGCTTGTCGGCCGATGCCACCGATGAACAGAAGGACAAGGTGCGCGAACTCGCGACCGCGCTTTACGACGAGAAGGCGGCGGTCGATGCCAGTACCAAAGCGCAGCAGGTGCTGGGTAATCTGCGCCAGCAGCTGGCCAACTTGAATGCCTCCTCCGGGGATTTGGCGGCGGCGCAGGCGATCAAGCAACTCGGCGACAACGCCAGTGTGGCTGATAAGGCGATGGCCTCGCTACTGGCCCGGCAGATTCAGGACGGCCGGGAAGCGCGGCAGGTGATCGACAGCGTCCGGGACGGCACCGAGCGCTACGAGCAGGAACTGGGCAAACTGAACCATCTGCTTGAAGCGGGCGCGATCGATCAGCAAACTTTTGAACGGGCCTCCGAGCAAGCCTATGAACGGATGCTGCAATCAAGCGACCATTGGGCCGACGGGATCGAGCGCGGTTGGCGCCGCTGGTCGGAGGCGGCCTATGATGGAGCGGCTCTCCAACGGCAAGCTCGGGGTCAATGCCTCCGGACTGCTCGGCGGCGGCAACCTGCTGCAAGCGACCGACGCGCGGGCGACCTATGTCGTCAATGTCGACGCCCGTGGCGCCAGCGATCCGGATGCCACGGCGGCATTGGTGCAGCGGGCGGTGGCCGAGACCCTCGGCCGACTGGTGCCCGGCATTGTCGGCCAAGCCGCCGCCTCGGCCTACGGCTCGGTGGTCGATCAACTCCATCGGCGCGGAGGGAAATTCTGATCTCCGTCAGTCGGCAATTCCCGTTACCAGGGCGAGCATACGGCTCAATTCCTTGAGTAAATCAGCATCTATCCGACCGATCGGCGGGCCGCATTTGGTTCGACGGACGGCCATGATTTTGTCAACCATGACCTGGGACGGCTCGCGCAGTCCGGTTTCCACCCCGGCTGGCACCGCCAGCCGGTAAATCGGCGCATCGCGCACGGTAGTGGTGATCAGGCACACCAGTACACTGTCGGTTTCCGTCAGCCAATCGGACTGTATCACCACTGCCGGGCGGGGTTTGCCATAGTCGCCGGCCGGTGCCACGGTAATCAGATCGCCCCGTTTCATGCCCGGTGTTCGTCGAAATCTGCGGTGGCTTCGATGAAGGCCAGTGCTTCGTCTTCTTCCGGTGCCCCGCGCAGCAAGACAGCTTGCCGTTGTGCCTCGGCCCGAAATCCGGGCTGGCGTGGATCTGCTACCCACAACCGAAGCTGTCGCTGCCCCTTTGCTTTGAGGCCGGTTCGATAGCGCTGAAACTTGTTGAGCCCGTCGTCGCGCGCTGGCCGTGGCATGGCAGCCTCCCGATTGTTCAATCTTGGCATCCTTAATGTAGCGCGCAACTTATTCAGGGACAAGCCGTCTATGACCGACACCCCCATCGATTGGCCGCTCGCCTTCAAGCCCGAGCAGGCGTCCTTTTATATTCAGACGCTAACGGCCAGATTTACCAACCCGTTTACTTCGCATGTTCAGGTCTTGGAACGGGATGGCGCGCGGTGGCTGGCCCGGATGGCATTGCGGTTCTCGGATGACCGGGCACGTTCGTTCGATGCCTTCCTGGCGGGTTTGCGCGGTGTGGTCGAAGTGATGGTGCCCGACTTCCGGCGGTTATCGGCCGCCGGCAGCTTGGCCGGAGCGCCGGTTCTGGCCAGCGGCTCGGGCACCACCCTGACCGTGACCGGCTTTACGCCCAATGCGGTCGGTGTCTTGAAAGCGGGCGATCTAATCCAGACCAGCCCCGGCCGCGCCCATCTGGTCCTGGCCGATGTTACCGCCGGTTCCAACGGGACCGCCAGC
Source organism: Rhodospirillaceae bacterium (assembly GCA_037147415.1). GTDB lineage: Bacteria > Pseudomonadota > Alphaproteobacteria > Azospirillales > Azospirillaceae > BOG-933. The sequence continues at coordinate 4,109 of JBAWVF010000174.1, read as the reverse complement.
TTCAAGGTGGCGCCGCGTCTGCGCGAACCGGTGACCGTCGGCCCGCTGGTCACCAATAACTGCCGGGTGCGTATGCGCCTGATGACCGACGATGCCGGGGCCAACCAGACGGTGGCGCCGGTCAAATCCTCCTATCAGATTGATTTGTGCGAGGTTTTACCGTCGTAACCGCCCGGTCCGTTGTCGGGACGACCTCTTTCAGGGACGATCATCATGAACACTTGGCTTTGGCCGTCCGAGATCAGGCCGGTCAGCCAAGTGTTTTATGTCGAGACCCTGACCGCCCGCTTTGCCGCCGCTCTGTCCGCTCAAGTTGATGTCGCCGAGCGGCCGGGCGCGCGATGGCGGGCGGAGCTGACGATTCAGGCTTTGCCCGAGCAGGCCCGGCGACTTGATGCCTTGTTGGCTTCCGGTGGCACCACGTTGCTGCCTTTGTTCGGCAAGCAGAGCGGGCACGGGGTGGGGCCGAGTTTCACCGCTTATGCCGCCGAGATCGGCCCGACCCGGTTCGACGACGACACGCTGTTCGACGACGGCTTCGGCTTCAGCGAGGGCGCCGGCACCGTTTCGGTGATTGGGGGTTGCTTGTCGAAACTGGCGCTCGGTGGCTGCCGGCCGGGCAGCGTTGCGCTCACCGTCGGTGATCTGGTCCAGACTTCGCCCGGCCGGGCGCACATCATCACCGCCGTCTTGCCTGCCGACTGTAATGGCGTTGCGCTTTGTACCCTGGCCCCGCCGTTGCGGGTGCCGCCCGTGCTCGGGATTCCGGTTACCGCCGGCTGCCGGATCGCGATGGCCCCGGGCGGCGACGCGGCCGACGGCGCAACCGAACCGCCGACCCGAACCACCTACCGTCTCGCCTTCGAGGAGAACCTGTCATGGCCGATCGCCTGACCGGGGCCGCTGCCGCCGAGCCCTATAAAAGCGTGGTGCGTCCGGCGCTGTTGGTCGAGCTTCAGTTCGGCTCCGGAACGGTCCGCGCGTGGTCCGGTGTCGGGTCGCTCTCCTGGAACGGGGTGACCTGGGCCGGGGTCGGTTTGCTCGGCCGGGTCTCGACCGTCGAGGAAACCCTGGAGCTGAAAGCGGCGGGCGCTTCGTTTCAGCTTTCGGGCATTCCGTCCGAGCTGGTCACGCCGGTGGTTTCGGAACCGATCCAAAGCCGGCCGGCACTCTTGTGGCTGGCCTTCTTCGACGAGGATTGGGCGATCGTGCCCGATCCGGTGCTGCTGTTCCGGGGCCGGATGGATACCGTCGAGATCGCCGACGGCGGCCCGATCGCCACCATCACCTTGTTCGCCGAAAGCCGGCTGCGCGATTTGGAACGAGCCAGGGTCCGGCGCTACACGGACGCCGACCAGCAGGCCGAGTACCCCGGCGATCTCGGCTTCAGTTTCGTTCCGGCCCTGCAAGAGATCAATATCTGCTGGGGCCGCGCTCCTTGAGGCACCCGGACTGGCCGGTTCGATTGGACCGGTTCCTGGCCGAGCGCCGCGACCGGCCCTTTGCCTGGGGCGTCCACGATTGCAGCCTGTTCGTGCTCGACTGGATCGAGCAGGCGACCGGCACCCGGCCGTTCGACCCGCGCGGGCTTTATCACGACCAATCCGAAGCGGCCGTCTTGCTGCACAAACACTGGAACACCGACGATCTGATCACGGTCGCAACAGGCTTGCTCGGGCAGCCGCTGGTGACGTCCATGCTGGCGGGCCGGGGCGATGTGCTGGCGTTTCAGCGCGACAAGGGCGTCTGGCTCGGCCTCTGCGTGGGTTCGGTCGGTGTTGCGGTCGGTCGGCGCGGGTTGGTGACTTTGCCGCTTTCGCTTGCGATTTACGGCTGGAGACTCTGATGGCTGAAGCAGTCGCCTCGGTGGCCTCGATTGTTGCCGGGGGTGCGGCCTCGGCAGCGGTCGGCGGCGGCGTGATCGGTGCCGTGGTCGGCGGCATTGTTTCGGTCGGGGTTTCTTACGTTGCCCGTGAGATCATGGGGCCGACGCAACCGCAGCAGCGCTCCTATCCGACACCCACCCCGCCACCGCCGCGCATCTACACGCCGCCTCCGGCCCCGGCTCCGGTTCCGGTGGTCCGGCCTGCTCCTTACCAGGCGCCGTATCAGGCGCCCTATCACACGCAATCGGTGGCACCGTCCTTGGCCCCGACCTTGGCCGGCGGCGGGCTGACCCAGATGATGCGCCAGCCGGTCACCGCCCATCGCATCGTCTATGGTGAAGTTCGGGTCGGCGGCCCGGTGGTCTATCTCCACACCCGGGCGCCCGAAGGCTCGGATAAACTGGACATTTTGCATCTGGTCGTGGTCTTGGCCGCGCACAAGGTCGACAGCATCGGCGATATTTTCCTGAGCGATCAGGTCGTGGCCTTGGACGCTGATGGTGCTGCCACCGGCGAGCCGTTCAAACGCGAGGACAGCGTTTTTGCCCGGTTCCGGAAGCATCTCGGTGCGGCGAATCAAGCGGCCGACAGCGTGCTGATCGCCAATTCCGACGGGCAATGGACCGGGGCCAACCGGCTCGCCGGCCGCGCCTATGTTCATGCCGAACTGACCTATGACGACAAGGCGTTCCCGTCGGGCATCCCGAACCTGTCGGCCCTGGTTCGGGGCAGAAAGCTCTACGATCCGCGCACCGGGGCGACGGCGTGGTCGGACAATCCGGCCCTGGTCGTGCTCGACTATCTGATGGCGCCTTGGGGTCTGGCGGCACCCTTGGCCGAGATCGATGTCACCAGCTTTATTGCCGCTGCCAATATATGCGACGAGACGGTCGAGCGGCCGGGCGGAAATGAGAAGCGCTATACCTGCAACGGCGTGCTCGATGTTTCCCAGGCGCCGCAAGCGGCCTTGCCGCCGTTGCTGACTTCTTGCGCGGGTCGGCTCACTTATACTGCCGGCTGTTGGCGCTTGTTTGCCGGGGCCTATTTGCCGCCGATGACTGCATTCAGCGAGGCCGATGCCCGCGACACCGTCACGGTCAAGCCGAGGCGCTCGCGTCGCGACCTGATCAACACGGTGCGTGGCACCTTCATCTCGCCGGCTCAGAACTGGCAGCCGACCGATTACCCGCCGGTCTGCGGTGCCGCCTACAAAGCCTCGGATGGCGGCGAGGAAGTGGCGGAGAACCTCGATCTGCCTTACACGCGGTCTCCGTACATGGCCCAACGCATCGCCCGGATTGCGCTGGAAACCTGCCGGCGAGAACTCACCGTGCAATTGCCGGCCAATCTGGCGGGCTTGCGCGTGGTGGCGGGCGAGACCGTCACCTTGACCTTGAGCCGCTTCAACATCGTTCAAGTCCCGATGGTCGTCGTTCAATGGCAGTTGACCGAAGATTTGGGCGTCAACCTGACGCTCCATCGCGAAGACCCGGACATTTACGCCATTGCTTTGGGCGATCTGGTGACCATGCCGGCCCCGGCCGCCGTATCGTTGCCGGGGAACCAGGACATTGCGCCCGCCATCCCGACCGGCCTCGCCGCCACGCTCTCCGGCAACGCGGTGCGCCTGACCTGGAGCGCGGTGGCCGAGCCAGATTTCAGCCTGTCGGTCTCGAACCTCGGAGATTGTAGCGTCGGGCTGGAGATCATCATCAGCGCCGCCTGCGGCGCGATTTCCTCGAAGAACTTCTATCTCGGCGATCTGCAACTGGTGGCGGGATCGCTGGTCTTGCCGATGGCGCCGCGCCCGATTGCGACAGAGACCCTGCTGGTCGCCCGCTATCTCCGCCCCTGTTCCGGCCTGATCGGCAAAGCTAACTCGGCGACCAATATGCAAATCCCGTTGTCGCACCCGGACATGCGGACCACGCCGAGCTATGAAGCAACCGGCGCTCTGAACTTCACCGACGCGGTCGCCAGCGATTTTGCCCAGTCCCAGGCCGGGGTCAGCACGGTTCACGATGCGACTACCCATAACGGCCGGATCAGTTGCGGCTTCTTCAGCGGTCTGACCTCGGGCACGCTGCTGATCCAGCGCGGCAGCGGCGGCACCATTCTCGCTTCGGCGGAGCTTTGAACCATGGCTCGCATCGACGAAATCCTGACCACCGGCGCCGCCGTCTCCAAGCTCAACCTGCGGCAATATTTATCGTCCAGGGAAAT
>JBAWVF010000173.1:0-7956 GCA_037147415.1 Rhodospirillaceae bacterium | reverse complement strand
TGTTGGCGGGCAGGCCGGAAGCCTGCTGCAACACCCACACCATGACGTCGAGCGGGTTGGTGATGACGATGACGAAGGCGTTAGGGCAGTATTGCTTAATCGCCTTGCCGACCGTGATCATGACACCGTTATTGATGCCGATCAGGTCGTCGCGGCTCATGCCCGGCTTGCGCGGCACACCGGCGGTGACGATGACGACATCGGCCCCCGCGATGATGGAATAATCATTCCCGCCGGACAGGTTGGAATCGAAGCCTTCGACCGGCGCGGTCTGCGCCAGATCAAGGGCCTTGCCGGCCGGCATACCCTCTGCAATGTCGAACAACACGATGTCGCCGAGTTCCTTCATGCCGGCGAGCAGTGCCAGCGTGCCGCCGATTTGGCCGGCACCGACGAGCGCAATTTTCTTGCGTGCCATGGAACGTTTTCCCGAAGTTTGTGTTAGCCGAAACGCCTGCGTCGGCGACTTATTTCCCCGCGCCGGTTTGCCCTCGCAGATTGGCGGTTGGTAGCGCGTTTTCGGAAGCAGGGCAAGGGCCAACCTGTGCGCGCGCAAAAACCTGCGACAGATCGCGAACAATGCATTAAAAGATGGTAAAGTAGACTTCAAAGCATGCTGAATGCATTCACTTTTCGAGGCGATTCCGCCCCCTTGCGACCCGTTCAGTGCATGACGACGGAGGGGGCGGTCAGCTTGTCGACCTTCTTGAACACCGACTCCATCATACAGGTCCAATCGAGCAGACATTCCTGGACGTATTCGGTGGCGACACCGCCGCTCAGGCTGACATCCCGTTCAAGAATCAGGTCACCTTCGTCGTCGAGATAAAGCCGACTGAAGCGCGAGGACCGGCTGATATCGTTCAGGACCGAAAGAGTCAAACCATGGCGGGCGGTAAAGACCGTCACGAAGTTCAAGCAGCCATAAGAACGGCCGTCTTTCGCGGGCCATGCGAATAAGATGTGAAATTTATAACCACCGGCGCCGCTGCGTACCACCGGATTGCCGCTGACCGTGGTGCCAAGCTCGGCCCGATAGCCCCAACCATGGAGCAAGCGCCGCAAATCTTCCGGTGTAAGGCTTTGATACAATAAGCCGGTGCGGGCGCGTTGCTCCCGAGCCAGGGTGAAGGTCAGCGGTGCCCCGCCGCTCCAACCGAACCCTTCGGCAAGCAAAGACAGCACATCGCGGGCCGCAAGAGCGGCCTCACGGTTCGAAGCGATCCGAAAATCCCGTTCCCAACGCATGAACTCGGGACCGGGCGCAAAACCATAGCGCGTAAGGTGGTCCCGCCGAGCACGATCGACAATGGCGACATCAGCCCCGGCGTTGCGTGCAACAACTCGCCAATGCACATCCTCATCAGGTTCCGAAGAAAAGGTCTGGACGATCTCCAGGCCGTCTTCGAGCGTGGTAGTCACCTGAAAATGGTTGTTATCGCCAACCTTCCAAGAGCCGCTCCAGTTAGCGGTCTCCCGAAGATAAGCGGCAAGACGAAATGCACAATCCTCGATCCGGGCGGCAAGCTGCTCCGTACCCTCCAAGCACTCAAGCAAAGTGCCCGACAAGGAGTACGGTCGGTGTGCCGTGTCGGGCGCGGGCTGTTCCCGGGACTCGCCCCCAGGCGCCGGCCCGGACGCCGGTGCGACCGCCATTGCCGGCACCCCGCTACTTGATTTTGGCTTCCTTGAACACGACGTGTTTCCGGGCCTTGGGGTCGTATTTCCGGAACTCGAGCTTCTCGGTCGTTTTCTTGGGATTCTTCTTCTTTACATAGAAGAACCCGGTCTCGGCGGTGCTGACCAGACGAATCAGGACCGTGTTATTCTTGGCCATGTCGATAGTTCCAGCGAAAAGAAATGCGTCCGCCTGCCCCTGCGGACAGCGCGATGAAGGCGCAGAATACCCCGGGACGCCCCGGAGTCAAGAATGGAAACGCCCGACACGATAGAAGTAGGCACTTAAACGCTGATCCGAAGCTTTTCAAGCCGGCTGCGCTCAAAAGGACGCGCAAATTTTGCCCGCATTTCCGGAAATTTTCAAAAATGCGTGCAATGTTCGCCAGTGTCAACGTTCGGCGACAGCAGTGGTCGACAGCGCCAAAGCGCTCCGATAAAGCGGGGGCACGGTCAACAGCCGCTCCGCCACCGCAATATCCAGTTCCGGCTCGTGGGCATGCCACGGGCAAACCTGACGCAAACGAGCCAACGCGGTTTCGTCCTCCGGCGCCGCCTGCCGCAATCGGGCCAGAGCATCCCCCGATTCCGTCTGGCCGGTGCGCAACGGAGTGAGCACGGCGTCGGCGGAGCCTTCGACATTGCTGGTGCAGATCGTGGGCTGAACCCCTTGGCGATGCAACGTATGGCCGGAAGGCGCGTACAGCCGCGACCAGGTCAGAAACAATTCGCCGTCATTGGGCAGGCGGGTGACGGTCTGAACACTGCCCTTGCCGAAAGAGGAAGAGCCGACCACGACGCCCCGGCCGCTATCCTGGAGTGCCGCGGCGACAATTTCGGAAGCCGACGCGGAACGCCCGTCGACCAGCACGATCAGCGGCCGTTCGTGCAACAAATCTTCCCCGATCGCATCGAACCGCTGCCAGCTGTCGGGATGACGGCCGGCGGTCGACACGATCCGGCCGCGCCGGATAAACAGACTGGAAACCGCGACCGCCTGATCAAGCAGCCCGCCCGGATTGCCGCGCAGATCCAGCACGAAGCCGGTAGGCCGGTTGCCGAGCGACTGCCAAGCCTTGCCGATCGCGTCGCGTAAATTGGTCGTGGTGGCGGCGTTAAAACGCTCGACCTTAAGAATCGCGATCCCGTTTTCAACCCGGAGCTGGACGGTATTGGGAATAACACGCTCGCGGTGAACGGCATAATGACGGGCCGAGCCCCGGCCCGATTGCACGGTCAGCTTCACGACGCTGCCGGGCGGACCGCGCAGAATATCCTGAACTTCCTTGGCGCTCAGCCGAGCGACTGGGGCGCCATCGATCGTCTCGAGGACATCCCCGACTTGGATACCGACGCGATCGGCCGGGCTGGCCCGGGTCACCTCCTGAACCGTGTGGCGATCACCGACCAGATCGACCACCAGGCCGATGCCGCCATAGCCTTCCCGAACGCCGCGCTCATATCCGGCGCGCTGCGGGGTGGTGTAGCGGGAATAACCGTCGAGATCAGCAATCACACCGTCGAACACCGCCTGATAAAGCTGGTCGTTCGTCGCGTCATGAAGAGGCGGGGAAAACTGCCGGGCGCGTTCCACCGCGCGGGTGGTCACCATCGCCCAGGCACCGGGATCGTCGCCGGGCGGGGCCGAAAACTCACCGACCAGTCGGCTGCCCCGCATGATCTGCACCGCACCGCCGACCCGCTCAACCTTCAACACCGGATCGATCGTGCGCAGACCGCTAAGCCCGTCAAGTCCGAGCTTGGCCATATCGACAGGCTGAAGATAAACTTCGGCGATCCTGTTAAAACCGATGGCGAACACTTGTTCGACCATCGGTTCGGGTACCGATGCCGCCAGCGACGCGGTGTCGGCCGCGCAGCCGCCCACCAGCAGCAGCGCGGTGGTCACCACCGCTGCCCAGTTCCGCAGGGAGAAGTCGCGCAAGACCCTTGCCATCAGGCATTAACCCGTCCGAATCACCGACACCGCCACAAGCCCGCCTCTCTCGCGAATCAGTGAAACCCCGGACCGAGTCCGGTTTCAGTGATTCGCGAGAGAACCATTTGATTGGCGTAGGGAAAACGCCATGACTTTACTCCATCCGACCGCACGGGCGCAAGAACCCGCACCGATAATTTTTACTGAAGCCCGATGAATGCCCGCTCTGTTTCTGCCACGAATCGACGCTGCGGTCACCGTTTCCGTTGGCGTGAAACCTTCCCCGGCGATGATTTCCGGGATGATGTTGCGCGCTTGCCATGATCCCGCCCCTCATCGGTCTCCGCAAGGGCGAACAGGGTCGACGCGGTCAAGGGATCCGACTCGACCAGACGCACCCGCACCGGGGCCCCTTGGCGGAAGGTCCGGCCGGTGCGCCGCCCGACCAGGGAATGAGCGCGTTCGATATGCTCGTAATAATCCGCGGGCAGGGTCGAGATCGGGATTAAGCCGTCGGCGCCGCTCTCCTCCAGGCACACGAACAGGCCAAAGCGCGTGACTCCGGAAATGCGGCCGCAAAACGTCGCCCCGACCCGGTCGGCCAGGAACGACGCGATATAACGGTCATTCGCGTCACGCTCGGCGGCGGCGGCGCGGCGCTCGGTGCGGGAAATATGCCCGCCGATTTGAGTTAACCGAGCCAGTGCGCCATCCTCGAGCCCGTCGGCGCCGAGCCCGACCGCCCGAATCAAGGCTCGATGAACGATCAGATCGGCATAACGCCGGATCGGCGAGGTAAAGTGAGCATAACGCGGTAAGGCCAGTCCGAAATGACCGATATTGTCGGGGCTGTATTCGGCTTGGGACTGGCTGCGCAGAATCATTTCATTGATCGCAACCTTATCCGGGAGATCGCTGGCCAGCTTGAGTATCTGATTAAAGTGAACCGGTCTGGTGCCCTGGTCGCGCGCCAGCTTCAGGCCGATGCTTTCCAAAAACTGGCGAAGCGCCTCCAACTTATCGAGACTCGGCCGATCATGAACCCGGTAAAGCAGCGGACTGTCATGCTGCTCCAGCGTTTCGGCGGCGGCGACATTGGCGGCGATCATGAACTCTTCGATCAACCGATGGCTGTCATAGTGCGGCCGCTCCAAAATTGCCTCGACCTTACCGGTAGCCGCATTGAGCCGGATCAGGCGCTCGGGCAAATCGAGGTCGAGCGTACCGCGCCGTTTGCGCGCCGCTTCCAGCGCGTGAAAGGCGCGGTAGAGCGGGGCCAGCACCGGCTCGAGCAACGGCGCCGCCATATCGTCGGCAACACCGTCTTGCGCCGCCTGAACTTGCTCATAAGTCAGCCGGGCGCGCGACCGCATCAAGCCGCGCTCGAAATGATGCCGGCGCGCATTGCCGTCCCGGTCGATGATCAGACGCACCGCCAGACAGGGCCGGTCCTGCTCGGGTTTGAGCGAACACAACTCGTTGGATAGGGCCTCGGGCAGCATCGGCACCACCCGATCGGGAAAATAGGCCGAATTGCCGCGATCGAAGGCGGAGCGGTCGAGCGCCCCGCCCGGCCGGACATACCAGGCGACATCGGCAATCGCGATGGTCAGACGCCAGCCGCCCGGATTGGCGGGGTCGCTGTCGGGCTCGGCCGCAACCGCATCGTCGAAGTCGCGCGCATCGGCGCCATCGATCGTCACCAGCGGTACGGTACGCAGATCGGTGCGGCCGGCGAGCGTCGGCACCGGAGCCCGCTCGATTTCCTCGAGACAGGCCGCCGGAAAGATCGTCGGCAAACCGGCCGAATGGATAGCGATCAGGCTGACCGTCTTCGGTTCGTCGCTCCGACCGAGCCGCTCGACCACCCGGGCCTGGCGCAAACCGAGGCGGCTACCGGACAGCACCTCCGCCATCACCAGTTCGCCGGGTTCGGCCCCGGCGGCGTGCAGAGGCGCGACCGTCAGTTCCGCCTTGACCCGCCGATCGGTGCTCGTGATCCGGCCGCCGTCCCGACCGACGCGATACACCCCGAGCATCCGGGCCGGGCCGCCGCCCTCCAACCGGCGGATCGTGCGACCTTCATAGACCGCGCGACCTTCATACTGGGCGTCGTCGAGGCGGCGCAGGCGCGCCAGCACGCGTTCGCCCACCGCCAGCGAAGGATGGCCACGCCCCTCCGGCTGCATGAAGATTTCAGGCAGCGGCACGCCGTCCGCTTCGGTCCGGTTGACCGGACGGGCCAGAACCTCGCCGTCGCCGGTGATGCCGACGATATCAAGCACCGCGACCTCCGGCAGATCGACCGCCGAAGCCAACCGGCGCCCCCGTCCGCGCTCCAGCGCGCCGCCCGTCTCCAGCTCCTTCAACAGCAGCTTCAGCGCCACCCGTTGATCGGTTGTAAGCTGAAAGGCACGGGCGATCTCGCGCTTGCCGACCGGACCGGGGCTTTCACGAATGAACTCAAGCACGGCTTCTTTGGTCGGAAACGGTGCTGGCTTGCGGGGAAGTTTCGACACGGAAATCCTTGAAAGGCGCCGGGCGCTCTTAACGGTGAAATGTCGTTATACCAAAAATTCACCGCACTTTCACGCCGTGATGCAATTGCCACAATGATTGGTCTCCGCACATTCCCTTACCGTTTCGACTTGCCGCCCGGCCGGCGCCTGTCGTCTTATCCGCTCAACAATGACATATCGACGGCCGGCTTGCCTCGGCTGTTCCTTGAGAGGGTGCGTATCATGAAGGGGTTCCTGCTAGCCGGTTGCGCCGCTATTGCATTGGTCGGATTTTGCACCGCTGCCACCGCCGAAACCGCTCCCGGTAAGTTCGACATCAATCTTAGCGGCGATGCCTTCATCGAAGCCGGTTATGTCAATCAAAGCAATGACGGCGCAACCAACAACGGCAATACTAAAAACTTTGATCTGATCAATCGTTTCCGGTTGACCGTCAATCCCGAAGCCAAGGCCGACAATGGCCTGACCTATGGCGCCAAGATGCGTATGCGCGCCTACTGGCAGAACGGTACGATCGATGGCGACCAGGCCTATGTCTATGTCAACGGCACCTTCGGCAATATTGAAGCCGGTGTGCAGCAGAACCCGAACTATCAGTTTTATGTCATCGCCCCGAACAGTTTCGGCACCGGCGGCATCGATGGCGACTGGGTGCAGGGCTCCGGTTGGATCACCAATCAGGGCACCTTCATGGAGCCTTATTTCGGCGGCGGCTTCAACAATGTCACCAACTCCACCATGTCAACCCGGGTGAATTACTTCACCCCGCGTTTCTTCGGCAGCGACGAGAAGACCGGCCTGATGGGCATGGTCTCGTACGCGCCCAATAATCTCGACATGGGCACTGCGGTGAATCGTAGCCGAACCATCAACAACAGCAACCCACTCAGTTACAATAATTGCGGCCAAAATGCACTGCCTGCCGGGTCCACGACCATCGCCAATAATGCTCAGGGCTGCGCCTACCAGAATATCTATGAAGTCGGCGTGCGCTATGACGGTAATCTCGGCCCGGTCAGCGTTTCCACCAGCCTCGGCTATCAGCACGGGGATGCCCAGACCAACGTTTTAGCGTCCGGAACCCGGATCGCCTATAATGATCTGGAGTCCTATCAGGCCGGTGTTCAGTTCGGTTATGCCGGCTTTCTGGTCGGCGGCAGCTACATGAATGCCGGGAAGTCGGCCTATGCCAAAAGCAACAGCGGACTCGGGGCACTGTCCCTGTCCGACCAAAGCACCTGGACCGCCGGTATTTCTTATGAAACCGGCCCGGTGATCGTCGGCTTCAACTATGCCCATGGTGAAGACGCCGGCGACATCACGGTTCCCGGCTCACGCAGCGGCGACATGCTCGCGGTCGGCGCCATCTATACCCTGGCGCCCGGCATGACCACATCGATCGAGTGGATTCACAGCACCACGGACAACGAGCGCGGCTTCGGCACCGACCCGATGGGCTACAGCACCGTTGCGGGCAGCGGTAATGCCGATGTCTTCTTGTGGCGGAACATGGTTACCTTCTAAGATCGGTTTTCGAATCGGTACCGAAGCGAAGGGGGCCTTTCGGCCCCCTTTCGTCATTTAAGGAGCAAACCTTTTGACCGGCGTAATCACCAAGACCATCGGCGAAGACGAAGGCGGCGTGCGACTCGACCGCTGGTTCCGACGTCATTACCCCGGTCTCGGCCATGGCCGGTTGGAGCGGTTGTTGCGCACCGGCCAAGTCAAGCTCGACGGCAAACGGGCCAGCGCCGCCGACCGGGTCGAGCCGGGCCAGACCGTGCGTATCCCGCCGGTGGAAGCCGACCTGAAAGCCAAGCC
>JBAWVF010000172.1:0-7957 GCA_037147415.1 Rhodospirillaceae bacterium | reverse complement strand
GGCGCCCGCCGTTTGAGGGGGCCTTTGATGTGTCAACATCAAAGGCCATTGGTATTATAGGCGTGTTTGGCGCAAGGCTTCGCCCAGGACCATGGCGGCCGCCAAGGTAACGTTGAGCGAGCGTGCCGGTGCAACCAGAGGAATCAACAGGCGGGCATCGGCGGCGTGATGAACGTCATCCGGGACGCCGGCGCTTTCACGTCCGACCATGATCAGATCGTCGGCCTGAAAGCTGAAATCGGTGTAGGGCACACTGGAACGGGTGCTCAGCAGCACCAGGCGGCGCCCGACGGTTGCGTCCCGAAACGCGGTCCAGGAGCGATGGCGCCGCGGGACCAGGGCGGCGGCATAATCCATCGCCACCCGCTTTAGCCTGCGGTCATCAAGCACGAAACCGCAGGGCTCGATCAAATCGAGCCCGACCCCGAGGCACGCGGCCAATCGGATCATCGCTCCGGTATTCTGGGGAATGTCGGGCTCATAAAGGACAAGCCGAAGCGTCATTTCGATGAGCTTTGATGAATAAACATCAAAGCTTCCCTCAGACGGCGGGCGCCCGCGGTGCGGGCTTGCCTTCGCGCCACGGGGCGCGGGGCCACGGTCGCGGCCCGATACCGCCCCCGATTACACGGCTGTGTCATGGATCAAGCTCGGCGGTATCATTGTGTTTAGATACCCTCGCCGTCGGCCACGAGGTCGGACAGGGCATCGCGGAGCGATCGCACATGGTCGATGAAGCTGTCGCCATCGCGCTGGCGTGGATAGGGCAGGGCAACGGCAAAATCGCGTGTTACCCGCGCCGGTCGTCCGCCGAGCACGATCACCCGCTCCGCTAGAAAAACCGCCTCGTCGAGATCATGCGTGACAAACAAAAAAGAGGTGCCGGTCGCTCGCCATAACCGCAAAAGCTCGCCCTGAAGACTGTGGCGGGTGATGGCGTCAAGCGCGGAAAACGGTTCGTCCAGCAATAACAGGCGCGGCCGGACCGCCAGCGCCCGCGCCAGATTGACCCGTTGGCGCTGTCCGCCCGAAAGCTGGTAGGGCCAACGCCCGGCGTGCTCGGCCAGTCCGACCAGGGCCAAGGCTTCCTCGGCCCGGTGCCGCCGTTCGGACTTGGTCAGTCCCAGACCCTCCAACCCGAAGGCGACATTGTCGATGACCCGGCGCCAGGGCAGCAGGCGCGGCTCTTGGAATACCAGCGCAAACGGCCGGCAGCCTTGATCGGCATGGATCGGCACCACCACCCGGCCATGACGGGGCGCGGTCAGCCCGGCAATCACGCGCAGCAGGGTCGATTTGCCGACTCCGGACGAGCCGACCACGCAGGTGAACGAGCCATCCTTCAACACGGCCGAAAATTCGGCCAGCACCGACGGTCCGTCGCCATAGGCGATCGCGAGCTTTTCAATTTCGACTACCGTTGCCATGACAGCAGCCGATCCCGAATGAGGACGAACAGCGCGTCGGTCAGCCCGAACAGCGCGGCGATAGTGATCATGTAAACCAGCACGATTTCGGTTGCGAGCAGGCTGGAGGCCTGCATCATGCGCTGGCCCAGCCCGTGAATGCCGAACATCTCGGCGGCAACCACCGCCATCCAGGCCTGTCCGAGCCCGGTTCGCATGCCGGCCATGATGCCGGCCGCGGCGCCCGGCAGGATAATCTTGAACAATCGCGCCCACACGCCGCCCTGGCCGAACGCCTCCGCCAACTCGATCAGGTCGTGATCGACGGCGCGCGCCGAAGCGAAAGCGGCGTAATAATTAATCCACAAGACACCGATAATAATGATGAAGGTCGCGGCCTGCTCGCTGATCCCGAACCAGATGATGGCGAACGGTACCCAGGCCAGTCCGGGCACCGGGCGCAGCAGCCGAATCACCCAGGACAGCAGGGCTTCGAGTCGGCGCGACAGTGCGGTTGCGATTCCGAGCGCCACCCCGAGTGTCGTGCCCAGCACCAGCCCGTACAGATAATGGGTCAGGCTGGACAGCACCGCGTCGGGCCAGTAGCCGCCCTGGAGCTCCCGCCAGAAGGCCGGCGGCAGCGCACTCGGCGGCGGCAGGAACAGCGGCGAGATCAAACCGGTGCGCGGCGCGATCTCCCACAGCAGCAGGAACAGGAAAAGCCCGAGCGGGGCCGAGATATTGCGGTTCATCGCTGAACAATCATCGCGCGTTGATAAAAAGTACCGTCAAAAAGCCGGTCGAGATCGGCCGGGGTCGTCAGTACGCCGAGTTCGAGTTGAAACGCCTGCATGACCGCGGTTGCCGCACGAATGCGGCCGGGATCGGCCTCGAACACGCTGGTCGGCGAGTGCAAGGCCCGCCGGAAGACACCGACCGGAAGAATGCCGAGGCCCAGCCCCTTTTGCAAATGAAGGGCGGCGCGGTCGGGCTGTTCCTGCAACAGCCGGGTCGCCCGCTCATGCAGAGCCACCAATTTCGTAACGGTCTCCGGTCGGCGCCGAATAAAATCGCCGGGGACCGCCAGCACCGAGCCCGGTTGATTCGGCATCATCTGCGTCCCCAGGGCCAACAGCTTCGCGGTCGGTTCCCGCTCCAGCACCAAGGTCAGCGTCGGTTCGCGAATCGCGGCGCCGTCGACGACGCCGGCCAACAGCGCCTGTTGGGTCTGTTCAATCCCCATGCCGACAATTTCATAAAGGCTCGGCGGCACCTTGATCACCGTGGTCAACCAGTAGCGCAGCACGGTATCGGGCACCGAGCCCGCAGGTTGTGATGCAATCCGCGCCCTTCGGCCGGTCTTGGCCTGAAACGCTTGCAGCCCGGTGATCAGATCGCCGTCGCCGACCAGTTTCGACAGCAAGCCGCGGCTGACCATCGCCATTTCACCGATGGCGCAGGCCGCCACCACCTTGACGTCGATTCCACGCCCGCTCGCGACCATCAATCCGCCGATGCCGCCATAAAACGCATCGAGCGTGCCCGAGGCCAGCGCGCTGATCATCGCCGGACCTGATTCGAATTGCGTGAGTTTCAGGTCCAGACCGGCCGCCGCGGCCCAGCCCTCGCCTTCGATCACGAACAGCTGACCGACCGCCGCCACCGGAATGAAACCGACCCGCACCGTCTCGGCTGCGACCGGGCCGGCGCCCAGCAAGATGAGCCCGAGCAGCGAGCGTACAAATATCCCGACAAATTTTCCGTGCATCAGAAGGCCATGTACCAAGCAACCGCCGTTACGGTTGAAAGTAAAAGCATCAACCGCAGGCCACGCATTACCAAATAGTGCAGTGGGGCCGGGTTGTCATTGGCCGCACGAATCCGCCACGGCGGCCGACAGACCACCGCGGAAATGCGGACGGCGCCACTATCGGCGCCGTCCTGTCCCTGCTGAGAAATAGAGCCCTCAGCCACGCATGGCCAACGGCGTGTAAGACCGCCGCGCCGCACCGTTATAGAGCTGACGCGGACGACCGATCTTTTGCTGCGGATCCTCGATCATTTCCTTCCACTGCGAAATCCAGCCGACGGTGCGCGCCAAAGCGAACAATACGGTGAACATCGAGGTCGGGAAACCGATCGCCTTCAGAATGATACCCGAATAGAAGTCGACATTCGGGTAAAGCTTGCGCTCGACGAAGTAATCATCCTCCAGCGCAATCCGCTCCAGCTCCATGGCGATATCGAGCAGCGGATCATTCTTGATGCCCAGCTCGCCGAGCACTTCATGGCAGCTGCGGCGCATCACCTGAGCCCGCGGATCGTAATTCTTGTAAACCCGGTGACCGAAGCCCATCAGACGGAACGAATCGTTCTTGTCCTTGGCCCGCTTGATGAACTCGGGAATGCGGTCCTTGTGGCCGATTTCGGCCAGCATGTTGAGCACCGCTTCGTTGGCGCCGCCATGGGCCGGACCCCACAGCGAAGCAATACCGGCGGCGATGCAGGCATACGGGTTGGCGCCCGACGAGCCGGCCAGACGCACGGTCGAGGTCGAAGCATTCTGCTCGTGATCGGCATGGAGAATGAACAAGCGGTCCATCGCCTTAGCGACCACCGGATTAACATGGTAGGGCTCGCTCGGAACCGCAAAAGTCATGCTGAGGAAATTCTCGGCATAACGCAGGTCGTTGCGCGGATAAACGAAGGGCTGGCCGACCGAATACTTGAACGCCATCGCCGCAATCGTCGGCATCTTGGCGATCAAGCGATGCGATGCGATCTGGCGCTGATGCGGATCGGTAATGTCGAGCGAATCACCGTAGAAGGCCGCGAGCGCGCCGGTGATGCCGCACAGAATCGACATCGGGTGAGCGTCGCGCCGGAAACCGCGATAGAAGAAGGTGAGCTGTTCATGAACCATCGAGTGATGGGTGATGATATGCTCGAACTCATACTTTTCCGCCCGATTCGGCAGATCCCCGTTCAATAGCAGATAGCAGACTTCCATAAAGTCGCTTTGTTCGGCTAACTCGTCGATCGAATAACCGCGGTGTAACAGAACGCCCTTGTCACCATCGATATAGGTAATCTTCGATTCGCAGCTGGCGGTCGAAGTAAAGCCCGGGTCAAAGGTAAAGCAATCGGTGTCGGCATAGAGCTTGCGGACATCGATCACGTCCGGTCCGACCGTCCCCTTCATTATCGGAAGGGTATGGGACTTGCCGGTCCTGTTGTCAGTCAGCGTGAAGCTATTTTCGGCAGGCTTGCCCGAGGAGGCTGCTTGGCTCATTCAGCAAATCCTTTGTGCGATGCGGTGGAACCGGGGTAAACGGGGCGTCGCCCTTAATCAATATGGCGCAACACCATAAAACGAAACCCGACAAAGCGCAATTGTAGAGAGTCTAAGAATTTCCCGGCTTATTAATAGATCGTAAACGTGCGACTGTTTCATCTCGACCTAACAGCTCCGCAGCCTCGAAAATGGGTGGTGATACTGAAGAACCGGTTAAGGCCGCACGCAAGGGCTGCGCAACCAGTCCCAACTTGCATGTTAATGCTTCGGCCAGAGTGCGGGCTTCGGCCTCGATCGCCGCTGCCGACCAGTCGGGCAGCGCCGTCAGCCGGGCCGCCAGCGTCTCAAGCCGCACCAGCGCCGCGGCGTCGAGCAGTGCCGTGGCCTTGGCGTCGATTTCGGGTCGTGAAAGATAAAAACGCGCGCTTGCCGCCAGCTCGACCAGGGTTTTGGCTCGCGCCTTCAGCCCCGGCATCGCGCGAATCAGCAGGGCGCGGCCGTCTTCGGTGACGGTGACGTTCGGCATCGCGGCCAGACGCGGCGCGATCAACTCGACCAGTCTGCTATCATCGGCTTGGCGTAGATAATGCGCGTTCAGGTTGTCGAGTTTGGCGAAGTCGAAGCGCGCGGCCGAGCGGCCGATGCTCTCCAGCCCGAACCATTCGACTGCTTGCGTATCCGAAATGATCTCGGCGTCACCATGGCCCCAACCCAACCGTAACAAATAATTGCGCAGCGCCTCGGGCAGATAGCCGAGATCGCGGTAAACCTCGGCCCCGAGCGCGCCGTGCCGCTTGCTGAGCTTGGCGCCATCGGCGCCGTGAATCAGCGGAATATGGGCGAACTCGGGCGGTTCCCAGCCCATCGCCTTGTAAATCTGGACCTGCCGGAAGGCATTGGTCAAGTGATCGTCGCCTCGGATGATATGGGTGACGTTCATGTCATGGTCATCGACCACCACCGACAGCATATAAGTCGGGGTGCCGTCGCCGCGCAGCAGCACCATGTCGTCGAGTTGATCGTTACGGACCCGGACTTCTCCTTGAACCCTGTCGTTAATAATGGTTTCGCCGTCACGCGGGGCCTTCAGCCGCACCACCGGCGCCACCCCGGCGGGCGCTTCCGACGCCGGCCGGTCGCGCCAGCGGCCATCGTAACGCATGGGAACCCCGGCCGCCTTTTGCGCCTCGCGCATCGCGGTCAGTTCTTCGGGGCTGGCATAGCAATAGTAAGCCTGTCCGGCCGCCACCATCGCCAGCGCGACTTCGGCATGACGGGCGCGGCGCTCGAATTGCGACACCGCCTCGCCATCCCACTGAAGCCCGAGCCAGGACAGGCCGTCGAGAATCGCCGCTACGGCCGCATCGGTCGAGCGCGCCCGGTCGGTATCCTCGATCCGCAACAGAAAGCGTCCGCCATGGTGACGGGCGAATAACCAATTGAACAGCGCGGTCCGAGCCCCGCCGATATGGAGGAAACCGGTCGGTGACGGCGCAAAGCGGGTAACGACACTCATGGGCGGGGATACCATCGGCTGCGGGACTGCCCGATCATAGAAGCGCCGTGCCTAACAAAAGGTTACGGGACACAAAAGGTTACGGGATGGGGCGGGGCTTCGTGTTGCCCGCCCGCACCGCCCGGTCGGGGATAAGACCGTCGCCAAGGGCGCGGGGATGGGATAGGGTGCAGCGCACAAGTCCGCTTTCGTTGCCCGCTACCATCGAGCCGCCATGAGACACCGATCTTCCTCCGCTCCGCCGCATGATCCGCACCGGCCGTCCTCGACTTGGGGGACTCTGCGCAGCCTGATGCCGTACCTTTGGCCGCGCGATCGGCTGGAGGCGCGGGTGCGCGTGAGCGTGGCCTTGCTGTGCCTGTTCTTGTCGAAGGCGGTCAATGTCGTCGTACCCATGCTCTATAAAGCGGCGGTGGACGCGCTGTCGCAGCCGGCCGGGGCCCGGGCCGCGCTGATTGCGGTCCCGGTCGGCATTATTTTGGCCTACGGGCTGGCGCGGGTGTTGTCGCAAGGTTTCGGCGAGATGCGCGACGCGCTGTTCGCCAAGGTCGGGGCTCGGGCGGTGCGCGCGGTGGCGTTACAGGTGTTCCGCCATTTGCATGCGCTGAGCCTGCGCTTTCACCTCGACCGCCAGACCGGCGGGCTCAGCCGTTCGATCGAGCGCGGTAACCGCGCCATCGAAACCCTGCTGCGCTTCATGTTGTTCAATATTCTGCCGACATTGTTGGAATTGGCGCTGGTCACGATGGTTCTGTGGCATCTGTTCAGCGTGTGGTTTGCGCTGGTGACTTTGGTCACGGTGTTCGGGTACATCGTTTATACTTTGGTGGTGACCGAATGGCGCACCCGATTCCGGCGCCAGATGAACGAGACCGACAGTCGCGCCAATACGCGCGCGATCGACAGTCTGCTGAACTACGAAACCGTCAAATATTTCGGCAATGAAGACCACGAGGCCCGCCGTTACGACGAAGCGCTGTGCTCTTATGAACGCGCGTCGGTCAAAAGCCAGACCTCGCTGGCGATGCTCAATGCCGGCCAGGGTTTGATTATCGCGGTCGGGCTGGCTGCGGTGATGTATATGGCCGGGCAGGGGATTGTGGACGGCTCGTTGACGCTCGGCGACTTCGTGCTGGTCAATACCTATTTGCTTCAGCTCTACCAGCCGCTTAATTTCTTCGGTTTCGTTTATCGCGAGGTAAAGCAGGCGCTGGTCGATATCGAGAGCCTGTTTCAACTGCTCGGCGAGAATCGCGAAATCGCGGATGTGCCCGACGCGCAACCGCTCCGCATCGAAGGCGGCTCGATTACCTTTGACCGGGTCGGCTTTGCCTATGATCCGCGCCGGCCGATTCTGAAAAATCTGTCCTTGACGGTCGAAGCCGGGCACACGGTCGCCATCGTCGGCCCGACCGGAGCCGGCAAATCGACGATCTCGCGTCTGTTGTTTCGCTTTTACGACGTTTCGGACGGAAGAATTTTGATCGATGGCCGGGATATTCGCCTGGTTCAGCAAAGCTCGGTGCGTGCGGTGATCGGTATCGTGCCGCAGGACACCGTGCTGTTTAACGACTCGATCTTTTACAACATCGCCTATGGTCGCCCCGATGCCGGCCGGGAAGAGGTCGAACAGGCCGCTCGCCTTGCCCATATTCATGACTTCGTGCTGGGTCTGCCCGACGGATACGATACCGTGGTCGGCGAGCGCGCGCGACAATTTCACAAACATCCGGTGCGCCT
>JBAWVF010000171.1:0-7983 GCA_037147415.1 Rhodospirillaceae bacterium | reverse complement strand
CAAAGCCTGTAGATGGGAATCCGGGGGACATTTTCAAGTGACTCTGTCGTATTAGTCTGGTGTTGGTCGTGGTGGCCAGCAATTATTGGTTATTGCTGGTCTGGCGCACCATGGGCGCCGTCGGCTACGGCGTCGCCTTCGCGGCCTGTCAGGGCTATGCCGTCGACAACACCACACCAGCCACGCGAACCCGGGGTATCGCCATCTTCATCGGCGGGGTGATGTCCGCTTCCATTTGCGGGCCTTCGATCGGCGGGATGATCGCCGACCATCTCGGCTTCGACCTTACCCTGCTGTTCGCCGCCGGCATCATGATTGCGGCAATGGCGGTTGGACAGATGTTGATGGGAGATGGCGTGCGACGGACCGGCGCCCAAAAGCTTGGATGGAGAGAACTGAAACATGTAATACTTAATCCACGCATGTTGGCACTACTTATATTCATTGCGGTACCTGCTAAAATACTTCTTAACGGTGCATTGTTTTATCTGGTTCCCTTATATTTAACTTCAGGCGGCGAAACACAATCGGTCATCGGCCGCGTGATGATGGTCTACGGAACCACTGCCGTGTTGATGGGACCGGTGGCGGCCGGCTATGCCGACGCCCGCCCGCACCAACATCACCTGTTCGTCGGCCTGGGAGCGGCGATCGCCGGTCTCGGTCTTGCCCCGATCGGCGTAATGCCCGGCCAAATCTGGATTCTGGTTGCGGGCATTGCCCTTCTAGGTTTTGGACAAGCCTTCAGCATACCTGTTCAACTAGCGCTAGTCACACAGTTTACATCTTGCAGCTGTGCAGATATCGGACCAGCCGCAGCTCTTGGTGTCTTTCGCTTCGTTGAACGCGCGGGTGGTGCTCTCGGGCCAATCCTTGCCGGCTTTTTGGTTAGCGACCTTGGCTACAGCGGAGCGATTGCTTGTATGGGGCAGCTTTCCGGGGCTTGCGCGTTCGCATTCCTCATCGCCTTTGCCGTTTTCGCTCGAAAAGCCTCGGCCTCGAGCATTGGAGGACAATCATGATCGCGATTGACGGAACTCATTCGACCCGACGCTCTCTCCATGTTGGCACCATCCCGCCACCCTGGCCCTATGACGCCGCAGCGGTAGCGACGGTCGAGCAAACCGTGGTTCACACTCAGGTTTCCGATTGCCAAGACAAGTCTTTCCTCCGCTCCTGTGTCATCCGCTTTCTCAAGGCCGATGATATCGATGCCCTGGAGGAACTCAATGAGTTGGTGCTGAACCATTTGCCCCACCCGCACATTCTGCGGCGGGCAAGCCGGGCCGAACTGGAGATACACATTAACCGGCGCGGACGCTGCATCGGCGCGTTCGTCGACAAATTGATGGTGGGCTTCAGCGTCCTTACCTGCCCGCGCGACGACCCCGACAATTTGGGCCATGATCTCGGCTTTGACCACGCCCGAAGATTGCGCAGCTGCCATTTTGAACTTTCCGGTGTTCATCCATCGTTTCGCGGATCCAATCTGCATCGAATCATGAACGCGATGCGCGCCAATTTTGCCGGTGCATCCGGCTATCACTACCTTTTCGGAACGGTGTCGCCGCTGAACCCCTATAGCCTGGGGAACCATCTGGCGCAAGGCATGACCATTCGCAAGCTGGTGACCAAGTACGAGGGTATGGATCGTTACATCATCCACCGCCACTATCATGAGCGCCTGCTGCCGCCGTCAACAATGACAAGTGCTACATATCGATCCTGCCAGGACATCGCAGGACAGAAGCACTTGCTCGACAAGGGCTATTGGGGCATCGGCCTGCGTCGAACCGAAAGCCGGGACTGGGAGGTCGCCTATGTTCCCAGTTCGTCGATAATCTTCGAGACAGCGAGCATCCCGGCATGAACCCGATCTTGCGCTTGCTCGCCCTGTCGGTCTCGTTCGTCGCCGCTGTTTGGGCCATCCGGCCCGAACCGGTGGCGGCCGACGAAAAGCCGTTCACCATTTTAATGGTCCAATGGCGAGGACATACGGCAACCGACGATGGCTTCCGCGACTTCTTCGCCGCTGACAACATCCCGGTTCGTATCGTCCTGCGCGATGCGGATCGCCGAAAGTCTCAGGTTACGAAGATCATAGACGAGATCAAGGCCACGCGCCCCGACCTCGTCTATGCCTGGGGACTGGCGGCCGCAAGCACGATTATCGGCACGCCCGAGCAAGTTCGCGAGCACCCGGAGCTTTACGTCACCGATATTCCCGTAGTCGCCTGCACCGTTGCCGATCCGGTTGCCGCCGGCCTCAGTACCTCATGGGAAACGTCGAGCCGAAACTTCACCGGAGTGTCCCATGTGCCGCCGATGCTGGCGCAAGTCAAAGCAATGAAGATGTACGACACCATTAAGACCCTGGCGGTCATCTACAATCCGATGGAACGCAGCCCGGTTGCAGCCGTTGAAGAGTTGCGTCTTCTTGCGCCACAACAAGGCTTTCGCCTGTCCGAGTACCCGGTGCCGCTCGACGCAGCGACCGGAAAACCGCGGGCGGACGCGCTTCCCGGCCTGATAGCGGAGATTGCCGCACAGAAACCCACTTTTCTCTATCTCGGGCCGGACTCTTTTCTTGCCGTCAACAATCATCTTGTCGTTGAAGAAGCCAATCGACTGGGCCTGCCGACCTTCGGGGCCAGCGAAGTCTTCGTCCGGGATTCACCCGGCCTGGCCGGCTTAGTCAGCCGCTATTACAATGTCGGTCGCTATTGCGGCTACAAAGCATCAGAAATCCTGGTAAACAAAAAGCGTGCGTCAGACATCCCTTTCGACACGCTTAAACGATTTTCATATATAGTTAATAAAAGTTCAGCCAAGATGCTTAAATATTACCCCCCGCTTGAAATTGTCAGCTTCATCGAAGTTGTCAATTAAAAGTCTTTTTCTTGGTCAGGCTCCATCATTTATTCTTAAATACGGGAGTGTTAGATGCAACGCTTTGGTCTAAAAGGTCAACTGTTTTTAGGAATAATGGGCGCGGTCACCGTGTGCATGATCATCTGCGCCGTTGCAACCTATAGCGTGTTCGAAAGCGTACTTTTAAACATCAAGGATTCACACTTTCGCTTCGTCGTCAATGATGTCCGCACCTCCATCAGTAACTTGACCGCACTTGGTCTACCGTTGTCGTCGCTACAGCGCAGCCAGGACATTATCGACAAAATCCACAGTCGTGATCCGGAGATCGGGTCGATCACCATCTTCGGCGCGACGGGGGAAATATTCTACAGTACCGATACCGGCGATATCGGATCGACCGCCGCGCCGGACTGGTTGTCCAATGCCAAGGCGGGAGCTGAAGCGGGGGCTCAAGGCGATGCGATCCGGTCGGTTGGCCGAATGGTTGCCGTAGCGCCCCTGGCCAATCCCTTTGGCGATTTTGCCGGTGGCGTCGCCTTACAGGTCGGTGCGACCGGCTTGCCGCTGCAACTTGAGGAAGGAGGGCTGCTGTTGGCCGGCTTATCAATCGCAAGCCTGTTCCTGACCGCCATCGGCGCATGGCTAAGTGTAAAGCGGGCCTTCGGTGGCCTTGCCGAAGGCCTGAAACAAGGGGCGAGCTATCTGGAGGCCTTGGTCAACGGACATCGCAACCAGCCCTCGCCGGAGTTGCCGGACTGGCTGGGGGTCTCTTACGAGCGATACACGGCCAGAGCACGCCGAACCCTGAAACTCCTCGATCGAGCGATGGCTTCGGCCGCTCGTGTCGACGAACACCGTTAACCGCCGTGGATACCCGCACGGAATTCGAGTTGATGCGACGTTACGTCGGCCTCACTCTCGCCTCCGCCCTACTGGCCATGTCCTGTCTTTGGGGCGGCGCCATACTGTGGATCGACAACAAAGCTGGCGCCGCACTCGCTCACAAGGGCATGGCGGTGGCGATATCGCTTCAAGCGACCTTGGAAGACAGCTTGAGCTTCGGCTCGTCTTTGGCGGAGATGCGCGGGGTCGAGCGTTACCTGGAACGGTTGCAAACCGATAACCCGGACATCCGAACCATCACGATATCCGATGCGCGCGAACAGACGCTGTTCAGTCGGGGGGATAACGACGCGACAAATCGGCCATTGTCCGGCGAGACACCCGGCATCGCGATCCTGCCAATTCACAGCGACCAGGATGTAATCGGTTACGTTAAAGTTGTCTCTAAGCAAGATATCACCACCATGGTACTCCATGCCCGAGGCGTCAGCATGATTATCGTGCTGGTGTCTTGCCTGGCCCTGGCCGGTCTGTGGGCGGGTCTTATCATGCACCGTCAAGTCATGGGCCGTTTACGAGCGGTGCATACCCGCCTGATCGACGGTGCGAACGGTTGCTTCGAGGAATTTCCCTGCCTGACCGGCGGCGACGAAATGGGGTTTTGCTCTCAAGCCCTGGCCTTCACCGCCTTACATATCCGCGAGCGGGCGTCCCAGTTCGCCGCCTATGCAACCGAATTGCGCGAAATCGTCGCGGAACCGACGGCGATCGAGCAATTGGACTGCCTGGTGGCAGAAATAAAAGACTCCGTCGGCGGCGAGATGTTGAGCCAGAACGATGAACAGATTATGCCGGTTGCCCGGATTACTCCTACGACCATACGCTGGTCCTTGCGAACGCGGGTCATTTTTCTGGAAATCGTGGCAATTCTGTTGGCTAGCGTGGCCATGGGTCTGGCTTGGCGCTATTCTGAAATTTTGACGGTCGAGACTGCGGCGACCGGTCAGACCGCCGGCCTCGAAGCGGCTTGGCGCAGACTGGTCGCCCAAAAAATCAGTTCCATGGCAACTGAAGGGCGGCGCTTGGCCATGGATCGACGGCTGATTGGGGCGATAGCTGGAGGCGATACGGCCGCCCTGGGCCGCCTGATCTCCCCGATTGAAGCCTCTCTCGTCATGGCCGGACTGGTTAGCGACATCGAAATTGTCGGCGTTGACGGCAATATCCTGGCGGGTGACGGCATGCTCCAAGGCTCCGGGACCCTCGGCACGTTCGCGATCACCACCATCGTCCGAACCGGTGAACCAATTACCGGACTTGGACTGACCGCTGATCAACACCCGGCCGCAATCTTCGCTTATCCGGTCCTCGACAACAATCGGGTTGTCGGCGTGACCGTGTTTATCTTTGAAGCGGCCCCGCTGCTCAGCCAATTGGCGGCCTTAGCCGGAAGCGAAGTCTTTGCAATCGACTTGAAAGATCAGCTCATTTATTCGCGAGCGGACAAACTATGGCAGACTGTCTCTCCACTGCTGGAAACGAGACGGCAGGGCACCGTTTCGGTACAACTCGGCTCCTCAATCTATTCGGCAACGACTTTGGGCATCCCCTCCTTCGGTAGAGGACGCCTCGGTTATCTTCTGGCGATCCGGGACATCACTGCCGAGCAGGCCCGCGCCACCCATATCCGCCTTGCCTTTATCGGCTTCGGCTTGACACTGTTTGCATTGGTGGTTGCAATGGTCTTCCATTACTTACAAAATGCGTTCTCACCACTTGACAATGCCATATCAGCGCTGAACAGACTTGCGCAGGGCGAAGTGTCGGTTATCGTGAACGCGCACGCGAATACCGATGAAGTCGGTCGGATATCAATTGCGATCAGAGTCTTCCGCGACCGCACCCGTGCTCTGGCCCGCGTGGCGGAGGAACGGCTCCGGCGCCGGCGACGCCAGGAGCGATTGATCCGCCGACAGATGCTCACTCTGGCGGAAACCTTGCAGAATGAAGCCCGTGACGCGGTGCTCAAAGATCTCGACCGGATAGAACAGGAAGCCTCCTCCCAGTCCGCCGGCGCCGATATTGCCGCGGAACTCGATGCTCTGGCCATCGCCTTTCAAACCATGGCCTGTCGCGTGCAGGAACAGCATGTCGAGTTGGACATGCTGGTTGGCGAGTTGCGCGAAGCACTCAAATCAAAGACCGCTTTTATCGCGCTTCAACAAGAACTTGAAATCGCGCGCGAGCTGCAATTGTCGATTCTGCCTCGTGTGGAAGCCGATGAAGAGGACTTTTCGGCCCATGCCTTGATGATTCCCGCAAAAGAAGTCGGAGGTGACTTCTATGATTTCTTCTTCCTGTCGCCACGGCGCGTCGGCATTGTTGTTGCCGATGTGTCCGGCAAGGGGGTGCCCGCCGCCCTGTTCATGGCCGTGTCGCGCACCTTACTGAAAGCGACCGCGACCTTTGGCCTGTCTCCCGGCCCCTGTCTGTCGAAACTCAATAATCTGCTGGAAGGCGAGAATGAGAAAAGCCTGTTCGTAACCACCTTTTACGGCATCCTCGACCTGAATACCGGTGTGCTGACCTACGCCAATGGCGGCCACAACCCGCCCATGCTGGTCGGTTTCGACGGGACGGTAGCCCCGCTCGCAGAAACCGGCGGTGTTGCCCTGGCCCTGGTTCGCGATCTCCCCTATGTCGAACAGAAAGTAACGCTGAAGACCGGAGACACTCTGGTTTTGTATACCGACGGCGTAACCGAAGCCAGGAACCCGAACAACGACGAGTTCGGAGAGGATCGGTTGGTTGAATTGCTGACGGCTCAGGGCGGGCAATCCTCACGCGCCATCATCGACTGCATCATCGGGGCCTTGCATGATTTCGCATCGGGCGGGCCGCAAGCCGACGACATTACGTGCCTAGCGTTTCACTATAAGCGGGCGGTGGCAAAGTCGGAACGGCGGACGACCCTGTTCGAAAACACCTTGTCTGAAGTGCCGCGTCTGCTTTCCGAAGTCGAGTGCTTTGCGAACGCGGTCGGCGCCTCCAGAGAAGTTGCGTTCAACATCAGCCTCGGCGTCGACGAAATCTTCACCAATACGGTCGGCTATGGTTATGACGATAACTTCCGGCACGAAATTGAACTTTCGCTGGAATATGACGGGGCAGCGATTACGGCAACCCTCAGTGACGACGGCCGACCATTCGATCCTTTGACCCTGGCTCCGCCGCCCGATCTCAGCGCCAACATCGTCGAACGGTCTATCGGCGGTCTCGGCATTCACTTGGTGCGGAATCTGATGGATGATGTCCGATACAGCCGCGATGGTCGACGCAACCGGATAATGCTGGTGAAACGGTTAAGCACAGAAACCGACCAAACCGAAGAGAGCGCCGAAAAACAGTATGAGCCGGTTCTAGAATAACTGAACCGGCGCATCGTCGCCGATTGACGCCCCCCGCGGCCCATGTTATGGGGGACTCGGCTCGGGCTCGCGCGCCTTGGTTGCACCTGCATAACCGGATGCTTTTCTTCAACCCGATTCAGGACGGGGACCGATGACTGCGGTTCCAGGATACAAAAACGTAGAGGTGATCTATCAGGGATTGCGGGTTACCGTTTACCGGGCTGTAAGAAGTGCCGATGAAGCGGCCGTCATTCTGAAACGGCTGGAGCGGCCGCGCGACGGCTCCAGCGATGTCACACGCTTTCGCCGCGAATACGAGATTGCCCGCCGGCTTGACGCGCCGGGCATTGTTCGCGTGCTTGACCTAGAGACGACGCGCCAAGGCCTGCTGCTGGTGATGAGTGATACCGGCGGAGCCAGCGTTGCGACACTACGGCGCATTCAACCGCTCTCTTCTATCGAAGCCCTGCACATCGGGGTTGCGGTGGCGGAGGCACTTGATCGGATCCATGCCGGGCATGTCATCCACAAAGACGTGAATCCCGCTAATATCGTCTGGAACCGGGCCGGCGGCACGGTACAGTTGATCGATTTCAGCATCGCCACCGAGTTGGCGCGCGAGACCTCGCCATCCGATATCGAACAGCTTGAAGGCACGCTCGCCTATATCGCGCCCGAGCAGACCGGCCGGATGAACCGGAGTCTCGACTGGCGCTGCGACTTTTACGCGCTGGGTGCCACGCTCTATGATCTTCTGATCGGCCACCCGCCGTTCGATGGCGACGATGCTTTAGCGGTGATCCACGGTCACAGCATGCGCAATTTTCCGGATAGTGATGTGCTTCGGCAGTTATCG
>JBAWVF010000170.1:0-8046 GCA_037147415.1 Rhodospirillaceae bacterium | reverse complement strand
TGCCATATCAAGAGAAAGATTGCAAGGATTCAGAAAGTGCCACTGTAGTAGTAGGCCAGACGAGCAGACAGCACATGGCGGTCAAGAGGTGGCAGGTGAGCCGGCGGGCCCGGAGAGGACATCGTCTAAAATCCGCCCATACTGCATGAACGCCAAGCCGAGGTATTCGGAGAGGACAGCGCGGATTTCGCGCTCATCAGACAACACGGATAGTCGGGCCGCGAGTGAGGACAGGCCATTTCGTAATTCAGCATCCAGCCGCTTGCCGGCTTCGATACCGGCGTCATTGACATCTTTGCGGGGGATCAACTCGCCGCGGGCCTGCTCTTCTTCGCGCAAAGCCCTTTGGAGTTTCAGCCACTCATTCAGGCCGCGCGCCTGCCGATAAATCTCGTTGTCGCTGTCCGGCGGCGGGCTCTCCGAGGTATCCCGCATCCTTTGCGGATCAACCGCATCGCGTACCGCCGGGCCGAATGCCTTGGCCGGATCAATCGAGGCTCCGATTTCAGCGGGAGCACGGGTAGCATGTATCCACAGTTCAGCGCCGTTGCGCCAGAACGATCGCAAAATGCCGCGCTCAATCTGGCGAGTGATCGTGGACCGGTTGCAGCCGGTCAGTTCCGCGAACCTCTTCGCCCGGACATAATCGGCAGGCCAATCAGGGGGTGGAGACGCATCCTGTTGCATTAAACAACGCCTTGCAACGCCGGTTGCATCATCAAACAACCCCATCACTAGATTTAACCCGGGGCCTTTTTCACCGTATTACGCTTTTACCCAGGAGGGACCCGTTTTTTACGGCAGACGGCTTGCTTCGAGGATGTGCGGGCAAAGCTTCGCTTGGGGAGCCCCGAACGATTTCGCGGGGCCAGGGGCAAGTCGGCTAGCTGACGTAATGCAGCGGCTACGTGGTCCTTGCTCATCCGTCTTCCGGCTATCATCGAACGCCGCCTTCGGTCAAGGGCTTTTTGTATCAGGAACGTGTCAATGCATGTCGGCTCGCCCGGACCGGGTGTATCATCCCGTCCAGATCGACGGTGAGTGATTGACCGGCAACCGCGACCGTACCGCCCAGACCGGCAAACGGGCCGGTGGTGACGATCACCCGTTCGCCGACCTGGAATTTCACGCTGGTGAAATGGTCGGCGGCATCGAATTCCCCTTCAACCTCGCGATCGATGATGTGCTGGATATCGGCGTTCGACGCCACCAGCGGTTTGCCGTCATCGCATTGCACCCACCGTCGAAACCCCGGCACTTTCCGGGCCGTGCCGCTGCCTGAAACGCGGACGAACAGATAACCTGCAAACGCGGCACGCTCGACGACATCGACGCCCTTTCGGTGAGCCCGCCGCTGCCGATCGCGCACCCGCGGCGTATAGGCCGGCACTCTGCGCCGCCGCAGCCAATCGACCCCATCCAACTCCGTCCCGGTTTCCACCACGACAACCAGCCAATCCGTCTCTTTCATACCCCTCTCCTATTTCCTCTATCGGTTGTCCTGGTTAGTCCGGAGACTTACCTATACGTATCCATTGTTAATTGGCTTTATGTCTCAAATACTTATTAGGGTTGGAGGGTTTGGAGGGTTATCTATATAACGTAGAGAGAATGTTATGCTGCTTACGCCCTTTACACTGCACGCTCATACGTGTGCGAGGAAAACCCTCCAAACCCTCCGACCCTCGATAACGGCTTGTCAGATCACGAGGTTTCGCCCGGAGGGTTGCCGGAGGGTTGGAGGGTTGCGGCGGGAAGGCGGCATCAGCGCTCCCATCCATCGGACGCGGTCGCGGTCGCCCACTCCGACTTGAGAGCGACGTCGACATAACGAACGACTCCGGATGTCACTTTTCGCAGCTTTTCCTTGATCTTTCGCCCGAATGTCGTCCCGGTCCACGGCTTTAGCCCCGATTTCTGACACCATCGCGAGTACGCATCATAAAGATCACCGCCGGTGATATAGAGACCGGGGGCGGATTCGACGACCGCATCGACAAAACCGCCGAGCACGTCATTGTCGTCGCGATAATCTTTGGTCGCGGCCAGCACGCCATCCGGCGGCACCAGCCCCAGCTCGAAATAAACCCGTGCACCGTCGAGCACCCAATTGAGGATACCGGGCAGCTCGGCCAGCACCTTGTCAGCTAACTGCGGATCGCGCCGTTTGTGCTTCGGGTTGCCCGATTTGAAGTCCTTGTCGCGGGGAAAGATGTACGGCCAGAGGATCAGCATCAGCCGACGCCACGTCCCGTCATCGTCGGAAGGCACCCGCGGCAGACGGTTGGTCATGCACACCACTTTGTGCTGCGGTGTGAACTGGAAGAAATCCCCATAGTTCTGCCGCACTTTCATTACGGTCCGTTCAGTCAGGTCTTTGATGGTCGATGTCGAAAACTCGACATCCTCGTTCGACTCCGACGCGACCACGAACCGCCGGCCGGGCAAATCGGCCAGATCGGGTGTCGCTTGCGCTCCGGTCTGGTGATCGTTGCGCAGCAGCGAGGCAAAGGGCAGCCGCATCGTGTACGACCCGGCCAGCCGCTGCCGCTCGTGGGGCGTACCCAGCGGAGCCATCTCGGCGACCAGCCGCCACAGCGCCGCATCGGCCGACAGCGCATCGGCGATCACGGCCCCGAACGCGGGTTCGTCGTCGCGCCGCCGGCGGATCAGATCGTCGGGGTCGCACCCGGCCGGCAGCAGAGCCAGCCGGAAGCCACGTTCAGCCGCCAACCGGGGCAGCACGCCCTCGATGGCGCGTAGCGCGGCGGCACGGCCGGCCGCATCGCCGTCGAAGCACAGCACCGGTTCGGCCCGCAGCTTCCACAGCAAATCCCAGTGACGAGTCGTCAGCGCGGTACCGCAACAGGCCACCGCCGCCGTTCCCGCCTGTTCAGCGGCGATGACATCGAGATAGCCCTCAACCACCACCACCGGCTGATTCGAGGCCGCGCCACGCGCGTGCGACAACCCGAACAGCACCTCACCCTTGTGATACAGCGTGGAATCCGGCGTGTTGAGATATTTCGGCGTGCCCGCCCGTTCGGCCGGAGCGATCAGCCGGCCGGCAAAGGCGATCGGGCGGCCGTGACCATCGGTGATCGGAATCACCAGCCGGTTACGAAGAAAGGCGTAATCCCGGCCATCGCGGCCAGCTCTTCGACCGCCTCCGGAAAGCTGCGGCCGTAACGCATGGTGAAGCCGATGACGTCGCCATGCGCGCCGCAGCCGAAGCAATGGAAAAAGCCCTTGGCGTCATTGACCGTGAAACTGGGGGTTTTCTCGTGATGGAACGGGCAGCAGCCGGAAAATTCACGTCCGGCCCGTTTCAGCACGACCCCCTGCCGCGCCACCACCTCGGAAACCGCAAGGCGGGCGCGCAGTTCCTCGAGAAACTCGTGCGGAACCGTCATGAGAGCACCCCGCCGATGGCCGCAAAATACGTATCATGCCGAGATACTTTTGCCTTGCTTTGCGTATCGCAACATGATACGTTCTTGCTATCAGGTGCGGGGCGGCAAAGATGATCCGGAACTTCAAGAACAAGATGACGGAAGCCGTGTGGAACGGCGAAGCCCCCAAGGGATTTCCGGCAAACCTTCTTCGCGCCGCGCAACGCAAACTGGCCATGTTGGCCGCCGCCATCGACCTGAACGCCCTGAGGCAGCCGCCCGGCAATCGCCTGGAAGCTTTGAAGGGCGATCGCATCGGACAGCACAGCATTCGCGTCAATGACCAATGGCGCATTTGCTTCGTTTGGCACGATGGCTGCGCCGAGGACATTGAATTTGTTGACTATCACTAATGGATCACGGGAGGCAGAGTAAAGATGATCGGCCCCAATCCCCCGGTTCACCCCGGCGAAATCCTGCAAGAAGAATTCCTGGTTCCGCTCGACCTCGCGCCCTACACGGTGGCGCGCGACTGTCGCGTGCCGCGCACCCGCATTGAGCGGCTGGCCCGGTGTGAAACACCGGTTACCGCCGACACCGCGCTGCGCCTTGGCCGTTATTTCAACACCGGCCCGGAATTCTGGATGAATCTGCAAACGCTGTACGACCTTGCGGTCGGTGCCGCCAAGGCCCCTGATCTGGCGGAAATCAAACCGCGCGCGGCGGCGTAATCCGAAAATCACCATGGCGCCCGCCTGTTGTGAGATGGCCGGAACCGTCATGAGAGCACCCCGCCATCGGGCCGAGGTAACGGCGTGTAATCCAGGGACCGGCTGACCGCTTGGCCGCCGTTGGCAGTACGCAACCGGTGATCGTGGACTCCCGATGTCGACGATGGTATATTGGAAAAGTCCTGGATTAAGGAAATGCCATGGAAGACCCGAGCGTTGTCGCGAAGCTTGATCTGCTGATCGAACTGACGCGCGGACTGGATGCCCGGCTGCGGGCGGTCGAATTGGAAGTCGCCGAACTGAAGGGCGAGATGCGGGGTGAGATGCGGCAGATGAGTGCCCGCATCAGCGATCTGTACGGCCGACTGCCGGTGCCGATTGCCTATTCTCCGCCAGAGCCGCGCCGCACCGGGACCGGGTGACCCGCAACCGCCCAAAGGCGAGGGGCGCCCATGGCCTCCCGGCGTCAAGCGGTTTATGATGGTGGAATCCGAAGGAGCGTGAACCATGAGCGACGATGAACTGAAAGCGATGCTTGCCAAGCTGGTCGCCAAGATCGACGAGTTTCGCATTGAAGTGCGGACGGAATTGCGGGTCATCAACGAGCATCTTGCCGGCATCGACAAGCGCCTGGATGAACAGGGGCGATACATCGCCGCACTGATTCCGACGCGGCTGGCGGCGGTCCCGGCCACTCCGGAAGAACGCCGGACGTCGTGAAGAGAGCCCGTGCCGTCTGAATCATGCAAGGCCACACGCATTATCACATACCTCGCACGAATTGATGAATGGCCGGGAGCGACTGCCGAGTCCCGCGATTGCGGCGGGAAATACCGCCCGCGGGATTGTTCCGGCCCCTCGCCGCGCCCCGATCAGAGCACCCCTTTCTTGGTTAGAATGGGCGGCTCAAGCGCGGCGAGTATCTGCGTTATCGCCTCACGCCGGTTTCGACAGCCCGGGACGGCCGAAATAAACCGGCAGCGCGGTGTCGGTGTGGAGCTTGTCAGCGGCGGCCTCGACCGCCCGGCGTACCAGGCGCGCGGTGTCGATCAGCTGCACGCCCCATTTGAGGCTGTCGCCCCGGGTCCGATAGAACAGCCGCACCGGTAAAAGCTGCGGCGGGGCGGCGTCGAACACCGGGATGTAAATCAGGAACAGCTCGGGCACCGTGATCTTGCGCCCGTCGCGGCTTTGCGCGCCGGAATGCTCTTCGGCGAAGGACACGGTGCGCTCTCCGGTGCGCGGATCGACCGCTTGACTGAACTTCTGACCGACGCTGATTTCGATCCCGCGGGCCAGGGTATTGAGATCGGACAACCGGCCGAAACGCTTTTTGCGCAGCTTGTCCAGCGCGGTCAGCGGCCGTTCGTCGGTGCTGTCGGCCACGGTGCCGACCGCCGGCAACAGCGCCGGGTTGCGGTCGTCGGTGGCGCCGATGTCGGGCCGGATGTTGAGCAGCTCGAACACGGTCCGCAGCTCTTCCTCGGGGATGCCCGACCAGTCGACCGGCGGATTTTCCAAATCGAATTCGCGGTCCTGCAAAAACTCGGCGAACTCAGCCTGCGTCATCAGGGTCTCGGCCCGGGCCGAGCGGGCGGTGGCGGACTGCCATGCCGCAAACTGCGGTGACAGCGGAAAATCATAGCGCACGCTGTGGGTGCAAAATGACGGAGCGGCTGACGCCCCTTGCCCGTGATAGTCGATCAGACCGACCATCGACGGCCGGCCGTTGCCGTTATCGATGAAGACGGCGGAGTCGTCCCTGTAAAATCGTATCATATAGTCGGCAAAACTGTCGAGCGTCAGCACGGTAGCATTGGCACAAATGCGCTCCGGCCGCTCCAGATAGTCGTCCAGCAGCGACTTCAGGCTGACCACGCTCCGGCCCTTGGGCAGCAGCACCGCGTGCAGGTTCGCCGGGACCGGCAGACCGGCCACATCGGGCAGGGCGATCATCGACGGTTTCTGGTTGTCTTCGATCAGCGCGCCGAACTTTTCCAGCAGGGCGCCGACATCGACCGCGCTATAGCGGGTGGCGGCGGTATTCTGAGCTTCCATGATTCACATCCTCGACTTCAGTTGGCACTGGTGCGGCGTCCAAGGTCATGTCCCTCGAACATCGTGCCCCGGTTGGGGTTTTGGGTGGTCAGATTGCCGTCGGCATCGACAAACAGCCGCTCTTTCGGCGGAGCCGTCCGGGTCGGCAGCTTCAGCTTCGAGGTCAGGCCGACATCGAGCGCGCCGTTGATATCGGCCACGATTTTGAGCGAGATCACCATCTCGCCCTGACATTTGACATTGTCGCGGTCGAGCCCCGCGCGCAGTTTTTCGACCAGCTCGGTTAAATCCTCGTCGAGCGAAATGGCGATCCCGCTTCCGGCCAGGGTTTGCAGCAACGGCACCAGACCGGTGATGTGATAGGCTCTATCGCGGGAGTCAGGCGGCATGGTCGGTCTCCTCGGTTGCGGTGGTCACGGTGTGATCGGGCGTCGGCGCAAACCGATCGGTCTGGTTCCCCCAAACATCCCACCCCGGCCGGCAGGCGCGCGCGAACAGCTCGCACCGGTCGCCGCCTGGGATCAGTTCATCGATGTCGTGGTATTGTTGCTCAGGCTTGCGTGAATGCTCGCGGATCGGCGCCAGGATCAGGTTGCGCACCGAGCGCAGGATGTAGCCGGTCCCGAACGCCGCCGCTGTCCCGAGCTTGGACAGCTTGCCCCAGGTTCCCATCGTCTTGTAGGTGAACCCCCAGGCGCGCATGACCTCGATCGCCTCGGGCAACAGCGGCGCCGTCGCCCACATCCACAGCAGGCAATGTGCGGCCGCCAACTCACCGACCGGCAACGACCGGATGGCCGCCGATTCCATGCAGCTGTAATGCGCCTGCGGCGACTTGTCCTCGCCCGCCGCCGAATGGAGCGCGAACCGCCAAGGCGGGTCCGCCAGAATGACCGAGTACCGTCCCGGCAGCAAATCACCGAACGGCCAGTCACGCGGACGCAGATCGAGCACGGTCATGGCCAAATCCCATGGCGCGCAATGCGCACCGGCTGATATCGTGCCGGGTCGGGTCGGTCCCCCCGATCCCGCATAAGGAGTCCGCCATGAGCCATGCCGTTCATTTCGTTCCCGCCCGCTTCGGCGCTCTGTACGTTGCTGAAAACCCCGACGACCATCACGGCATCGCCTGTCTGTTGACGTTGATCGATAACGAAGGCACTCCGGTGACCATTGGCCTACGCTCCGAGATTTTCCGCGAGCTGGTGGCGGCCCTGGTCGAAGCCCGGATTCCCGGTGATCGCGCCCTCGGCCGGTCCTGACCGCCGTGCGGGATCATCGAGCAGGCGGGCCAATGCCACGCGCGCCGCGTCCGACATCGGGGCCGGGCCGGTCAACCTATGCCAACCAGCATCAGCCACCGTCAGCACGGCAGGGAATCGAGTGAGCACGGCTATCTCCTTAGATGTGTTGCTCATGCCCCCCTCCTGTTCTCGGAGCTGATCAGGGCCGGCAGCGCGGCGCCAAGCCGATCAATTGTCGTCTCCAGCCGCTCAAGCCGGTCTTCGAAGGCCGGCCGTCCGCACGCGCCTTCGTAGGCGTGACGGATAAAGCGCCAGCCCCAGCGCCCCGCCATCGCGTGAAGGTGGGGCGTGGTCGGGGCCCGGCCGGACAGCCACGTCTTGACCGTGCCGGGCGATACCCCCAGCTCGCGGGCTGCGTGTTTGGTAACGCCGCGACCGTAGGTCTGGCGCAGCCAGCGGGCGACCCGCTGACCAAGGTCATGAATTTTGGCTGAATTGACAGCGTGACTATCCATCGTTCCTGTTGCCGGATCACATCCGGCGGGGTGAGATAGAGGCCGTATCTGCATCGGAGAACTCGCGGAAAGACACCCCGCCAGACCGTCGGCCCTCGGCCAACTG
>JBAWVF010000169.1:0-8106 GCA_037147415.1 Rhodospirillaceae bacterium | reverse complement strand
CGTCATTCCCGCGTGCCCCTCTCGTTTTGCCGCTTCTCCTCCCGTCATTCCCGCGTGCCCCTCTCGTTTTGCCGCTTCTCCTCCCGTCATTCCCGCGAAAGCGGGAATCCAGCACGCGTTGCCCTGGACCCCCGCGTTCGCGGGGGTGACGAAGAAGAGAAAGGCGGCGGGGACGAGGGGAAAGGCGGCGATGACGAGGCGAAAGGCGGGGGTGACGAGGGGAAAGGCGGGGGTGACGAGGGAAAGAGCGGGGGTGACGAGGAAGAGTGCCGGCTTCCGTCACGTCCCGCGCGACGGCTCGATCAGCGGCCGTGCTTGGCCTGCCAGACCAGTTTCTTTTGCCGAGTGATGTTTGCTTGCATTTTGATGCGATCACTGGCGCGCTTGGCGGCCCGGCTCCAGGCCGAGACTTCGGCAAGTTCGCATTCCGCCGTATGGATCAGCATGGCTTGTTGAATCGGGTCTAAATGACGCAGATCGGGATTCATGACGGAACCTCCTGATGGCGGTGTCGTTTATCGCGTGCGTTAACTCCAGTCCGATTGTTCGTCGTCGCGATGCCAGCCCCAGGTATCCGATAGCCGCGGCCGGCGCTGATCATCAATGGCAACGTAGGTAAACACCCCCTCGGTCACATGATGGGGCTCGTCGGTCAGGTAGCGCCGCACCCAGGTATCAATGAATACGGTAAGCGAGGTGCGCCCGACTTTAGCAACACTACAATAGCAGTTCAGTTCGTCCCCGACCAGTACCGGCTTATGAAATTTCATCGCTTCAATGCCGATTGTAACCACCCGCCCCTGAGAGCGTCGTGCCGCGGTCATTGCCCCTGCCGCATCCATCTGCGACAGCACCCAACCACCGAACACGTCGCCCGCCGGGTTAATGTCGGCCGGCATCGCTCGCACCCGCAGCACCGGTGCCCGCTCGAACTCCGGCATGCCGGGCGGCGGAGCCACCTCTCGAAACGGTTTATTCTTATTGCTCATTCAGCGTTTCCCCCCCCTGTCGCTGCTGCGGGTGGAGACGGAATAATGCGGGGGAAATCCCTACTACTTTATCAATGATCGCGAATATTCATCGGGGTGCGACAGACGGTCGCAGTTGTCGCTTAGCCCATGGCCCGTTCGCCCTCGCCGCCGGGCAGCGGTACGGGAACGCCTTCCTCGGTATATTGCTTAAGCTTGTTGCGCAGGGTACGAATCGAGATGCCCAGAATGGTGGCGGCGTGGGTACGGTTGCCCAGGCAATGATGCAGCGTGTCGATGATCAGATCGCGCTCGACATCGGCGACGGTGCGTCCGACCAAAGCCGCGGTGCCGCTGCCTGCCGTCCCCGGCTGCCCTCCCGCCTGCACCGCGGGCGGTCCGACCGGATTAATCGGCACCGGTTGGGGCGGCATGGCTCGGCCGTAACCCCCAGGCAGGCTCGGCATATGGTGCGCGGGCGGCGGCGGTGCGGCATAGGCCGGGTGATAGCCGCCGCTATAGGTCAACGGAGGGGGCGGCGCCGGCGGCCGGTCGGGGGCGAGCATCTGGCTGGTCAGCATGATCGCTTCCGGCCCGATTACGGTGCCGCGCGCCAAGAGTACGGCGCGATGCATGGCATTTTCCAGCTCGCGCACATTGCCGCGCCAGTGGTGGTATTGCAGCAGGTTCAGCGCGTCGGGTGACAGGGTGCGCGGCGGCAGCCCGTTGGCCTCGGCATATTTGCGGATAAAGTGGTCGGCGATGACCGGAATATCGAGCGGGCGTTCGCGCAAGGCCGGCAACTGGACATTGAAGACATTCAGGCGAAAGAATAAATCCTCGCGGAAGTCGCCGGCCCGCACCGCTTGTTCCATGTCGCGGTTGGAGGTCGCGATCACCCGGATATCGACCTTGACCGGTTGCGAGCCGCCGACCCGGTCGACCTCGCGCTCTTGAATCGCGCGCAGCAGCTTGGCTTGCAGCCGAAAATGCATCTCGGTGATTTCGTCGAGCAGCAGCGTCCCGCCATTGGCCTCTTCGAACTTGCCGAGTCGGCGCGCGACCGCCCCGGTAAACGAGCCCTTTTCATGGCCGAACAGCTCGGATTCCAGCAAATTTTCCGGAATGGCGGCGCAGTTGACCGAGACGAAGGGCGCGTCGCAGCGCCGGCTTTTGCGATGAATGAAACGGGCCATCAGCTCTTTGCCGGTGCCCGACTCGCCGGTAATCAGGACGGAAGCATCGCTCGGCGCCACCTGTTCGGCCAATTGCAGCACCGCGGCCATCGCCGGATCCTGACTGATGATGGCGTGGCTTTCCTCGGCCACCGCTTCCAGCACCGCCGCGATCAGCTTGGCGTCGGGCGGCAGCGGGATGTATTCCTTGGCGCCGGCCCGAATCGCCGCCACCGCCGCCTTCGCGTCGGTCCCGATGCCGCAGGCCACCACCGGAATGCTGAAACGCTCGGCCTTGAGCGCATCGACCAGACGCCGGACATCAAGCTTGACATCGATCATGACCAGATCGATCCCGGCCGCGGCGCGCAGAGCGGTCATCGCCCCGTCGATACTGTCGGTATGGGAGACTTTGGCGCCGCGCTGCATGGCGATCTTGCCGGCCTCGGTGATGTAACCTTCCAGCGTTCCAACGATTAACAGGCGCATGAGGTCCGGTCTCCGGTGATAAAACTCTAACGATCGAAATAACGGATACGGCTGCCGGCGGGCAGCACCGCATTTAACAGCATTTCCAGGCGGCGCGGGTTTTCCTGGCGGGCAATCGAGACCGCACCGGTCAGGTAAAGCGAACGGATCAGGGCGTCCTGTTCAGCCAAACATTCGATTTTGCCGGCCAGCGGCGTCAGAATCATGTTGCCGAGCACGGCGCCGTAAAAAGTCGCCAGCAAGGCCACCGCCATCCCCGGCCCGATCGCCGCCGGGTTGTTGAGGCTACCCAGCATTTGTACCAGCCCGATCAGGGTGCCGATCAGTCCCATCGAGGGCGCCACTTCGGCGGCCCGGCGCAGGATCGCGGCCGATCGAACCCGGGCCGCGACCGAGATTTCCGATTCGCCGCCGAACACCCGTTCGATTTCGTCGGGCGGCTGGCCTTCGGCGACCAGACCGACGCAGCGGTGCAGGTAGGGTTCGGCGCGCAACTGGGGCAGCAGCTCGCGCAGGGTTTCGGGACCGGTCCGCCGTGCCGCCTCGGCCAACAGCAGCAGTTGGCGGGCGACGGCGCGGGCGTTGTAGCGGGTGCCGAGCACGGTCTCGGGTAAACACGCGGCCAGGACGCCGAGATCGGACAGCGAGAACGACACCGCGGTTACGGTCAGCGTGCCGCCGATCACCAGCAGGAACGCCGGCAGATCGAGATAGGCGCGCGGTGTCGCTCCGCCCGCCACCGCCACCGCGACCACACCGAAGGCCCCGGCCAGCCCGAACAGGGTCGCCGGATCCGGAGCGAACCGGCGGCGCACCGACGCGGCGGCCTCGGGGCGGGAAGAAGGCTTTATCGTTGTCACCACCGGCATCACCGATCCGATTTAATAATTTCAGTCATGGTTATGCCGAGCCGGTCTTCGACCACCACGACTTCGCCGCGCGCCACCAGGCGGTTATTGACATAGATATCGATCGCCTCGCCGACCTTGCGATCGAGTTCGACCACGGCCCCGCGGCCAAGCTTCAGCAATTGGCTCACCTGCATGGTGGATTTGCCGAGCACGGCCGAGATCTGCACGGGAATATCGTACACGGCCTCGAGATCCTTGGCCGGCGAGCCGCTGTCAAAGTTGCCCCCGCCTTCCAGATCATCAAGATCGAAATCACCTTTACCCATGTCGTGCGTCCAGACTATCGGTTTGCGTGATTACTTTTCTTCACCCAGCATGTCGTCGGCGACTCGCTGAATGTCGGTCAGCAGCCTTTCGGTATTGCGCTCGGCTCCGCCATCGGCCCAGTCGATCCGGGCATCGCTTTGCCCGAGCGTCGCATCCGCCAGCATAACCACCCGCCCGGTGAAACCGCGAGCCGCCGCCATTTCGTCGATTCGGGTACGCACTTCATCCAGAATCTCCGGATGAGTTCGTACGGTCAAGCGCGGTTCGTCGATCGCTTCATTGAGACAGGCGGTGATGAATTCCTCCAGCTCGGCCGGGCCGTGACGCTTGAGCAGTCCCGGCAGCAACCGATCCAGCACCGCCATCGCAATTTTCAACGGCTGGCCGGTCCGGGCCGCGTTCATGTCCTCGCGATCGGCCACCATCAGCTCGATTCCGTCGGCCAACCGGGTCATGGCATCGGCAAGGATCGCCTGAATCTTCGCCTCGGCCTCGCCCCGTCCCCGTTCGAACCCGATTTTTTGCCCGACCTTTTCTCCGTCAGCATAGGCCTTCCGCTGCGCCTGCGCCAGTTCCGCTTCGCTGAAGGTCGGCGGCGGCGGCGGCGGCGGGGGCGGAGGCGGCTCCGCCGGCTTGGCGAGCTTGGCCGAGGCAATCTCCTTCTGCCGGCTCACCGAGGGGGCGTCGGTATCGAAGGAGATATCGAACTGAAACTTGCGAATACTGGTCATGGCTTCCCGGCTCTATGCGGCCATGTTTGTCTGCACGCCGCTGATATGGGTCATGTCTCCTGATACAACCACGCCCGGATGATCGAAACCGCTTCTTCCGGATGTTTTTCGACGATTTCACCGACCTTGCGCAAGGACGAGGCACGCACCCGGCCTTCGACCCGGTTGATATCGATCATTTGTTCCAGCTCCTCGTCGGCCTGTGCCGCCTCCAGCGCCAGATCCTGCGCCAGCGCGCCGGTCGGACCGGCCAGCTGCGCCGGCAACTGAGCCTGATCGGCCAGCAGCTTATCCATATCCTCCTCGGCCTCGGCGGGACGCTCGAAGGCGCGGGTGATCAGCGGACGCACCACCAGCAGAATGACCAGAACGGCAACCACACCCAGGATCAGCATTTCGCCGATCCGGAAGAGATCGTCCTTCGGCATGCCGAGTAACATATCCGGCCCGGCCGCAAATTCACTGTCAGGCAAGGCAAAACGCATATTGACAACTTCGAGCGTATCGCCGCGCGTCGCGTTATAGCCGACCGCCGAGCGCACCAATGCCGTGATCAGGTCAAGTTCGTTCTTGGGGCGGGGGGTGTAGGTCGGCGGACCGCCCTTTCCGTCCGTGGCATAGGTGCCGTCAACCAACACCGCCACCGACAGGCGGCGGACTTGCCCGGTTTCCCGTACGATATTCTTGACCGTCTTACTGATTTCAAAATTAGTGGTTTCTTCTTTCCGACTGGTGCGATTGCTGGTGACCGGCGAGGCGCCTTTGTTTTCACCGCCGCCGGGGACGTTATTCTGAACGGTGACCGCGTCCATCGGGTCGCGATCCTGGGAATCGGCATTCTCGCCGACCGTTTGGACCGAGCGTGCCACCTGACCTTCGGGGTCGTAGATTTCCGCGCTGGTGGTGATGCGGTCGAAATCGAGGTCGGCCGAGACCTCCGCCCGCACCTTATCATAGCCGACGGTGCGCCCGACCAACTCTTCGACCGTGACCGCCAGCCGCCGCTCGTAGGTATGTTTCTTTTCATCGGCGCTGGCGCTCATGGCGTCCTGGTTGTTGGCGCCCATGCCGCGAGCCAACAGCTTGCCGCGATCGTCGATCACCACCACCTGCGTCGGGTCGAGTTTGGGGACAGATGCGGCCAGCAAGTGCTGAATCGCCGCAATCTGTTCGACTCCCGGTTTGAAACCGGCCCGCAATTTCAGAAAAACACTGGCGGTGGCGGCATTTTCGTTGCGGGCGAACATCTCACGCTTGGGCAAAACCAGATGAACCCGGGCTTGCTGGATGCCGTCGAGCGTGCTGATGGTGCGCGCCATCTCGCCTTCCAGCGCGCGCAACTGATTGATATTCTGAATGAAGCTGGTGGCGCCGAAGCTTTCACCCTTGTCGAAGATCTCGTAACCGATGGAGCCGCCGCTGGGCAGTCCGGCTTGCGCCATCTGCATGCGCAGCCTGCCGACTTGCTCTTGAGGCACTGAAATGCGGGTGCCGCTGGGATCAACTTTATAAGGAATCTTCAGGTCGTCGAGTTTTTTCGCGATGGCAGCCGCGTCCCCGGACTGAAGATCGGCGTATAACAGCTCCATGCCCGGCTGCGAAAGCCGGGTGGTCAGATAGATGAAAAACCCCAGCACGCCGATACCGACGATGGCAATCGCCGCAAGGCGGGCCGCTCCTAGATTACGCAACGAATTGATAAGCGCGTCCACGTGAAGCATCCCCGAACGGCCACCGGCCATCACGACCGGGACGGGCTAAGTCAAACCCGTCGGTTGGCTTAATTATAATGAATATTCCGTAAAGGGGGGATTAATTTCTCGAGGCAATGTTAAAGCTGACCGGCAAAAATTGCCTAGCGCTCCGATAATGACGCACGCCATAAGGTTTAGCGTCCCGTTGCAGCCGACGCTCCGGTATGCGAAAAGAACGGATTCAGTCAAGGCTAAGCAAGGCGGCGGGACATGGCTCAGATTCCTCCGAGAACACGGCAGATCGAAGATCGGGATGACGACGAGTCGGAACAGGCCGGCGGCGGCCGTCACGACTTCGCCCTGGAGAATGAGGAGGAACAGCGGCTCGGGCAGATCGAGGAATGGATCATGCTGGCCGACCGGCGGCTGGAACGTCTCGATGCCAAGATCGACCGCCTGGGTGCCGTTATCGACCAGTTGAATACGCAATTGGGCACGGTGTTGGCCGATCTGCCGACCCGGCGCGGCATTAACCTGTATCTGGTCGGCGGCTTGATCGGCGGCTTGGCGGTCGGGTTGGCGATCATGGGCATTACCATCGGCGGCTTTGTCGGCGGTCTGGCCTCGTTG
This sequence comes from Rhodospirillaceae bacterium, assembly GCA_037147415.1. GTDB lineage: Bacteria > Pseudomonadota > Alphaproteobacteria > Azospirillales > Azospirillaceae > BOG-933. The sequence goes on along the minus strand of JBAWVF010000169.1, from coordinate 1,241 downwards.
CGGCCCGAGGCGGCCCCCGCCAGCGCTCCGGCTTATAATTATCCGCCGCCGTCGCAGGCTCCGATCATTATTCAGGTGCCGTCCGGCTCAATCACCGGCACCGTGCCGGCGCCCCAGCCGGTCGCCGCCCCGCCCGCGCCCGCCAAGTAAGGATTTCCGATGACCACCCGTCACCATGCCAAGGTTCTGATCATCGGCGCCGGCCCGGCCGGCTATACCGCCGCCATTTACGCCGCCCGTGCCAATCTGGAGCCGCTGTTAGTCCAGGGCTTGCAGCCCGGCGGTCAGTTGACCATCACCACCGATGTCGAAAACTATCCCGGCTTTGCCGAGCCGGTGCAGGGGCCGTGGCTGATGGAGCAAATGCGGGCGCAGGCCGAGCATTGCGGCGCCCGGTTGGTCTCCGATCTGATCACCGAGGTTGATTTCACCAAGCACCCGTTCGAGGCGGCCGGCGACTCCGACGCTGTTTATACCGGCGATAGCGTGATCATCGCGACCGGGGCGCAGGCGCGCTGGCTCGGGCTGCCGAGCGAAAAGCTGTATCAGGGCTTCGGCGTTTCGGCTTGCGCCACCTGTGACGGCTTCTTCTTCCGCAATCGAGAAATCGTGGTGGTCGGCGGCGGCAATGCCGCAGTCGAAGAGGCGATGTTCCTGACCAATTTCGGGTCCCGGGTCACGGTGATTCACCGGCGCGACTCGTTCCGGGGCGAAAAAATCCTGCATGACCGGTTGTTCCGCAATCCCAAAATCCGGGTGTGCTGGGACAGCGTGGTCGAAGAGATCGTCGGCGAGGGCGACGGCAGCCCCGGCAAACCGCGCTCGGTAACCGGAGTGCGGGTCCGCAACGTCAAGACCGGGGCCATCGACCTGTTGCCGGCCGAAGGCGTGTTCATCGCGATCGGTCACAACCCGGCCACCGGCTTGTTCCGCGACAAGCTGCCGATGGATGAGGAGGGCTATCTGATCACCGCGCCCGATTCGACCGCCACCGCGATTCCCGGCGTGTTCGCCGCGGGCGACGTCAAGGACAAAATCTATCGCCAGGCGGTCACCGCCGCCGGTATGGGCTGCATGGCCGCGCTCGAGGCCGAACGCTGGCTCGCCGCCCGGGACGGGTGAGTTTTGAGGCGGGTGAGTTTTGATGAGGGCGGCTAACGCAATCGTTTTGCTGCTCGCCCTCTTCCGTCATTCCCGCACGCCCTCTTCCGTCATTCCCGCTCGCCCTCTTCCGTCATTCC
>JBAWVF010000168.1:0-8200 GCA_037147415.1 Rhodospirillaceae bacterium | reverse complement strand
CAATTGCTTCTCGGAATTGGGCTGTTGCATGAAGACTTTTTGCGGTTGGTATCATAGGCCGGGAGCGCCCCGGTCCGAATCACGGGAGTCATGTCGCGAATCACCCGGATATCGCGGAAGGCGGCCGGGTCGCCGGCCGGATTCCACAGTTCCTTGTGCCAAGTCGTATTGCGCTGGTGGGCAACGGTGGCGCTGAAGAGGCTCCGGTCACTTTCCCGCAGCTCGACGGTATAGCGGTGCAGCCCCCCGTCGGGCGAAAAGGTGGCGTCGTTGGCCACGATGAAATCGGTTCGAACCCGACCGTCGGCATAGCCACGGATGTCGAAATCGATATGGAGGCTCCGATCCAGCGGAAATCCGACCCGAACCTCGGTGACCGCCGAGCCGCTCAGCCAAACCGAGGCCGGGTGTTCGGCCGCCGCCGCGCGCAACAACCGGGCGGCGTCGATGATGACCGGAGCGCCATCCCCGAGACGGATCACCGCCGAGGCTTGATAGCCCCGGTCCAGGATCATGTTCACGGTTACCGCCGGGGGCTGTTCGGTCGAAGATGCTTCACGTTTAAGCAGCGTCAGGTCAACACTTTCGCCGGCCGTCAGTTTCGGGCACTCGAACGTCAGCACGGCATGGCGGACCGAGTGGTCCTGATGGGTTGCTTTGATGTCGATCTGGACCGGCAAAGTATCGCCGGCTGATTGGCCGCGGTGCACCGCCATCAACCCTTCCCCCGGCAGGAGTTGACCGGGGATGAACACTTGACCGATCGTGATAAAATGCCGGGGAGCGACGGAGTGGCCGGTATTGACCAGCCGATACCCGACCACCGGTGCCTGTGTTGCGGCGGGGGCCGGGTTCACTCCCGGCAGCATTGCCATTATCAAGACAAGGAGGGTCAGCCTCAACATGGTGTTGTCCCTCCGCTACCGACTGCCGCCAGCCGCCACCGGGCCGACATGGCGGCACGAAAACACAGAGCGCGAGCATCCGAGGTTGACCACAGGCCGCGATAGTAAACGTGGCGCGCATTGGCGAAATCGAGCTTGGCCGGAGCGTCGCCGGCGCCCCGGTCGATCATGGTGATACCGTCGGTACAAGCGGCGTCGATGATCGCCGCGAGCAGCAACCGGCCCGGCGAGAACCGGCTCAGCTCGGTATTATAGACCGGAAACCAATAATGCAGCGTGCCCCCGCAGCGCAGGCCGAAGTGAGCGGCGACCTGGGTATCGCCGGCCGTCAACACCGACACGACGCCGCGGCACAACGGATCCGCCGTCATCGCCAGCCGATGCAGCACCGCCCGCGTCCAAGCCGGAGCCAACACGTCCACGGTACCGGTGCGGGCATATTGCCGGCGCTTGTGTTCGATCAGGTGTTCCAGGACCGGACCGGGGTCCGCCACCTCAAGCTCGAGATGCAACGGGCCATACTGCTCGATCAACCGGCGCCGACGGCGCTCGGTATCGGTCAGCAGGGCCTTGTCGGAGCTTCGCAACGCCTGCCAATAGGCGGCGGCGCCTGCCGCAAGATCAATCCGGAGGCCGGGCTCCGGAGCTTCACCGGTCAGCCCCCGCGCACACCGACTTTCGTCGAGATGGCTGAACAGCAGGCTGGAAAGCCCGGCCAGCCGCAGTAACTCCCGGGGCTCGATCCAAAGATCGGCGGTGGTAACCGGTCCGAAATAATCGGTCAGGGTGCCGCCTACCGGTTCGGCGGCACCGAGCAACCGTTGCCAACTGCCGGCGAACTGAAACGGCAGGAAGCCGACCGGCTGATCGCGCCGCATGAGGACGCAGACCCGGACATCGGGTCGACACTCGGCCACCGCCCAGGCGTACCCGTAGCTATAGAAGGGACTGCCCAACCCCGGAGTCTCACGGCACAGGGCATTCCAGGCCACCCGCTCGGCCTGCCCCAGTTCCGTGACCGGTAGACACCGGGCGCTCAGCTTGTCGGTCGATTTCATGGCGACCCCATCATTACAGGTGCGGTGAAGAGCCGAAGCGCCAGTAACTCGGGGCGAAACCGGCCGTCGGGGTCGGTAATCGCCGGCGCCGGAATGCTGATCCGACCCAACAGATCATGACAGACATAGCCTGCGGGTGTCGGATTGAGCCGGGGATCGCTGCTGAACATCAACGAAAAGCCGCGAGCCCGCGCGGCGGCCAGCACGGTGGCGTTATAACGGCCATGAGGAAACGATAGCGTCGTTACCGCGCTGCCGAGCACGGCGTTCAGGTCGCGGCGGGCCGTGGCCAACTCGGCGTCGATATCGGATACGGCCGTAAGGGGTGCATGGCTGGCACCATGGCAGCCCACTGCGATGCCGGCGGGCGGCAACCGGCGGGTCTCTTCCGAAGTCAGCATATGACGCGGCGTGCCCACCTCCAGGGGTTCGGCCAGCGGTGCCAGCCATTCCCGTCGTACCGGGGCATCAAGGGTGGCCAGGGCGGCGAGCAGCTCCGGCAATTGATCTCCGGGCCGGACCGCAGGAGGAGGAGGCCGTCGGTTGAACGACGGGGGGACCGCAGCGGCCCGCCACAGCGCCGCCTCACGCGCCGGATCGAGCCGGCCGTGCCGGATGGCCGTCACCAGCACTTCTTGCCACCACAATCGTTCATTGCTCCGCACCGGATCGGACACCGGGAACACCAAGGCCGGCAAACCGGCCGCCGTCAGCAGCGGTAACGCCACGGTTGCGGTATCGGCCCAGCCGTCATCGAACGTGATCAGCAACGGCCTAAGCGGCAACGGAGCGACGCCGTCGCGGGCGGCTAACATTTCGGCCAAACCGATCACCCGGTAATGGCGTTTGAAAAAGTCCAGGCAGGCGGCGAACAGCGTGTCGGAGACGGTGTATAACGGATCGGCATCCCGCCAGCCGACCGCGCCGGGGCGCAACACCCGGTGGAACATCACCACCGTCAACCGGCGGCGATTGCACAGACGGTGCAGGGCCGTCAGCACGCCGAGGCGCCAAAGCGCTTTTTTTGCCGCGTCACGCCGGGTCATGACGAATATGATTCCCGTGGTTACGGTGTTTCCAAAAGCGAAGGATGGGACGAAACGCCCCCCGGGAGCTGAGCCATTCCTTGATTCGAAGGGCGGGAGGCGCGGCCCGAACAAGATACAGGATGTTTTCTATCGGTTTATGACCAAGAAGAATGGCGTGGCCGATGCAAGTGAACCCGGTCAGAATGTCGGCGCGGGTGTAAGCGTACCGGCCGATCCGGCTGAGCCGCTCACCCAGAATGGTCCGGGTTTCCCGCTCCGACAGGCGGTGCCGGTTGGCGGCGAGATGCCGGTTGGCGGCGAGATGCCGGTAAATCATGGGAAGCGTCTGGCGCAGCGATTGAGTGGCGTCGGTGTCGGACAAGCTGCCCGGCACGGTGTGGACCCGGGCCAAAGTTTTGTCGACATACCCGACGGCGCCACGCAGAGCGAGGCGTATCCACATATCCTGATCTTCGCCGATCCGCAGCGTCGTGTTGAAGCCCCCTGCGTCGAGCAGGTCGCTCCGGCGGGCCAACACGCATGGCGTGGCCACATAGTTGTAAGCCAGCAGCACCCGCCAAGCGTCGGGACCGCTTGCCGATGGCCGGTCGGGATACACGCTACCGCTTTCGGAACCATCGGGATCCACCTGAACGGCGTGACAAGCCACGAACGATAGCGACGGGTCCGCTTCCAACGCTTCAATCTGTAGCCGAAGCTTGTCGGGCAGCCATTCGTCGTCTGCATCGAGAAAAGCGATCAACTCGCCCGTAGCGGCCTGAATACCGGTGTTGCGCGCTACCGATACCCCCTGATTGCACTCCAGCCCGATCAGCCGGACGCCGCGCCCGGCATAGTCCGCAGCAATCCGGCACGTGCCGTCGCGACTGGCATCGTCGACGACGACGATCTCAAGCGGCCGGTAGTCCTGAGCCAGAACTGAATCCAGGGCGCGCGCCAGGGTAGCCTCGCTATTGTAGGCCGGGATTACGGCGCTTACCAAAGGATGGAATGGTGTCATCATGATGACGCGATATGGGGCGAACACCTTGATCCGGCAGTGGCCACTATACTGATGAATGCGCCCGGTTGACGTCGCTTGCCTTCCGGCCGGAGGAGGTCGTAACGAGGCAAAGTCAAGATACTCCCGATTTCCGGATATTTACGCCTTCTCCCGACCATGGGTCCGCCACAGTCTTTGGTCACGGCCGACAAGGTCAAACCAAGCGAGGCGACACCATGTGCGGTATTTGCGGGATATTCGATCTTAAAGATCAACGCCCGATCCCGCCGAAGCGTGTGCAGGCCATGGCGTCACGAGTGGCGCATCGCGGTCCCGATGGCGGCGGCACTTATGCCGCCCCGGGGGTCATGCTGGCTCACCACCGATTGGCCGTCATTGATCTCGCGGACGGCCGTCAGCCGATGGTCAGCGATAACGGGCGCCATGTGATCGTGTATAACGGGGAAATCTACAATTATAAGGCAATCGCCGCTAGTCTTACAGCTCTTGGTCACCACTTTCGCACGCACTCGGATACGGAGGTGATCCTGCATGCCTGGGCGGAATGGGGCGAGGATTGTCTTGAATACTTTCACGGCATGTTCGCCTTTGCGCTGTGGGACGTGGACCGCGGTACATTATTTCTGGCCCGGGACCGACTGGGCGAAAAGCCGTTGTATTACGGGGTTACCGCCGATGGCTTGTTTCTGTTCGGCTCGGAACTGGGTGCGGTGGTGGCCGGTCTGGGTGCGGCGCCTGCGCTTGATCCGGCGGCGATTGAGGAATATTTCGCTTTCGGGTACGTACCTGATCCTCGAACAATCTTCCAAGGTGTGTTCAAGCTGCCCCCCGGCCATCGGCTGACGCTTGGTCCGGGACGAGGGGTGACGCCCGTCCCCTATTGGGACGTCCATTTTGCTCCGGACGAAAGCCGTTCTTTCGATTCCTGGGCCGAGGATCTGGCCGAAAGATTGGTTCAGGCGGTGCGAGGCCGGTTGTGTGCCGACGTTCCGCTAGGCGCATTCCTCTCGGGCGGCATTGATTCCAGCGGGGTGGTCGCGGCAATGGCCGGCGCCAGCCCCCGACCGGTTCAGACATGCACAATCGGGTTTCGAGACCCGCACGCCGACGAAAGCGTCTATGCTCAATTGATCGCCGAGCGCTTTCATACCGACCATGTCAACGAAATCGTCGATATCGACGTCTGCGGCTTGATCGAGCGCTTGGCAACGATCTATGGCGAGCCGTTCGCCGACAGCTCGGCGCTTCCAACCTATGCACTGTGCCGGTTGGCTCGGCAGCGCGTGACCATTGCGTTAAGTGGAGACGGCGGGGACGAAGTCTTTGCCGGCTACCGCCGCCATGCCTTCCATTGGCGGGAAGAGCAGATCAAGGGGCTGCTGCCGTCCGGACTCCGGAGCCGGCTGTTCGGCAAGTTGGCGCAACTGTATCCGCGGCTTGACTGGGCGCCCCGCTTTCTTCGGGCTAAAGCGACTTTGGAAGCTCTGTCCTCCGACGCCGTCGAGGGTTATTTCCGGGCGGTGACGATAACGCCATGCGCCGTGCGCAGCCGGCTCTACAGCGCCGATCTGCGACACCGGCTGGCGGGCTATCAGGCGCTCGAGGTGCTGCGCGGCCACGCGGCCCGGGCCGGCACCTTGGATCCGCTGGCTCGTATCCAGTATCTCGACCTTAAGACGTGGTTACCCGGCGGCATGTTGACCAAGATTGACCGGGCAAGCATGGCCGTCGCCCTCGAGGTGCGGGCTCCCTTTCTCGACCATACCCTGGTCGAATGGGCGGCGACATTACCGTCCAAAGCCAAGGTCAAGGGTTTCTCGGGCAAGGCGGTGCTGAAACGGGCGCTGGAGCCGGTCCTGCCCCGGGAAATTCTGTACCGACCCAAACGGGGTTTCTCGCCCCCGCTGAGCCGCTGGTTGCATCAAGGTCTGGACGAACGCTTGTCCGGTCTCGTCACCGGCTCTCCGCTTGCCGGAAGCGGATTGTTCGATCCGACGGCGATCGCCGGTTTGATCGCTCAACATCGGGCCGGATGGGCCGATCACAGCCGGACCCTGTGGGCACTGCTGATGTTCGATGCGTTCTTGCGCCAAACCTGGAGTTGAGCCGAAACGAGACGACCGGAGAGCACCATCATGGACACCATCACGACAGTCACCGGCACGACAGTCACCGGCACGACAGTCACCGACACGGCACGGTCCGACGTGCCGTTGTGCTGTCCCTGTGACGCGAAAACCCGATTGTATGCCGTCGGTGACGATCGATTGGTCTGTCACACCTGTGGACGCGGATTTCCGGTCGTGGGCGGGGTACCCGTTCTGATCCGCGATGAGAACAGCGTCTTTTCAGTGAGCGACTACAGCGCGAACGGCGGCTATGACGGGTGTGGCTATCCGAGAGGGAGATGTAAATGACGTCCGGACCGGTGCGGCACCTGCTTCATGTCTTTCCCACTTTCGCAATCGGCGGCGCTCAAGTCCGGACCGTGACGTTGATTAACCATTTCGGCGATCGATGTCGCCATACCATCCTGGCGCTCGACGGGCGCTTCGAGGCCGCCGTCCGCATTGACGGTGCGGTGACGGTGACTCTGGCTGCGCCGCCGCCACGGCTTTACGCTCGAGCCCCGGTCCGACTGCTGACGATGGCATGGTTGCTGCGACAGATACGACCGGACGTGTTGCTGACCTACAATTGGGGCGCTATCGAATGGGCGGCGGTTAACGCGCTTGGACCGCGCTTGCGCCATGTTCACGCCGAAGACGGTTTCGGTGTCGAGGAAAGTGTGCAGCGTAAGACCCGGCGAAGTTGGTTCCGTCGGTTGGCGCTGGTCGGCACCGATGCGATCGTGGTGCCGTCGGAGACCCTGGCGGAGATCGCCCGACGCGAATGGGGAGTGCCGGCGCAGTTGCTTCACCGGATTGATAACGGGGTCGATCTTGAGCGCTTCATGCCCCGGGTCTTAGAGACGCCGGTCCGAGCGACCGATGTCGGGATCACGATCGGTACGGTAGCGCCGTTGCGCCCCGAAAAGAATTTATCCCGCCTGATCCGGGTATTCTCCGCGCTTCGATTGAAGCCGTCCCCCCGGCTGGTGGTTGCCGGCGATGGTGCCGAACGCCCACGCCTGGAAACCCTGGCTCACCGGCTCGGTGTCAGCGACCGGGTTCTGTTTACCGGCCATGTCGCGGAACCGGAATTCATGCTGAGCCGGTTCGATGTTTTTGCCATTTCATCCGACACCGAGCAACAGCCGGTAACCGTGATTGAGGCGATGGCAGCGGGAAAGCCGATTGTCGGGGTCGATGTCGGCGATATCCGCACCATGGTCGCTCCGGAAAACCGGAACTTCATCGTGCCGCCCGGCGACGAGGCCGCGCTGATCCGGGCAATGGAACGGTTGGCAACCGATAGCTCCACCCGGGCCCTGGTGGGTGCCGCCAATCGACGGTTGGCCGTTGATCGCTTCGGTGTGCACCGAATGTATACCTCGTATAGCCCGATTTATACCGGTGCCTGACCGCGCGGCATTTTGTATTTCCTTAGCGCCGATCAAAGGACCCTTGTAATCCACTGTACTATTCTATCAGAACCGGCATAAGTATTACTGTAAGTTTCTTTAGATTTATTGTCAATGATTGTAAATAGGAGTATAACCGTCAGGTTAGTAGTGAATACGGGCCAAGCCGGCCATACTGTTTCCCGAAGCTTTATCAGGAGTGGGGGAGCCCGTGGCTAACGCGACAAGGACACATCAGCGCAAAAATAGCCGGCGCAGGGATGAACAAAGCCGGTCAACGGCACTGGTGTCATTGCTAGCGGGCGGGTTCGCCCTGTTTGGCTGCGCCGGTGCGATTCCGGCGCCTGACAATCGAGCCGGACTTGACGATCCCAATTACCGGATCGGTCCGCTTGACACTGTCGAGATTAATGTCTGGCAGCAACAAGAGTTCTCGACTTCGGTGCCGGTCCGGCCCGACGGGCGGATTTCGACTCCCCTGATCGAAGACATGACCGCTGCGGGCAGAACACCGACCGAACTGGCTCGTGATCTTGAGAAGCGGCTAAAGGAATATATCAAGGATCCGATGGTAACAGTCATTGTCCGCAACTTCAACGGCCCGTTGAACGCATGCCTATCGGGTTAACGCACACACCCACTAGATGTTGTGTGCTTCCAGT
>JBAWVF010000167.1:0-8292 GCA_037147415.1 Rhodospirillaceae bacterium | reverse complement strand
ACTGGAAGCACACAACATCTAGTGGGTGTGTGCGTTAACCCGATAGGCATGTTTCCAGGGACGGTATTATCAGGACATCGCCATTGAACATGCTTTGAATGCTGTAGCAAATGATAAACAGAGAATATTGCTCACTCTGGCTACTGGCACCGGCAAAACTTTTATCGCTTTTCAGATCGCATGGAAATTATTTCAGTCTCGCTGGAACTTAAGCAGAGAGCCAGGGCGACGGCCTCGCATCCTGTTTCTGGCAGACCGGAACATATTGGCAGATCAAGCCTACAATTCATTTTCAGCATTTCCAGAAGATGCTCTGGTCAGAATTTCACCTGATGAAATAAAAAAGAAGGGAAAAGTTCCGAAAAACGGAAGCATATTCTTTACGATTTTTCAAACATTTATGAGTGGTCCACCAAAGGATGGACAGCCATCACCATACTTCGGGAATTATCCGAGAGACTTTTTTGATTTTATTATAATTGATGAGTGCCATCGTGGTGGTGCCAACGATGAAAGCACATGGCGATGGATACTTGAATACTTTTCATTTGCAGTTCAACTTGGCCTAACAGCGACACCAAAGCGGAGGAACAATATTGACACTTATGCTTACTTTGGTGAGCCGGTTTTTATTTACTCTCTTAAAGATGGTATCAATGACGGATTTCTTACTCCTTTCCGTGTCAAGCAAATATCAACAACCATTGATGACTATGTTTATACACCTGATGATGTGGTGTTGGAGGGAGATGTTGAAGTTGGTCGTAGATACACAATTGAAGAATTCAATAAAATTATAACATTACCAGATCGTGAACGAGAGTTGGTTAAAGTATTCATGACTCAAATCAACCAGAAAGAAAAGACACTGGTATTTTGTGCCTCACAGCCTCATGCTTTGGCTGTTCGTGATCTAATCAATGAAATGAAGACGAGTAAAGACCCTAACTACTGCCAACGAGTGACAGCAGATGATGGGGCACTTGGTGAACAGCATCTTCGTGATTTTCAGAACAATGATAACACAATTCCTACCATTTTGACAACATCTCAAAAACTATCAACTGGTGTCGATGCGAGAAACATAAGAAATATCGTTCTTATACGGCCGGTCAACTCAATGATCGAGTTCAAGCAAATCATTGGGCGAGGAACTCGACTTTATGATGGAAAAGATTATTTTACGATTTATGATTTCGTGAGGGCCCATCACCACTTCAATGATCCGGAGTGGGATGGTGAGCCTATTGACCCAGAGCCACAGGAGCCTCGGCCAGAGCGAAATGAGAATGATGACGAACAGGTAGATCAACCAGAGACAACTGATGAAACACCAAGGCATCGTCGAAGATTAGTTGTCAAACTTTCCGATGGAAAGGCTCGATCAATTCAGCATATGATGATGACTACTTTCTGGCATCCAGATGGAACTCCCATGTCGGCACAGCAGTTCATGGAGATGCTGTTTGGGAAACTGCCAGAGTTTTTCAAGAATGAGGAAGAACTTCGGTCAATCTGGAGTGCTCCTGATACTCGTAAAAAACTTCTTGAAGGCCTATCAGACGGCGGCTTTGGTAAAGATCAACTTATGGAGATGCAGCGGATCATTGATGCTGAAAAAAGTGATCTTTTCGATGTCCTCGCCCATGTTGCTTATGCTCTTCCGACATTAACAAGAAAAGAGCGAGCAGAAAAGGCAAAGGTCATTATTAGCACACATTTCAATACAAAGCAAAGAGTGTTTCTTGATTTTGTGCTATTTCACTATGTGAGTGTCGGTGTGTATGAACTAAACCAGGATAAGCTGACACCGCTTTTGCGGCTGAAATATCGAAACTCTATTGCTGATGCTGTGGCTGACCTTGGGAAGCCGGAAGAAATCGGACGGGTATTTTCTGGGTTCCAGAAGTATCTGTATCAAGACGCAGCGTAGGATGAGTTGGCTTTGGATTTTGGTTCATTCCCAACGTAATGGCACTTTGAACACGAGGGTCAAGCATGGCACCTCTTTCTTGCGCTTGCGACAGCAGGAAGTTGGGTTTAGTCGCTGATTTGATATCAGAAGGTCAGCCCCCAAGCTTGAACAAACCCAGAAGGTTACAGATCGGTCACACGCTATTTTTGAGCATACTAACACATTGTTTTCTATTGAATAATAGCATCGTCATCCTTACTACGGATCAGAAGGCTGGGAGTTCGAATCTCTCCGGGCGCGCCATTTTCCTCATAAAATCAGTAAGTTAGTAGCACAACCCGACGAAATCGAGCTGTGCTTTTTCGTTTGTGCTTCAGCATAACGATATACAAATAATACTTTTAACGGTGTTACACCAACGGCCCCGGTCGATGACCGGCCGTTGGTATCGGCGGCGACTGCCGCCGCGCGCCTCATGGCTGCTGCGGCAAGCCCGCACCGCGTGCGCCCGCCGTTTGAGGGGGCCTTTGATGGGGCAACATCAAAGGCCATTGGTCTTAAGCCCCTCGTCTTAAATCCAGTGTATAGGGGAACTCGGGATTGCGCGACTCCGGGGTTACCGTCATCGGCCCGGGCGTATGGCCGAAATGGAAGAATCGGGCAAGCCGGCGACCCTCGGCTTCATTAGCATTGACCGGGAAGCTTTCATGAGAGCGCCCGCCGGGGTGGGCAACATGATAGGTACAACCGCCCAAACTGCGCCCGGACCAGCTGTCCACAATGTCGAACACCAGCGGGCTGTGCACGGGAATCGTCGGGTGCAGACAGCTCGGCGGCTGCCACGCCCGGTAACGCACGCCGGCGACCGCTTCTCCTTCGACCCCGGTCGGGTGCAGCGGGACCGGACGGCCGTTACACACGATGACATGGCGCCGATCGGTCAAGCCGGTGGCCCGCACCTGCACACGCTCGACCGAGCTGTCGACATAGCGCGCGGTGCCGCCACCGCCGGGCTCTTCGCCCAACACATGCCAGGGCTCGAGCGCTTGGCGCAGCTCCAACGTCACACCACGATGAACGATTTCGCCATAGACCGGGAAACGGAAATTAAAGTGCGAAGCAAACCACGCTTCCTCGAACGGATAGCCGACATCGCACAACTCGGCTAATACGTCGGCGAAGTCAGCCTGAACGAACCAGGGCAGCATGAACTTGTCATGCAACTCGGTCCCCCAGCGCACCAGCTTGGATTTGTAGGGCTGACGCCAGAAGCGCGCAACCAGCGCTCGCAATAAAAGCTGCTGGGTCAGACTCATCTGAGCATGGGGCGGCATTTCAAAGGCGCGAAACTCAACCAACCCTTGTCGACCACTCGCAGAATCGGGCGAGTAAAGCTTATCGATACAGAACTCGGAGCGGTGCGTATTGCCCTGAAGATCGGTCAGCAGATGACGCAACGCCCGATCCACCAGCCAGGGCGGACAGTCGGGACCGGCAGCGTCAAGTTGCTGAAACGCGATTTCCAATTCGTACAAACTGTCATTGCGCGCCTCGTCTACTCGCGGAGCCTGACTGGTCGGGCCGATAAACATGCCCGAAAACAGGAACGACAATGAGGGGTGGTGTTGCCAATAAGTAATTAGACTGCGCAGCAAATCCGGTCGCCGTAAAAACGGGCTGTCGGTCGGGGTGGCCGCCCCCATCACGACATGATTGCCGCCACCGGTGCCGCAATGGCGTCCGTCGAGCATGAATTTCTCAGCGCCGAGACGAGCCAGGCGCGCTTCTTCGTAAAGCGCCTCGGTATTGTGAACCAACTCGTCCCAACTGGCCGCCGGGTGAATATTGACCTCGATCACGCCGGGGTCGGGAGTAACCGCGAAGGAGTTCAGGCGCGGATCACGCGGCGGTTGGTAGCCCTCGATCAACACCGGCATGTTCAGTTCCAGAGCCGTGTGCTCGATCGCGGCGATCAGGTCGATAAAATCTTCCAGCAACGCCATCGGCGGCAGGAAGATGTAAATCCGCCCGTCACGCGCCTCGGCACAAAGCGCGGTCCGGATCACCCACGGCGCCGATTGGCCGTGCGTCGGCGCCTCGGTCCGCATCTCGGCCATGCCCCGCCGGGCTTGTCGCTCAAGCCCCTCGCGCTTGACCGGGTCCATTTGTTTGGCCTGCCGGAGCGGCACCTGATTGGGCGGTAGCGGCTGGCAAGGGGCGAACGGATCTTGCTCCCACAACACGGCGGCATCACCCGGCGCAACCCAAGGCAGCGAGTCCAGCGGCAGCCGGAACCCGACCGGGCTATCCCCCGGGACCAAGAGCAACCTTTTCTGACGGAGCGGCCAAGTACTGGAGAGCCACACCGGCCCGGTTGCTTCGTGACGACGACTGATCGGCAGGGCGAATCCGACCGGCTCGCTTAAGCCGCGCTGAAACACGCGGGAAAGACGGTCACGATCTTCTTTATTCTCCAATCGATTATCAATCGGATCGACGTTAACCGGCAGCAAGGTTTCGCGCTTCAGAAAATGCCAAGGGTCTTCATAGGCAGCGACAACAAGTTGAGTGTCAATCCCGAGATAGCCGGCAAGAGTATCCATAAACAGCCCGGCCTCGCGGGCACCAAAACCATAATTCACCTTTTCGTCGCCGAGCAATTGCTCATTAGCCCATAAAGCATCACCGTCCTTGCGCCAAAACACATGGAACGCCCAACGCGGGAGTGACTCACCGGGATACCACTTGCCCTGGCCATAGTGGGGCAGGGCGCCCGGCGCAAAACGATGGCGCAGGCGGGTGACCAGATCGGCGGCCATGATGCGTTTGTCGGGGCCGACCGCGGCGATGTTCCACTCTGCGCCATCCATGTCGTCTATTGAAACAAAGGTCGGCTCGCCGCCCATGGTCAAGCGAACATCATCAGCCTTCAGTTGTTCATCAACCCGATGGCCGAGCGCTTCGACCGCGCCCCACTCACGAAGGGTGAACGGCTTGGTGACGCGCGGCGCCTCTTTAATGCGCGAGACCGACATATGATGTTCGAATTCGACCTCACAGGGATCGACCAAGCCGGTGACGGGCGCGGCGCTGCTGGCGTCCGGGGTGCATGCCAACGGGATATGGCCTTCGCCGGCCAGCAAACCCGACGTCGGATCCAAGCCGATCCACCCGGCGCCCGGGAGATAAACCTCGGTCCAGGCATGCAAATCGGTAAAGTCGGATTCGGGTCCGCTGGGCCCGTCGAGCGACTTCTGATCGGCGGTTAATTGGATCAGGTAACCGGAAACGAAGCGCGCCGCCATCCCCAGATGACGGAAAATTTGCACGAGGAGCCACGCAGAATCGCGGCACGAACCGGTGCCGAGTCCGAGAGTTTCCTCACAGCTCTGAACGCCCGGTTCCATTCGAATGACATAGCCGATTTCCCGCTGAAGCCGGCTGTTGATTTCGACCAAAAAATTGTTGGTTTCGCGGGGGGTACGGTCAACACTGGCCACCCAACGAGAAAGATGGGGGCCGGCGGGCTCGGTCTCCAGATAGGGCCGCAATTCCCGCTGAAGCCAAGGCTCATAGGTAAAAGGCGAAAGTTCAGCGCTACTTTCTAAAAAGAAATCAAACGGATTGATTGAGGCGATTTCTGCAACCAGATCGACCTCGATCGAGAATTCAGTTGTACGCTCGGTGAAAACAAGGCGAGCCTGATGATTCGACTGTGGATCCTGTTGCCAATTCAGGAAATGCTTGCGCGGTGTAATCTTCATGGAGTAGCTGAGGATCGGCGTACGGCAATGAGGAGCCGGACGTAGGCGAACAACCTGCGGGGCAAGCGAAACCAAGCGGTCGTAACGATAAACGGTCTTGTGGTTGAGTGCGACGTGGATCGCCATGGTACGATTTCCCCGGGTAGGTCGGAGTGAAGTTGCCCTCACTCTACCTCATGTGCTGCAATGCGAGAAGCAGGGAATGCTAATATATGGCGGCGTGGGATGGTGAATCGGCGAGTATGACGGTCGGTAAAGCGGCCAAGTCCGGCCAATGGACCGATAAGATCAAAGGTGTGGTGCAGGGCAAAACCTTCAGGTTTGACCCGCCGCCGCCGAAACTTGATTGCCTGACTGATCCGCTGATTCTCGGGGCATTGCCGGTCTCGCACTTTCCCCAAGAACCCTTGAACAGTCAGATGCGGCGGATATTTGCCGGCAGCGACAGCGGACATCGAAACCGAGGCCAGCGCATGCTATGGCGCTTTCATGATACGGTCGAGGCGGTGCTGACAGCCGTATGGCCGGGCTTTAAACCGGTCCGATCGTTGCTTCGGTACGGAGTATCGCGCAAAGCTCAGCCGGCTGTCGATCGGTTAATCCGCCATCCCTATCAGCTAAAGGAAGTCATCGAGCTTTTAATTGATTTACCGGAAGAATATGCCGCGCATCGACTGTATCTTAATGAACTACTAACAACATTACTCAAGACTTATCGCACTGAAATTGGAAAAAAGACCATTGGATTGCTTGAGTTTTATAAAGAGGCTCACGATTATTTTATATCAGGCTACAAAATTGAGAAACAATTTGCGGGATATACGAATGGAGAAGAAAGGTTTTCAGCATCTCAACTTATTTATGATAACTACAGTCACGGAAAGAATTATTATATATATTCAATACTGTGCGGCGAAGAACTGCCCGTTGACAACCAGATATTCATGTTTTTTTGCAATGCAATGTTTTTTAATGCCAGGGTCGGCTGGAACGGTGAGCTAACGGAACTTCCAAGTGCGAAGGCCTTACCATCCCGTCAAAGGATGCTATTCTATGCCTTGCGTGATCGAAGCGTGCTCCGCCAATTTAAGAGAAATCCGGACTATGCTAAGCAGTTACGGGCAATCTTGCGCACTTTTCCCGAAGATACCTCGGCAAGTCCGGCCGGGCAAACGGCCAGGGCAAAAGAACAGGCGACTACGCACTTGAAAAAACCGGTAAGACGTAAACGTTGGTTTGGTTTTGCAGGAATAAAGAAATCTTGACCGAAAATGACACCATTCAGAAAGGTTTAGTGCTGGGACGTGGGATCAGCCTTAATCTAAACCCTGATCCGCCACCAAATGATGTGCTGGGCGCTCCACTGATTATTCAAAAATTACCGAGTATTAATCTGCAAGTAGAGACTTTTGGTGATGTCATTGCCGGCGTGTTTTCACATTTCGGCACCGGCATGAGGAATGAAGAGCGACGGCAACTTTGGAAATTACGCCAGACGATTGCCTTAGTGATGGCCTCAGTCTCAAAACATGCCGAAGTGAAGTTGGAGGCACGAGGTTGGTTTCGCCGCCGTTACGGCGCAACGCAACGTGTCGTTAAATTAGTTCATCCCGATCAGCTGCGAGTCGCATTCGATGAGCTAATGGCAGCACCTGAAATCATCCGTCGGGATCGACGCGCCCTGGAACTTCTTCTTGGTGTCGCACTCCGTAAGTACATGATCGAATTATCAGCCTCAACCGGAACAAAGTTTTCATTTGAAGCTGAGGCCCGCGAGCATTGTATTAAAGCTTACCATGATGAAAGATTACTTGATAAAGTGATTGACAATTATGAACGCATAGAGGCATTACAAAATACCTATAACAAATACTTTTACGTTAGGAATTATTATATGTATTCATTGATAGCTCGCGAAAAGAATTCAAATGATGGCAAGATGTTTAGTATGTATTGTCGATCTGTCTTCTTTATGTCCCGCTTAGAGTGGGACGGCTCATTGGCGGAACACGTCAACCGGCGACGCTTACCCCTTCGTGACGACGTAACCTTTCTAATCAAACGAGATAGAGCGTTGCAAGAACGCTACACCCGCGAACCCGATTTTGCCGCCCAAATCAAGGATGTCCTGTCAATTTTTCCGAAGAATACATGATAACACATTGATTTTATACAATAATATAACAGAACTGCATAAGCGCAAACCAGCCGGGGGAAGTGCGTTTGTATTTGACATTAAGAGACGGCCGCAACATACTGATATAGAACAAAACGCCGGCTATGCGCTGGTGCAACAGAATGTTGCAGGTGCTGTCATGCATGCTTCCGCCGTTACCCTCCCGTTTTCGGGTTCAAGCCTTCGCGCCGAACCGCAGTCACCCTTTAACGGTCTGTTGTTCCGGGGCAGTATCGAATTTAGCCCGGCGCCTCCCGATCAAGACGTTCTCGGCAACCCGGTGGTACCGCCGCGTCTGCCGGCCTATGAATGGCCTTGCGACACTTTGTCCAACCGGGTGTGTTCGCTGCTTGGACAGTTGGGCTGGACCTCACGCGCCGACGAATCGAGCCGCTTTTGGCAGGCCCAAAGTGCGATCGCTCTGGTCATGTCGGCAG
>JBAWVF010000166.1:0-8475 GCA_037147415.1 Rhodospirillaceae bacterium | reverse complement strand
TGGACCTTCAGGTAGTCGTCGCCGAAGCGGCGGAACACGTCCGCGACTTCGATCACGCTCGGCTCCGGCGCTCAGAGACCGGTCATGATCTTGTCGAGAAGCGTGCGCAGCGAAGCCCGGGTGGGCTCGGTCAGGTGGGTATAAAGGGCCGTGGTCGCAATGTTGGCATGGCCCAACAGGACCTGGACCACCCGGGTATCGACGCCGTTTTCCAACAGGCGCGTCGCATAGCTGTGGCGCAGGGTGTGCGGCGTCGGCCGGCGCGGCAAGCCGGCCTCCTTGACAGCGGCGGCAAAGCTGCGGAACAGCACGCAGCACGCCACCGGTTTGGTGCCAACATTATTGGGGAACAGCCACTTTGGATTGCGGTGGGTTTTCCACAGCGCCACCAGCTCGTCGAGCATCGGCCGCGGCAGGGGCACCAGCCGTTCCTTGTTGCCCTTGCCGATGATGCGCAAGACCATCCGCGCGCGATCGATCGCGCCGACATCAAGAGTTGCCGCCTCCATGATCCGGAGGCCGCAAGCGTACATCAGGGAAAAGCAGCACCGATGGACGGGATGGCGAACCGCGCCAAGCAAACGCCGGGCCTCTGTATCGGCAAGAGCATCGGGAAGCCGCTTCTGCTTGGGCTCCTTGATCTTTTTTTTCCAAAGAGCTCCCAGTCGTATCCCAGCGTATGCTGGTACAGAAAACGAATGCCGTAATGGCTGGTCTTGAAGGTGCCGCGCGCGACCCCACGCTCGCGCAACTCCAGCAGGTAAGAGCGCACTTGCTCTTCCGTTAAGTGGTCCGGTGACTGCCGGTGCCGAGCCGCCAGCCCGCGCACTCCAGACAGGTACGCTTCCTGGGTTCCGCGGGCCAGACCAGCCAGAACCATGTCTTCAATCATTCGCCGCCGCAGCGGCGGCATCGGGCCTTCGAGCAAGTGCGTCATCGGAGTTCCTTGTGGGCTTCCGACCGGACAATCCCGGTCAACCCACATCAATACCCCGACCGACCGCTCTTTGCCTCGACTTCAGCGCCCCTCGGCGAAGCCGTTCGTTCAACCCTTATATTCAACCTATAGACTGGAGAAAAAACCGCAGTGACTGGAGAAGGTTTGTATCCATGTTGCGCACCATAATGGATATGAAATTTTTACTCGGTCTTCGGCTTCAACCTGCGCACAGTGATGAAATATAAGTCATTGATCTGTAAAGGCAGGTTTCTGTCCCGCGTCACCTTCGCCCGTTCAGTCGGGATAGTAAAAAGCTGATAGGCCGCAAATCGAATTCACATAAAATTGCTGATAACGGTTAGCGGAGCGTCACCTCCGCTCAACCACGAAAATAGCCCGCCAAGTCAATGACTTAGGTGGGTTTTTTTGTGTCAAAAATTAGTGCCTAAAATTGGCTTCTGGTAGCACCATGGAAGCAAGAGGGCGAGTGTTCCTGCGAAAACCCGAGTAAATTCAATCCACTGCCCGAAAAAAATCTCGGGGTTTGTCGCTTTTCGCCCTTGGCTGCGGCCGGAAACCATGGCTATCTGGTGTTGTCAGGCACCACCCGGACCGCTTTACCCGGATGGCGCCCGACACAGGCGGAGACTCCGCGTCGGGGCATGGCCGAAAAATGTGTGTGGAAAGCCCGGGCGCCAATCGATGCCACGAACGAAACCGGGACGTGAGGTGCGGCGGCAGAGGGGTAGGGGGCAATTCGGTCGGTCACGCGGCTGATTTTGTATTCCGTCCCAGGCCGAGCTTTAGCGCAAGTTCTGAACGTGCCTTCGCATAGTTTGGTGCAACCATCGGGTAATCGGATGGCAGGCCCCATTTGGCACGGTACTGATCCGGTGTCATGCCGTAGGTAGACATGAGGTGACGCTTCAGCATTTTTAGCTTTTTGCCATCCTCCAGGCAGACGATATGGTCGGGATTGATGGACTTCTTGATCGGAACTGCCGGCTTGAGGTCGGTCTTTGCCTCGGCTTCAGAGGCGGCCGGTTTTCCAAGATCGGTCAGTGACTGATGAACGCTGGTAATGAGGCCGGAAAGATCGTCGGTTCGCAGTTGATTGTTTGCCACGTAGGCGGCAACGATACGGGCGGTCAGGGCGAGTGGATCGGAGTTGTCCATTTACCGGTTCCTTTGCTGGGACATTTGTTTCGTATAGCAGCCCTTTATCTGATCGGGAAGTCAATCCTGACGGGTTCACTTACATGTCAATGGAGGAGCCGGGAAGTTTGCGCCGGGCCACCGCAATTGATTCCGGAGAAAGATTGTTTTCATCGGCAAATGTCATGAGTAAGGTCTCATTGCCGAGGACGTAATCAAGCACGGCGCCCTGAAATCCGGGGCTGCTTGCTTCAGCCTTTACAATATCGGGGGTAAGGCCGGTAATGTTGAGGAAGAGTGAAAAGGCGTCATCGTCTCCGGCTAGAAATGCTAGAGCCTGCAAGGCAATAACCTCTGCGTCCGGCTGTGCCATCGGCTTATGCTTGGCTGATTTCGGTACCGGTGGCATGTGAAGAAACATCCTTCTTAAGAAATTAATGTATTTAGCTGCTCCCGTGTCGCGCCGTCAACTCCTGATCATGCGCTCTTTCAGTTTCGACCATCTGCGTCGTTCCTTCGCTCCGTGCACGGCGATGCCGATCGCCTTCTTCTGTCCGACCAGCACGACCAACTTTCGGCCGCGAGTGATGCCGGTGTAGATCAGGTTGCGCTCCAGCATCATGTAGTGTTGGGTCATGACCGGGATGACGACGGCGGGGTATTCGGACCCTTGCGCTTTGTGGATGGTGGTGGCGTAGCACAAGGCGATCTCGTCCAGTTCTCCGAAGCCGTAGCTTACCTCCCGGCCGTCGAAGTCGATCACCATGTCGGCGGCATCCTGGTCGATGCCGATGACAAAGCCGATGTCGCCGTTGAAGGTCTCTTTCTCGTAATCGTTCTCGGTTTGCATGACCTTGTCGCCGACCCGGTAAGCATAGCCGAATCGTTCGACGACAGGCTGGTCCGAGCGAACGGGATTCAGCGCGCTCTGGAGCGCGATGTTGAGAGAGCGGGTGCCGGCCGCACCGCGTTGCATCGGGCAGAGCACTTGAACATCTCGAACCGCTTCGAGTCCGAAGCGCTGCGGAATGCGATTGGCCACCACCTCGACGATCTTTGTCGCCGCATCCTCGGGGTCTTCCGCCGGCACGAAATAAAAATCGGTTTCTCCTTCGGTCGGTGCCGTCAACTCGGGCATGCTGCCCTTGTTAATGCGGTGGGCATTGACGATGATCCGGCTTTCGGATGCTTGCCGAAATATCTCGGTCAGGCGCGCCACCGGTACGGCGTCGGACCGGATCACGTCGGTCAGAACTTGGCCGGGACCGACCGACGGCAACTGATCGATATCTCCGACAATAATGATGGCCGCCCGAGCCGGGACAGCGCTCATCAGGGACGCCATGAGCGGCACGTCATTCATCGATGACCAGCAGATCACAGTCGAGGGCAAGTTCCGTCCCCCGGCGAAACCCGCCGAATTTCGGATCGAACTCCAGCAGCCGGTGGATGGTCTTTGCTTCCAGGCCGGTGCTTTCCGATAGCCGCTTCGCGGCACGCCCGGCTGGAGCAGCCAGGAGAACCGTGGTCCCTTTCGCCATCACGATTTTCAGAATCGATTTCACGATGGTGGTCTTGCCGACACCGGGGCCGCCGGTGATCACGAGCACCTTCGAGCCTATCGCCGCCCGGACGGCCTCGCATTGGCTTGGGGCCAGGGTTACGGTAAGTTTGCCCTCGACCCAAGGAATGGCTTTATCGCAATCGATTGCGGGCCAGGGTGGTTTTCCGTGAGCAAGGATCGCAAGGCAATCCGCAATAATCTGCTCGGCGCGCCATAGGTGGGGAAGAAAAATGCAGCGACGCTTGTCGATCGAGTCAGCTACGACAAAGTTTTCCTGAAGTTCAAGCCGAAGAGCGTCAAGCAGCTTTTCAGCGAGCGTCAAGAGATCATCTTCCGGAAGCGCGCAGTGACCATCGCGGACGGCTTCCATCAGAGCATAGGAAA
Source organism: Rhodospirillaceae bacterium (assembly GCA_037147415.1). Classification (GTDB taxonomy): domain Bacteria; phylum Pseudomonadota; class Alphaproteobacteria; order Azospirillales; family Azospirillaceae; genus BOG-933. The sequence goes on along the minus strand of JBAWVF010000166.1, from coordinate 4,432 downwards.
TCCCTGCTCGGGCGCGGATCATCGAGGTCTTTTCGATGCCCAGGCGCTCGGCGATCTGGTCCGCTGTCTTAAAGCCGATGCCTCGGATGTCACGCGCCAAGCGATAGGGGTTTTCCGTGACCAGCGGCACGGCGTCGGCGCCGTAGGTTTTGTAAATGCGAAGCGCCCGCGCCGGGCTGACGCCATGGCTCTGCAGGAACAGCATGATTTCCCGGACGGCCTTCTGTTCGGCCCAGCCGGCGGTGATACGCTGTCCGCGCACCGGGCCGATGCCTTCGACTTGTCGGAGCCGTTCAGGCTTTTGCTCGATGACCTCGAAGACGGCTTCACCGAAGGCGGCTACAAGCTTCTTGGCGTAATGGGCCCCGATGCCCTTGATCATGCCGCTGCCGAGGAAGCGCTCAATGCCTTCAAGACTGGTTGGCGGGGTTGTTTTAATAAAGGATGCGCGGAATTGGAGGCCATGCTCCCGGTGATTGTCCCACCAGCCTCGTGCGTGAAGATATTCTCCCGCCTGGATCATGGGGGTTGAGCCGACCAGCGTGACCAACTCGCGACTGCCCCGGGGCTTTATTCGCAGGACGCAGAAGCCGCTGTCGGGGCTGTGAAAGGTCACCCGTTCGACTTGCCCGGCTAATGACTCGCTTTCTCTCTTTTCATCCTGCGCCACGAGCGGGTTGTCCGGTCATCAGGGGCAACGCCGAGGCTGATACCATGATTCCGGTGGTGAAGACGCAAAATTAGCGCCGATAGCCGACTCGGTGCTCGGTGTATTCCGGGCACCGCAGCTGCGTCGGCTGTATCAGGTCGCCAGTTGCCGAAAATACTTCCTATGATCCTTCCAAATTCCCGGCCAGGGCTTCATGAATTCGGCAAGGCCAAGGCCCTTGGGCAGGCGGCCATCGAGGATCATGTGTAAATGCCACTCGGCCGCAGATTGGACGGGTTGCTTTGATATAATTCGATGTGCATTCATAGGGATATCAATCCAAGTTGTATTGACCGAGCGGCTGCGTGTGTTTTTGAATATACGTCGAGTTTTCTCATTGAGTTTTTAATATGAAATCGAACCGTGTTCTCACTGATGGTGAGGATATCGGAAATGTCGCTTGCCGTCTTTCCACGGGCAGTCCAGATGAGGCATTCGGTCTCACGCTGGGTCAGCGCATTCTCAGGAGGGCCTTGCTCAATTCGTTTCTGCCGTCGCCTGAACATCGCTTCATGAAAGTATATTGATAGAATCTGAAGGAAATGCTTGTGATGGGCTAAAGATTTATAAAAACTTCTGTCGGTACAGTCCGACGTGATGCTGACTATACTGAATTGATTCAAGGGGCCGTGAACGGGAAACGAGATGCCGTTCTTGAGACCGGCATCGGCGGCATCTCCGATGATCTGTTTTTCAATTGGCTTTCTTTTTCAACCGATGCCCAATCGACCGGCAATGTGGACAAGAAGCTTCCCTTAAGTATCGGGTCGTGGCCGAAATATCCGTTTCCAGTATAATAAGAAATCCAGTCACGGGACCACGTCGACACATAGTGCGGAACATCGTCAAATGTTGGCTTTGACTTGCCGTGCGCAGCCTTTATAATGCGACCTCCAATGAAGTTAAACGAAGAAAAGCCGATTGACTGAATGGCTCTCGTAACGATTGACGTAGCGCCGGCATCGCTATCACAAAGTGATATTTCCTCGATGAAGTCATGGATGCCCCGCAGCATGTTCGCCCCGCCAGTCAAAATGCATACTATTGTATGTTTACCGGCATAATCAACTGAGCGCAATGACCGTCCAGCCTTGAACCTCTATGCCCGGTACGGTGGTTTGCCCGGGAATGAAAACGCAATAAAGTTACCCGGTTTTACCGCAGAACCTACCAGGGCAGGTAGTCGTACGAATTCGAGCATTCATATGTATTCACCCCCATCGTCGTTCCGATGGGGAGCTAACTATGAATGTAATCGTTGGAAAAGCATGCGGAATCCGGAAGGATATCCTGTTTAAAATGTATGAGATGCGCCATGAAATCTTCAAAGTTCGTATGAAGTGGGACGTGGTTGAGCGAATGCCCGGCATTGAATGCGATGAATTTGATGACTATGACCCGCTTTACGGGATATGCGTTGATAGTTTGTCAAGCTCAGAAATTGTTATTCTTGGCTGCTGGAGGCTGCTTCCTACCACGGGCCCGTACATGCTGCGTGACGTGTTTTCGTTCCTACTTAACGGTCACCCGCCCGAAAATGACGCACGGGTATGGGAAATCTCCAGGTTCGGGGTGGTCGCTGACGATGGGCGGGGAAAAATATCGGACTCTACAATCAGTGAGGCGACTCGGCTTCTGTTGGCGGAGTTATTCAAGCTGGGGGTGCAGCAGTCGATTTATAAATTCGTTGCCTGCTCAGACATCCGGTTTCACCGCATCCTGCGGATCGCCGGGATCAATGTCGGTACATACGGGCCTTCGATGCCGATCGGCAACACGATTGCTGTTGGCGGTTGGGCCGATGTTAATGACCACCTGCGCCTTGCCGGTAAACCGAACAATTTAAAAATCGCCGCATGACGACGGGCGCGATTGCCGGGGACCGGAATCTTCATTGTAAAACAGTGACCGAAATGGGGATGTAATTAAAATGACGACAACAAACTTAAAGCCAAGAAATATTTTGGTCAACGGGAAGCGATCGAGCATGCGCCTAGAAGATGAGTTGTGGAGTGCGCTGACTGTAATCGCAAAAAAAGAAGGAAAAACAATACATGGCGTAGTATCTTTTATTGAGGCGCATGACAGAAGAGGTGGAACATTAACCTCTTCTGTTAGAGCGTATATTGTTAATCATATGCTTAACATAACAAGGAAGCGCTATGGTTAGGTGTCATATATTATTGTAATAATACTAATGTATAGATATAATACCTTATTATTATCCGATGTCGTCTCAAATCTTCCATACGTAATCTTGTGTACGGCAATTTTTTTCGTATTATGGACAGTGTGAGTTTGTATGAGCTTTCCATTCGAACGCAGCCCTCAGTAATAGGCTGCGATTTACACTGACTTTATACCATAAATCAGGCGAAGTTGCTCAGGTATTTATTTAATGATTTTGAAGACGGCCTTTTGTTTTTTAGCGTAAGGGGATTCGTACCTTTGGCTATGCCCGATGCCCGGGTGGCGCTCGATTCCCCGGGCCGGTCGACAGCGAGACTGTAAGAAACGATGCGCGGAAATCTCAAGCCGTGTTTTTGGTGGTTGTCCCACCAACTTCTCCCATGGATGAACAGCTGGCGTGGCTGGATCATGGCAGTCAAGCCGGCCATAGCGACCGGCTCGCCTCGGTCCCAAACCCTGATTTACAAGACGGATGGGCCGTTTAGTTAATTTGTATTACTGGATCGACAGGTACAAAGGCTGCGCATGGAGCAGGCATGTGTAGTGGCTTGCCTTCAATTCGCAACAACTCAAGGAGACAAAGCGATGTTGCTTGGCTTGGCAGCAGAACAAAAATCGAGGCAGATCGTTCAGCCTGAGTCGAGCGATGTGGTTCGGTATTTAACACAGAAGCAACTGGCACGACGCTGGAGCATGTCACACCGGACTTTGGAGCGTTGGCGGTGCCTGAGTCGCGGGCCGGTTTGGCTCAAGATAGGGGGGAAGGTTCTCTATAAGATAGAGGATATAATGGGATTTGAAATATCTAGAGTTGTGCGCGGTGGTGGCTTGTCTGACGGCCAACCGCTCAAATCTGCGTAAGGTTACGCTCAAATACGCACAGTTACGCAACAGTACTTTTTGGTGCGATCTACCACGAAGTAAACGTCATTTGTACGAATTCTTACTACAAATATAATTTTGTATTGCGCAATCTATTGGGCGTGGGCGAAAACTATTCCTGACGTTGATGCGAAGACGGAAAATGATCACGCAGCATCTGAAGCAGGCGCAACTTGCCGAACGCTGGAATATCTCGCCCCGGACTCTGGAACGCTGGCGGTGGCTTGGGCAGGGGCCTCGCTTCCTCAAGATCGGCGGTCGTGTGGTCTACCGTCTCGAGGACATCGTTGCGTTTGAAACCGAGCGGTCCCGAGCCAGCACGAGTTTCAATGAAGATGGTTCCTCATCGGCTTATTGCCATTGAACTCAACATTGCATAGTCGGACCTGAAGGCTGAGGTGCCGTCAAGTCCGACTATCGCGATGTTGCGCGACGGGAGCGCCTGCATGAACCCCTTCGCAGCATATGGCGAGCGCCGGCCATCAGGTCAGCGCCGAGGGCCACCCCCCGCGTCACCGCCGGCAGCCTTGGTTGAGCGGCGTCGGGAACAGACCGCCCTCTCCAAGGCTTATCAGGCGGCTCGGGCGGCTTGGTTCGACCGGGTGCTCGGCGGGCCGGAAGGGCCACGGGTGCGGGCCATGGTTGCCTGGA
>JBAWVF010000165.1:0-8651 GCA_037147415.1 Rhodospirillaceae bacterium | reverse complement strand
GTCCGGGCCTCCGTCCGGGCCTCCGTCCGGGCCTCCGTCCGGGCCTCCGTCCGGGATTGAAACCGGTGCGCCGCTTCCCGACAATGCCAGGGGCTTCCACGCCCGCCCGCCCGAGGATACGGGCACGCCGACATGGCGGCCGCTCTACGCCGAGATGACCTTCGTCGGCACCGACGGCAAGGAGAGGCTGAAGGTTACCGATGGAGACCCCGCCCATTCCCGCAAGCCGGCCGATATTAGCGACCGGCGGCAGACCTTCGCCAAGGCCGAAACTTACTGGCCGGAACTCCGGAAGCTCAAGCCTGGGGACATTTATGTCTCCGATGTCATCGGCACTTATGTCGGCAGCCGGGTCGTCGGACTTTACACCCCGGCTGCTGCCGCCAAGGCGGGCGTTCCGTACGCCCCGGAGCAATCCGCCTATGCGGGCGCGGAGAACCCCGTCGGCCGGCGGTTTCACGGCATCATACGGTGGGCCACCCCGGTCGAGCGGAACGGCCGGGTCATCGGCTATGTCACCTTGGCGCTGAATCACGACCATATCCGCCAATTCACCGACCGCATCGTTCCGACGGAAACGCGCTACACCCCGATCAACGACGCCAGCCAGGGCAACTACGCTTTCTTATGGGACCATCTCAGCCGGGCGATTTCGCATCCTCGCGATTACTTCATCGTCGGCTACAACGCAGAGACCGGGCTGCCGGAGACGCCGTGGCTCGACCAGTCGCTCTACGACGCTTGGCGCGCATCGGGCAAAGCCTGGCCGGACTTTCTGACCGGAACGCCGCCTTTCCTCGAGCCGTCGCTCGCAAAGGTACCGGCGGCGGCTTTGGTCAAAGCCGGCACCGTGGCCCTCGACTGCCGCTATCTCAACTTCGCGCCGCAATGCCAAGGCTTCGACCAGCTGACGAGAAACGGTGGCTCGGGTTCCTTCGTCATCTTCTTCAATGGATTGTGGAAGCTGACCACGGCGGCGGCGATCCCGTATCACACCGGGCAATATCGGGATGACCCGCGCGGGTTCGGTTTCGTCACCATCGGGGCGAACATCGACGCCTTCCATGCCGCCGCGACGGAATCGGCTCGACGGATCGCCGGAACCATCGCACAAAACAACCGGGAGTTTGCCGAGCGTCGAGACCGGATCGCCAGAGAAATCGCCAACCATCTGTCAACCACCACATCCGAGCTGATCCTGTCTACGTGCCTTCTCGCCGGTCTGGTCGTCTTGATTGCGATTTGGATGGCGAACAAGCTGACCGGCCGCATCACCACGATGATCGCCGGCATGCGCCGTTTCCAGGACGGAGAGTTCGGGCACCGCCTGTCCATCAAAACGGACGACGAAATGGGGCTGCTGGCTCACTCGTTTAATCAAATGGCGAACATCGTCGACCGGACGTTTGATGAAATGCGCAATGAGCTGGAGGTGCGCCGTAAGGTGGAGCAGCAACTCCGGATCGCCGCCACCGCGTTCGAGTGTCGGGAGGGCATTTTGGTCACCGATGCCGACGGCGTGATTCTTCAGGTCAATAAAGCCTTCACGGATATCACCGGGTTCGAAGCCGCCGACGTGGTCGGGCAGACGCCGCGCGTTCTCAAGTCGGGTCGGCACGATGATGAATTTTATGAGGCTATGTGGAAGGCCATCGCCACCGACGGCGTCTGGGAGGGCGAAATCTGGGACAGGCGGAAAGACGGTGGGATTTATCCCAAGTGGCTCACCATCACCGCGGTAAAGGACGAGGACGACACGGTTGCCAACTATGTGGCGACGCACACCGACATTACGGCGCGGAAGGCGTCCGAAGAGGAAATCCGCTATCTCGCTTTTTATGACCCGCTGACGCAGCTTCCCAATCGGCGCTTGCTTACGGACCGTCTAACCAAGGCCCTGGTGACGAGCGCGCGGACCGAACGGCCCGGTGCCCTGCTCTTCGTCGACATGGATAACTTCAAGGCGTTAAACGACACGCTCGGCCATCACATGGGTGACAATCTGTTGCAGCAGGTCGCCGAGAGGCTCACCGCTGTCGTAAGGGCGACCGACACCGTGGCGCGGCTGGGCGGCGACGAGTTCGTGGTCATGCTCGAGGATTTGAGCGCGGAGATGAGCGAGGCCGCGACCCGGGCGGAGTTGGTCGGCAATAAGATTCTCGCCTCCCTCAGCGGGATCTACCATATCATCGACCATGATTACCGGATAACGCCGAGCATCGGGATTACGCTTTTCCTGGGTCGAAAGGACGGCATCGATGTTCTGCTGAAGCAGGCCGACATCGCCATGTATCAAGCCAAGGGCGCAGGCCGCAACACCGTACGGTTCTTCGACCCCGAGATGCAAGCCGCGGTCATAAGGCGGTCGGCGATGGAAATCGAACTGCGCGAGGCCGTTCCGACCGGCCAGCTTCTGTTGCACTACCAGCCTCAAATCGACGATACCGACGGCTTGATCGGTGCCGAGGCTTTGGTGCGTTGGCAACATCCGGTGCGCGGTATGGTGCCCCCCGATGAGTTCATTCCTCTGGCCGAAGAGACCGGCCTGATTCTCGATGTCGGCACATGGGTGCTGAGGACGGCTTGCGCACAGCTTGCGGCATGGTCCGAAACCTCGGCTCGGCACTTGTCCCTGGCCGTGAATGTCAGCGCGACGCAAGTGCTCGGGGCTAATTTCGTCACTCAGGTCACCGACATGATCGAGCAGTCCGGCGCCAATCCCCGACGGCTCAAGCTTGAGTTGACCGAAAGCCTGTTTCTCAACAATGTCGAGGATACGATCGCCAAGATGTCGGCGCTGAAGGAGCGCGGCGTCTCGTTTTCACTCGACGATTTCGGCACGGGGTACTCGTCGCTGTCTTATCTGAAGAGACTGCCGCTCGACCAGTTGAAGATCGACCAGTCTTTCGTTCGCGACGTTTTGTCCGACGCCAATGACGCCACCATTGCCCGCACCATCATCACCCTTGCCCGGAGCCTCGGCATATCGGTTATCGCGGAGGGCGTGGAGACGGAGGAACAACGCAGCTTCCTCGTTGGAACGGGTTGTACCGTGTTTCAAGGTTATCTGTTCAGCCGACCGCTGCCGATCGACGCGTTTGAGCTGTTCAAAGAGCACTGCCAAGCACGGGGGGCCGCCCCGCTACGAGTGCCCGCCGTCTGAGCGGAGCCGCGCCATATCAATAGCCGTAAGCAGTCAGGGGACCGGTGAATCGACGATGTGCGCGCAATAATCCCTCAGTACGGCAACATCTGAAATATAAATTTTAGAATCCTGATCGGTTCTGACACCCAAAGGCTTAAGTCGAGCCAAGCCTATCGGGTTGACGCAGACACATACCAGATGTGGGGGCGGCTCTCAGAAAATCGCCCGTGTTTCCGCCAAACCCTATCATGTCGCAAAACCGTTGAGCTTCGACGCCGACCCCTGAAGGTGTCCACCGGTTGCCGGGTCTGGATTTACTGCACACTTCCCCGAGCGTCGGTCGAGGCAATCGGCATCGTTGCCGATGTAGTGGCAGGGGCGCCTTCGGTAATTTGGAGAGACTATGGCCGGCAATCTGGAATAACGAGATCAGAGTTTGATGAATATTACCATGGCAGCGATACGGCTTATGTAATTATATTCTCGTCAGTCAAAAAACTTATGTCGACATTTTCTTTGTGGGATATCCGGCGGCACCTCTCCAATTTTCAGCCCCCTCAATTTTTTAAGCGCTTGCTGGCCGATGGCCCCGAACTCACCTTGTTCGCCTCCGCACTTCCGTCGCAACTTGCTGCCTGAAGGACCCCTCTGCGGAGAGCTGGCGGAAGGAGAAGAATCCGCTTTTTCCGACCGAGTGCCGGCGGGACCGGGGAGGGGCAGGGTGCCGCCGAAACCGATGGCTTCGCCATCACCCACTGCGATTCGACAGCGCGGCTGAGGCTACGCGGCTTTCGGCAAAGCGTCCCAGCCGACATCGACCGCCTGGACCAGGGCGTCATGAGCCAGCACCGGCAGAGGCACGGCGGCGGTATGGGGTTCGAGCAGATGGGCACGAACTTGCTGCTTGAAGAACTTCTCCCAGCCGTCCTCCTCCCGGGAGGGGCTCGCCGACCATTTCTCTAAAAGGGCATGGGCTTCGTCGTCGGCCTCGCCGCGCTCCAGCCGCACCAGATCGATCAGCGCCCGGCCATCGGAGAAGCGACGGAGCAGGTCCTGCCAGCGTTCGGACGGCGCGCCGGGCGGGGTGATCGCCAGTTGCAGCGGCAGGGAGCCCTGAAACCGTCCGGCCCGGCCTTCCAACGCCAAGCGGTGCTCGGGCACCGCCAGCGCCTTGACCAGATGGGCGTAGCCGTCGGCCTCGTCCACCGCTAGCACGGCATCGATCCGCCGCAGCGCTTCGTCGCGGGAGTCACCGCCGACCTGGAACAGCAGATCCGCCTCGGCCACCGCGCCGATCCGCCCCAGCCGGCGGTGCTCGGCCATCTCGCACGCCAGCGCCGGCCCGGCGATTTCGCCATCCTCGGGCAGCGCCGCCCCGCCCTCGTCGCGGACGCGCGGGGCCAACAGATGACGGCGCGCATCGTCCCGCCCGGCCGCGCCCGCCCCGATCAGGCGGTCCAGGGTAACGGTCCAGTTGTCGTTGATGTTGTGGCGCCGGCGATAGGACTCCAGCACCCCGGCGGCCTCCTCGAAGCGGCCCTCGGCCACCAGCAGAGTGCCGAAAGTGTATAACGAGACCGGATCGGTTGTTCGCCCGGTGAACTCGCGCAGCAGCCCCAGCGCCTCCCCGCCCCGGCCGGACCCCCACAACAGCCGGGCCAGTTCGACGTGCGAAGGCTTGTCCAGGTTATCGATCAGGATCGCCTTGCGCAGCAGCTTTTCGGCTTGGGCGTGGCCTTGCTGGTCGGCGAGCTTCAGGGCCAGTTCGGTGTAAAAGGCACTATTCGACGGCACGCGCCGGATCGCCTCCCACAGCACGGCGGTGGCCAGATCGGGCCGGCCCAGCCGGTCGAGGGCGCGGGCGCGCACGCTCCAGGCGTGGCCATCGGAGGGCGACCATTGCAAGGCGCGGCGGGCCAGACTCAGCGCCCAGCCGGGGGCGTCGGGCATCACGATACTGGCGATGTGGGTGCAACTGCGGACAACATGGTAGGCGTCGCCGGTGACGTCGGCGTAATGCTCGTTCTGGTCGAGCAGAGTGCGCATCCGCAGCCGCAACGGCTCGGTCAGGCCATCCTTGTGATAGGCCCTTTTCATGTCGGCGGTCAGGCCGGGGATGTCGGGATGCAGCCGGGGCGCGGTCCGGGTCTGCTTGCCCTTGGCCGGAGCCTTCAGCGCCTCGTCGCCCTCCTTCAGCCAGCCGACGAAGGGATGATCGAACCGGCCGTCCTCAAGAATCGCCTCCCAGCGCCCGCGCCAGAAGCTGGGCAGGCGGGGAAAGGCGGCCTTCAGCGCGCGCCATTCGCGCACCACCTCGGGCTTATGCCGCTCGTCGGCGGGCAGGCGCGCGGCCCAGCGGGCGAGACCGGTAATCACGTCTTGCGACGGCGGGCTGTTGCCGCCATCGGGCATCCGGACCAGACCGAGCAACGCGGTATCGAGCCGGTGACGCAAGCGCGGGGTGGCGGCATCCTCGCAAACCCGGAACCACAGGAAGCGCAGCCCCTTATCCTGCTGGAGCTGGGCGCCCGCCGTCAGCACCGCCCGGCCAAGATCGAAGGTGTCGCCATCGCTGAGGTCTTCGGCCCAGCGCAGCAGATCGAGCAGGTTTTCGCGCAGCCAAAGGCTGCTTTCGGGCAAGGACAGCCGCCACGCGGCGCGAAACGCCTCGCCGGTTTCGCGCACGAAACGATGCAGCCCGCCCGGACGGTCCAGCAACGCCGCGCCGGCCGTGCGGCGCTGTTGCAACCAGCGGCAAAGATGGTGATCGAGGATAGCCCATTCGGGCGCTTCGGCGGGCAGATCACCCGTCAGCACCATCAGCGCATCGCACGGCGCGGCGCGCTGCAAGCCCGGCAGATAGGCGACGCCGAGCAACAGATCATCAACAGCCTCCGCCGGTTCGGAGACGAGTTCATCCAGCCAAGGGTGACGATCGATTCGGCGCGCTGCTTCCATATCGTTCACACGTCTCCGAAATCGTCCTGCCCGCTCTGTATTTTCAGACATAATAGATGATTTTCGCGCAGCTTGACCAGCTTTTCCGGTGTAATCACGACAGGGACAGTGATGACGCCGACCTTCAGGATATGGCTCGGCTGATAGTCGATGCGCAGATGGAGTACCTCGGACGCCAATCGCCCGCAATCGCCGGCACCGTCCAGGTTCAAGGTCCGCCCGTAATTCGCGCCCCGCGGCGACGGGTGGAAAATCTCGTACGGCTCGGCATCCAGCACCGTCGGCACCGTGACCGGATGCGCAAGCTCGGCGCCCCCGACTCGGCGCGCCCGGTTTGCCGCCTTTACCACCTCTTCCACCTTGTATCGCATCAGCGCCACCGGAAAAGCCGGGATTTTCGCCGTAGGCATGAGGTGAGCCAAGCCCAGCCGGTCGCGCAGCAGTATCGCCCAGTCCGGTTGCTTGATATCCTCGTCAAGCTCCTGTTCGAAAGCGGCGAACCGGGGGCGAATCGCGTTGGGATTGTTATTCAGCGAGCGGCAGACCTCCTCCAGCGCGGCCTTGGCGTCCCCCTGGTCGAAATGATCATCCCGCTTTTGACCGTGGTAAACTGCGAGTTTCTGTTCCAAATCAATAACGGATGTGATCTTGGTGTGGGTGAGCGCGTAATCGAGGGACTCGACGCGAACCAGATACTGCTCCGCCCCGAGCCCCGACGTGACGGCGGCGGGCAGGGCGGCATCGGCATTGAGCGCCTGAAATGTCTCGGGCCATTCGATGAATACCGAACCGGCCAGATACTCGCCGTGACTTTTGCTCCACGCCCGGGAGGTTGGCTTGGCCGGAGGGAAGCCGGTTTCGTAGCGCGCCTGCCGGTCCGGGGAGACGCGCTCTTCCATCAGCACATTTTCGGCCCGGGCTCGCTGCACCGCGTCGCCGGAGGCCCGCATCGCCTGAATGGCACCGGCTATGTTGGAATTGGTGAGCCGCATTGAGCCTCTGCAACTGGACGCGCTGCGATTAAACCGCTTCAAACCGATATCACCGCCGTATCATAGATACAAGTCACGTGTGTCGGGAATCCGCACATCTCTATAGATTAATCGTCACCGCCGGCAATCTTCATGCCATTGCATTTGATAACACCAACCGGCCTGTTTAAATAGAATGCGAGCATGTACCTGAGTTCTCGGGTAAGGTGCGCGTTCCCCGATCAGGTGCCAGATCGAGCCCCCGCGCTCCAACCGGGTGTTATTGTGTTGCGCGACAATCTAGATGAGATGTGCGCGACAATCTGAATGATAATTCACGGTCGCGATGTGATAATGATTGTCGCGGAACGACAATCAACATAAGTTTTTGGTTGCTTGATCGGGGAAGATTTTTCCCCACTCTCCGAAAGGTTGGTTGGCCGTTATCAAGATGGAGCCTTTCCAATTGTAACTCGCTTCTGGCAATCTGGAGTTTTTGCACCAGATCGGTCGTGCGGGCGAACATGACGCGCCAGCCATTTTCAATCAAGGCAAGACCGAGCGCAGCCGACAAATGGCTCTTTCCGCCACCGGGCGGGCCGAACAAAATCAAATTGGCGCCTTTTTCGAGCCAGTTGTCGCCGGCGGCGAGCGCCATGACTTGAGCCTTGCTGACCATGGGCACGGCGGTGAAGTCGAAAGTTGCCAGCGTTTTGCCGGGCGGCAGGTGGGCTTCTTCAAGATGGCGCTCAAACCGTCGCAGGGCACGGGCGGCAATCTCCTGCCAGACGGCATTGATTGCCGGCAGTCTGAGTTTGCTCAGCATGAGAGTGATGCGGCCTTACGCTCTCCGTCTTGGGCCTGTCGCTCCAGCAGCTCAGAACGTGCGACAAGCGCGGCATTTTTTTGCTGTAATGCTTCGTGTTCACCGACGACGCGACGCAAATCAGCTTCAAGTCCCGTGACTTGCTTATCTAACTCGACACGACGGGATTCGGAGACTGAAATGTCATTCGACCGGACTAAAACGGCTTGAGCATCATGCCGTATGCCGACCACTTGAAAGGCAAGGAATATAAATGAAAGGAGTGCAATTGTCGTAAGAACAATCGTAACTCGCCATATCCGATGCCCGTATTGTCGAATATCGGGTAAAGTCAATTCCTCATCATCGCCTGTGAGCGGAATTTCATCCTCTTCGGATGATACAGCGGAAAAGGTTCGCCCAAAACAAAGCCCTCCATAACAAAGCGTTAGAATTAGTCCCAATAAAACTGAAGGACTCTATTGTCCAGCAGTCTCTGAGTTTGAAAACGCGAGAGTTACCCCAAGCCGTGAAGCTGCTTGAATATAATGACTATGTCGGTCATGATCGCCATTGACCGACCCGCTCAATTTGTCTGCTGCTGTCTCAGCTTGATTTGCTTGCTCCCTTCTCATTTGGGCAAGCTTATTAATTGCTCGCAGAATAAGCAGAACATCATAATGTGAAAATGCCTGGATATCTATCTGCTTCCCTTCTTCCCAGCTGTTCTAAATGCGGCTGAGTCGCAGTTGCAGTGGTGCGACAAGTTGAC
>JBAWVF010000164.1:0-8671 GCA_037147415.1 Rhodospirillaceae bacterium | reverse complement strand
CCAGACGCCAGACCGCCCTAAAATTTCCAGAAAATCGGCCAGTTAGAATGGCTGGTCCCGACGTGCGTGTCGACCCCGTACGTGACCGGTCCGTGATCGAGTCGCAAGGCCTTAGATAGAAGATTTTGCGGTTGGCGTTGCGGTACACGCCATTTGAGGTATACTTCCCGACCGGGGTTATATGTACCGGAGCAGGCGGGCTATCCCGTTGTATGCCTCCGTCCGGGGCAGCAACCACCCAATCCCGCCCGGGCGATACGTGCCGCGCGTAAACGGAAGACGGAAGGCGATCAGACGATGGCGAAAGGCGTTTCGGGAGCCCTGACCAGACTGGCAAAAGTAAATGTGGTGACTCCGCTGCGCGGTGCTCCGGCTTCGGGGCAGGGCTTTACTCGTACGCGCCCGGCAAGTGATGAAGATGAGGATGCGATTTATTTACCGGAAGATATCGAAGATTTGAGCGCGCGCCAGTTTGTACGCAAGCGTCCCGAACCGGCCCCGGTTCCGACCGCCGTGGTTGCCGCGGCTGCGGTGGTTCCGGTCCCGGTTTCGGAGTCGGCCGGTTCGCTCGGAGTCGGCCCGTCGCGGCGCGCTTCGGGCACCACCAATGGTTCCGGCAACGATTCCGGTAGCGGCAGGACGGCTTCGCCGGTCAATTCCGAGTCCGGGCGGCGGCGCGCTCTACGTGCGGTCGAGGTGGCGGTGGAACCCGAATTTGAGATGGCGGAAGATGCGCCACAGGGCGCGCGTCGTGGTGGTCGGATTGCCGAACGGATTCGCCGGATCAAAACGGCGCTGGCGGCACGCTCCGGCCGTGAAGCCGAGCCGGAGGTTGCAAGCCGGAGTCGTGGCTGTGAGCCTGGGGTAGAGGCCCGGTCGACCACTGGGCGTCGCCGCTTACTGGCCGATGATGAAGAGCCGGAGGGCACACGTACCGAGCGTGCTTCCTGGCGAGCCAAGCAACTGGCTCGGGTTCGGCGCCGGCTGGGTATGACGCAGGCCGAGTTTGCCCGCTGTTTCGGGCTTGCCACCGACGATGTCGTGCGCTGGGAGGCCGGGGCTCGCCCGGCGCGTGCCGAACGGGTGCTGTTGACCCTGATCATGCATGACCCGGAAGAGATGGCGCGGCTGGTTGATGAGGCCATGCCGTTGAAATAGCATCGGGATACTATGCGGCAAATCCTTATCAGGGCTTCGGTCGGAGATCGGAGCCCTTTTTTTTGACCAAATCACACGGTATGTCGTTAAGCTCGGGGTGACATACAGAGGAACGTTAAAAAATAATCATTTTTTAACATATGCGTCTTGTCATGGTTGCTATCTTGGCTATTATACGGAATGGGGGCGTGTTCGTCTTGGTGCGCGGTCCTATCATAGATAACAAGTCCGGCCCGCCCTTCGGGGGCAGGGACCGGGCATCCGGGGGGAGGAAACCAAGTGGCCACATTAGCGGATAGTGAGCTAAAACCGGTCGAGTGGCGTAACGGTCTTAGCGTCGGAGTTCAGACCATAGACGAGGAGCACCAACTTCTGATCGGCGTACTGAACCGGATTATCGAATCATTGGGCTCGCCGAGCCAATACGCGGTGGTGGATCGGGTGTTACGGGATTTATTCGCCTATGCTGATTATCACTTCGAACACGAAGAAGACTTGATGATGAGCTATAGCTATCCGGATATTGAAAGTCATCGCGCCGAGCATCTCATTTTCATTTCACGGCTGCGTCAGATCGACAAAGGGTTGTCCGATGGTTCCGCCGGCGTCGAAGATCTGGCGCGATTTGTCATGAGCTGGTTCGTCAACCACATTCTCAAGGTTGATATGATCCTCGGCAAATTTCTTGCTGACCGGCTTACCCGCGAGCGCTCGCCCTTCGAGTTCGAGGTGTGGCGCCTGCCGCATTGATCGTCTTGGCGAAAGACAGGGTATTGCGCCGGTCTGTTTTCGGCTTCCCCGGTGTCTTGGCCGGGGGGGGGGCTTTAACGGCTTCTTAAATCAGTGCGGTGATTCTGACGAGCCGGCTCCCGCAGGGGCCGGTCGGTTATATTTGATCAGCCCGCCTGACGGAGAGGGCACGGAGACGACGGCGCATGGCCCGATATCTGGTTACCGGTGGTTGCGGTTTTATCGGCTCGCATTTGGTCGAGCGGCTTCTCAGTGAGGGCCACGAGGTTACCGTACTCGATAATTTGTCGAGCGGTCGGTCCGATGTTTTGCCGCCGGCGGATGCCGCCTTTATCTATGGGGACATTGCCGACCCGGCGACGGTGGTCGAGGCGATGGCCGGGCAGGATGGGTGCTTTCACCTTGCGGCGGTGGCTTCGGTCGAACGTTCGCGCGAGGATTGGGCGCGTACGCACCGGGTTAATGCCGGCGGGACCGTCAATGTTTTCGATGCCGCCCGGCGGGCGGGGGATAACGACACGCCGATTCCGGTGGTGTGGGCTTCTTCAGCCGCGGTTTACGGGGATAATCCGGCGGTGCCGCTGTCGGAGGATGCCGAGTTGCGGCCGCTGACCGCCTATTGCGTGGACAAGTTATCCGGCGAGCAATATGCCCGCATTGCCGACCGTATTCATGGTTTGCCGGTCACCGGCTTTCGCTATTTCAATGTCTACGGGCCGCGTCAAAACTTAGCTTCGCCCTATTCGGGGATTGTCTCGCTGTTTGCCGAACGGATTGCGTGCGGCGAGCCGGTAATTATTTACGGCGACGGCGAGCAGGTCCGTGATTTTGTCTATATCGGCGATGTCATACAATATCTGATGGCGGCAATGCTTCAGCCGATGATGGGGGCGCCGCTGTTCAATGTCTGCACCGGTGTTCCAACCACGGTTAATCGGTTGGTCGCGCTGCTCGGTGAGCTGCTGGAGCGTCCGGTGCGGACGATCGTTGCGCCGGCACCGGAGGTCGACATACGTGTTTCGGTCGGTGATCCCCGCCGCTTGATGGCGGAATTCGGGTTTGCCTGCGATACCGGCCTGCGCGATGGTCTGCGCAAAACCCTGAAGGGGCTGGGTTACACCGGCTGATTGCCGGCGGCTGAGGGCACGCGCCGAACCGGCGCGGAAATCAGGGCGGTGTTGCCGATAGCCCCGCCAAGCAAGCACATATCCGCCATCCGGCGAGTCATCTGATCAGCGGCGATCCACAGTCGGCGACTCGTGGTTTCGTCCGTCATACGAATGCGGCGCCCTTCGGCCGGTTCGTTTCTCAGGCTGCTGTCTGCAAAGCGTTCGAGCATCTGTGCTCTCCCCCGTCAACCAAGTGCGAGAGCATCATAACTCTGCGGAATCAACAAGTTCAACGGTTTTTATCAGGTAAGAAATCACGTTAAGACGTGTGCTGCGCTGCAATATCAAGGGGTTAGCGGATTATGCTCGCGAATCGGACAAAATTAAATCCTTAATCAGGCATTAATGTGATAAAGTTATCACAGTCAGGATGGAGTCGACTCAACTCTGCCGGGATCGCTTGTGGTTTTTCGGATAAGGGTGCAGACGGATAAATTTGTCTTGGCTTATAGTGGCGGCGTTGGAACCATCCGGTGTCCCGCCCATGTCTCGCTTGGATTCTCTTTATGCTGAACGACTTCAAGCCCTTGGCGCGTGCGGCCGATTGCGCGGCCTGCGTCCGCTCCGTCCGTCCGGTCCGGGGCGGGTGATTCGTGACGGGCGCGAACTGATCAATTTCTCATCCAATGATTATTTGGGTTTGTCGCAGCATCCCTTGCTGGTTGAACGCTCGCGGCAATGGGCGGCGGAGTGGGGCACCGGTTCGGGCGCATCGCGGCTGGTCTGCGGAACGCTGGAGCTGCATCACCGACTCGAGGCGAAACTGGCCCGGTTCAAGGGAACCGAGGCGGCGCTGGTGCTGAACTCCGGTTGGCAGACCAATGCCGCAGTGTTGCCGGTCCTGTTTGATTCGGCGCTGCTCGGGGCCGAGCCGCTGGTCTTCACCGATCGGCTGAATCATGCCAGTCTGCATCATGGCTGCGCCGCTGCGGGCGTGCGTCAAATACGGTTTCGTCATAACAATCTCGATCATTTGGAGCAATTGCTGACCGAGCATGCCGGGCGGCCGGGGCGCCGCTTTATTATGACCGAGAGCGTGTTCAGCATGGATGGCGACCGCGCCGATCTGGCCGGGCTGGCCGACTTGGCCGACCGCTATGATGCTTTTCTTTATGTTGACGAGGCGCACGCGACCGGGGTGCTCGGGCCGCACGGCGCCGGGCTATCGGGCGAGGTGCCGGCAGGATCGGGGCAACGAGTCGACCTGATCATGGGCACCTTCAGCAAGGCGATGGGTGGGTTCGGTGCCTATGTCGCCGGGTCGCGCGTGCTGTGCGATATGCTGGTCAACCAGTGCTCCGGCTTTATTTATGCCACGGCGCTGCCGCCCGCGGTGCTGGGTGCGATCGATGCGGCGCTGGATCTGGTGCCGACGATGGACGCCGAACGCGCGTGCTTGCAGGCTGAAGCGGCCCGGGTGCGGGCTGCTTTCAGCGCGGCCGGCATCGTCACCGGCGCCTCCAGCACACAGATCGTCCCGGCTTTGGTCGGTGAAGCCACGGCGGCGACGGCGGCGGCGATGGCGTTGGAACAGGCCGGAATTCTGGGCGTTGCGATCCGGCCGCCCACGGTTCCGACCGGCAGCGCGCGCATACGCTTCGCACTCGGCGCGGTTCATGGTAAGTCCGAGATCGACCGGTTGATCGAGGTGGCCACCGATGTGCTGTCTCCGCCCGCCCTTTCGTGTGGACGAGGAGTCCCGCCATGAACCCCGACCCGCATAAGACCGGACCGCGTTTGGTCTTCGTCCATGGCTGGGGCTTTGAGCCCGGGGTGTGGCAGAGCCTGCGTGCCGAGTTGTCCGACCTGGACACCACCACGATTGATCTGGGGTTTTTCGGTGCGCCGGTGGGACCGGCCTCGCCGCCCGACCGGCCGCTGGTGGTGGTCGGGCATTCGCTGGGCGTGCTATGGCTGCTGATGACTCGGCCCTTTGCCTGGAGCGGGCTGATTTCCATCAATGGTTTTCCCCGCTTTATCGAGGGGCCGGGCTATAAACCTGCGGTGCCGCGGCGCCAACTCGACCGCATGATTCGGCGTTTGCCAGCGGATCCGGCCGGGGTGTGCGAGGAATTCCGCTATCGCTGCGGCTGCGCCGGGCCGCTGCCGGACGGACCGGTACCCGACAGCTTGTTGCACGGGCTTCAGTGGTTGCGGGATTGGGATGCCCGCCGTTCCCCCGGCACGACGACACCCGAGCCGCCGATTCTGGCCTTGTCGGGTGGCGCCGACCCGATTTTACCCGTGGGTATGGATGAACATTGCTTTGACAGTTTTTCCGATGTGCGGTCCGCCCGTTTGGAAGAGGCCGGGCATCTGCTGCCGGTGACCGATCCCGTCTGGTGTGCCGGGAAAATGCGTACTTTTCTGGCCGAGGTCGCACCCTGCTGATGACTGAGATTTCCCTGGGCATCGGGCGGACTGCGGCGATTGCCGCCGCCTTCGGTGCCGCTGCCGAAACCTATGAGGGTGATGCCGGGCTTCAGCGCCGGGTTGCGGGAAAGCTTGCCGGCCGTGTCGCCGCGCTGCCGCTGCCGCCTTCGCCGCGGGTGCTGGAAATCGGCTGCGGCACCGGATTTTTCAGCCGCGCGCTGGCCGTGCCGCTGCCGAGGGCGCGCTGGCTCGCGACCGACTTATCCGAAGCGATGGTGGCGCGCTGTCGGCACAATGGACAGGGTGGAGAGAGTGCGGCGTTTTTGGTGATGGATGGCGAGCGCCCGTGTCTGGCGCCGCAGCCGGGCGAGGGCTTTGATTTGATTTGTGCCAGCCTTGCCCTGCAATGGTTCGCCCGGCCGGCGGCGGCGCTGGCGGCGTGGGCGGATATATTGGCGCCGGGAGGGTATATCGCCTGGACCACGCTGGCCGACGGCACCTTCCGCGAGTGGCGCGCCGCCCATCAAGCGCTCGGTCTGTCGGCCGGGGTCGCCGATTACCCGGATGCGGCCGGGCTCGAGGCGTTGTGGCCTTCCGGCGGGCGCGGCACGGTCGAAGTCGAAGAGCTGTCGGTGCGCTATCCCGATCCCCGGTCCTTCCTGGACATGCTGAAACATATCGGCGCCCGGGTGCCCGCGGCCGGTCATCGTCCGCTTTCGGCCGGAGCATTGCGCCGGGTGCTGCGCGGTTTCGCTCCGGGCGATTTCGGCGTCACTTGGCAGATCGCCTACGGGCTGTTCCGCAAGGACGGTGCGCCATGAGTGGAGGTCATACAACCCCGCCGGGCGTATTTTTGACCGGCACCGATACCGGGATCGGCAAGACTCTGGTCGCGGCTTGTCTGGTTCGGGCTCTGGGTGCGCGCTATTGGAAGCCGGTACAGACCGGGCTGGCGTCCGAGCCCGGTGATAGTGAAACCGTGCAGGCGTTGGCGGGGCTGTCGGTCGAGCGTTTGATTCCGCCGCGCTTCGCCCTGCAAGCACCACTGTCGCCGCTGGCGGCGGCCGAGCGGGAAGGGGTGACCATCCGGCTTGAGGACTTCGAGCTTCCGCCGATTGATAGCGCGCCGCTGGTGGTCGAAGGGGCGGGCGGGGTGTTGGTGCCCCTGTGCGCCGATGCTCTGATGGTCGATTTGATGGTTCGCTTCGGGCTGCCGGTGCTGGTGGTAGCGCGCAGCACGCTCGGCACCCTCAACCATACTTTGCTGACCCTGGAGGCGCTGCGGCACCGCGGTTTGCCCGTGGCCGGGGTAATCTTGAACGGTCCGCCCAACCCCGGTAATCGTGCTGCTCTTGAGCGGTTCGGCGCCGTTAGGGTGCTGGCCGAACTGCCGCCTTTGCCGCGGGTCGATGCCGCCGCGGTTGCTGGTTTTGCCGCCGCGCATAGTCCTTTATTTGAGATGCTGCTTTCATGACCGCGATGACCTCCGAACAGCTGCTCGCCCTTGACCGCCGCCATCTGTGGCATCCGTTCACGCAGGCGCGCACCGCGCCGCCGCCGTTGCCGGTGGTGCGGGCGCGCGGGGCTACTCTGACTTTGTCCGACGGGCGCGAGCTGTTGGATATGATTTCATCCTGGTGGGTGACGCTGCACGGCCACGGTGAGCCCTCGATCGCTTTGGCGATTGCCGAGCAGGCCGGGCGGTTGGAGCAGGTGATTTTCGCCGATTTTACTCATGAGCCGGCGGTCCGGCTGGCGTCGCGACTGGCCGGTATCTTGCCTGCGGGCCTGAGCCGGGTGTTCTTTTCGGATGACGGCTCGACCAGCGTCGAGGTTGCGCTGAAGCTCGCCCTCCAGTCGCGGATCAATCGCGGCGAGGTCAACCGGACGCGCATTCTGGCCTTCGAAGGCGGCTATCACGGCGACACCTTCGGGGCGATGGCAGCCGGGCAGGGCTCGGGCTTTTACCGGCCGTTTCATGATTTGCTGTTCCCGGTCGAGCTGATGCCGTTCCCGGCGACCTTCGACGATGACGAGCGGGTTGAAGCCAAGGAACTGGGCGCGCTGGCCGCACTTGACCGCTATCTCGAACGTCACGGCGCCGACACCGTCGCGATGATCATGGAGCCGATGATTCAGGGTGCCGGCGGCATGCGGATGTGCCGGGCGCAATTCCTGAAGGCGGTCGCGGCCCGGCTGCGCGCCGCCGGGGTGTTGCTGATTCTCGACGAGGTGATGACTGGCTTCGGTCGGACCGGCCCGTTATTCGCCTGTCGCCATGCCGATGTCACCCCCGACCTGATTTGTTTGTCAAAGGGGCTGACCGGGGGATTCCTGCCGCTGTCGGCCACCGTTTGCCGCGAGGAATTGTTCGAGGCGTTTCTCGGCGACACTTTCGACCGGGCCTTTGCCCATGGTCACTCTTTTACCGCCAATCCTTTGGGCTGTGCCGCGGCGCTGGCTTCGCTCGATCTGTTGGAACGACCGCAATGCACGGCTCGACGGAATGCGATTGCGCTGCGTCATCGGGCTTGGCTCGACAGTTTGTCGGCGTGCGGTGCGCTGGTGCGCGGGCGCGTGCTCGGAACAATCGTAGCGGTTGAACTCGACACCGAGGATACCGGTTATAGTACGGCGGTTGCGGCCCGTTTGAAGCGCTTTTTCCTGGATAGCGGGCTGTTGATCCGCCCGCTCGGCTCGGTGATTTATCTGATGCCGCCCTATTGCACGACCGATGAGCAGCTGGACTTGGCCTATATGGCGATCGAGGATGCCGGCCGGGCAATGCTGCTCGATCCGCCGTGAAAGCGGCGGCGGATATTTGTCATTTTGTTCTTTTTTCCGTCATGCCCGTTTCTTCCCCCTCTTCCGTCATTCCCGCCTCTCTCCCGTCATTCCCGCGAACGCGGGAATCCAGCACTTGTTATTCTGGACCCCCGCTTTCGCGGGGGTGACGAAAGAAGAGGGCTGGGTGACGAAAGAAGAAGTCGGGGGTAACGAAGAAAAGGTAGCCCGTCCCCACCAACTCCGCCTATCTTATTCTCACCAACTCCATCACCTCTTCCGTCATTCCCGCGAACGCGGGAATCCAGCACTTGTTATTCTGGACCCCCGCTTTCGCGGGGGTGACGAAGAAGAATGCGGGGTGACGAAGAAGAAGGCGGGGGAGAGCTGGTCGGGTTTGTTTAGACAGTTTTTTGCTCTGGATAAGTGGAATCCCT
>JBAWVF010000163.1:0-8678 GCA_037147415.1 Rhodospirillaceae bacterium | reverse complement strand
GGCGCCCGCCGTTTGAGGGGGCCTTTGATGTGTCAACATCAAAGGCCATTGGTATGAGACTACACCGCCGGACCGGACACGTTCCGACGGGCAAAAGCTGACGGGCAAAAGATTCCGGGCGGGGCGCAAAGTTTTCCCGGTATTGCCTTGAAAACAGGGGCTTGGCGTATGGCACGCTACTTGCTTTCCTTTTCTGCCGATGGCTGAGGGGCTGCCGGTTGAAGGAGGGTGAAATGACGATCGAAGGCGCAACCAGTGCGGCGCTTAACGGGATGAATGCCAATGCCAATGTCATCGGCTATATTTCCGACAACCTTGCTAATGTCAGCACCCCCGGCTTCAAGCGTATCGATGCGCGTTTCAGCGATATCGCCAGTGAGATGCAAGGCTCGGAGAGCAATTATTCCAACCCGCAGTCGGTTCGGGTGACTCCGAGATATCGGGTCGATTTTTCCGGCACTTTCGCCATGACCGACAATCCGACCGGGTTTGCGGTTGCCAAGGGCGAAGGGCTGATCCCGGTCCGCCAGTTCACCAATATGACCGGAACACCGGTCATCGGCACGGAGCCGCACTATACCCGGGCCGGCGATTTCAAGCTCGATGTTACCGGCTATCTGGTTAATTCCCAAAATCAGGCTTTGATGGGCATTCCCGAAGTCACGCCGTTCAGCGGAGAGTTCGCGGCGGCGCCGACGGTCGACAGCTTGATTCCGATCCGGGTCAATAACGAAGAAAACCGGACGATGCCGGGGGTGGCAAGCGGCACCATTGCCGTCAATATCAATCTGCCGGGCAGTATTACGCCGTCTCCCGATCCGTCGTCTCCCGGCGGCTTGCCGGCCAAGCAGGATCCCAATGACCAGAACTTTTTGATTCCCTTCTTTGACTCCAATGGCAGCGAACATACGCTGGAAATGACTTTTCGCCGGATGAGCAGCGCCGCCAATATTGCTCAAGGGTCAACCGGGAATGCCACCTCATGGTGGGCGGCGGTCGGGGCCACGGTACAAGACACGCCACCCACCACGATTACGATGACACCGCCGTATTCAGGAATCGGATTTGACCAGAATGGCAGCTTGGCCACGAAAACATTGCTGAACTTCGCCTTACCGCCACTTCAGGGCGGGGGGGAGCTGCCCACGCTCAATGTCGATTTCGGAGTTCCTAAAAGCCGCTCGACCCAGTATTCCGCAGCCCGGATCGAAGTTCGCGATGTCAATGATCCGGTCGGGCATAGTCCCGGCATCTTCACGAGCGCGGAAATGGACGCCAATGGCCATGTCGTGTTTCATTACTCAAACGGCAGAACGGCGCCGCCCTTCCGGGTTCCGCTTGCAACTTTTCCCAATGCTGATCTGTTAGAGCGGGTTACCGGGTCAACCTTTGGCGAAAACCCGAAATTGGCCGGCGCCGCAACATATTCCTGGGGTGGAGAGGGCTCGGTCGGACAAATCGTGCCCAAAGGCACGGAAACCTCCAATGTCGATCTGGCCTCCGAGTTGGTTAAGCTGATTAGCGCGCAGCGTGCGTATTCCTGCAATTCAAAGGTTATTTCAACCGCCGACACCATGACTGAAACCGCGATCACGCTGAAGGGTTAGGGTTTATGATAAGCGCGAGCCCTTGTCCGCCGCTTGACCGGCAGGCCATTCCGGCGCGATAACAAGCCGGCCGAAGATCCGGCCGATCCTGTTTCCAAGCCGGCCGAAGATCCGGCCGACCCTGTTTCAATGAGGATTTATTCAAGTGAGCCGCATTTTCTCCGGCATGCAGCCGACCAGTCAATTGCATCTCGGCAACTATCTGGGCGCTCTGCGCAACTGGGTTGCCTTGCAGGAGCAATATGAGTGCATTTTCTGCGCGGTCGATCTGCATGCGATCACCGTACCGCAGGAGCCGGAAAAACTGCGGCGCAGCACGCGCGAGGTTGTCGCCGCCTATATTGCGGCCGGCATCGATCCCGAGCGCTGTATTCTTTTCGCGCAAAGCGGCGTGTCGGGGCACAGCGAGTTGTCCTGGATTTTGTCCTGTTTTACCCCGCTCGGCTGGCTCAATCGGATGACTCAGTTCAAGGAGAAGGCGGGCAAGCATCGCGATAATGCCGGACTCGGGCTGTATGCCTATCCGGTGCTGATGGCGGCCGACATTCTGCTTTATAAGGCGACCCATGTTCCGGTCGGCGAGGATCAGAAACAGCATCTGGAACTGGCCCGCGACATTGCCGGGGCGTTCAACCGGGCTTATGCGCGTGAGGTGTTCCCGCTGCCCGAGCCGTTGATTCTGGGCGAGGCGACCCGGGTCATGTCCTTGCGCGACGGCACCAAAAAAATGAGCAAGTCCGATATCTCGGATTACTCGCGCATCAATATGACCGATGACGCCGACACCATCGCACTCAAAATCCGCAAGGCCAAGACCGACCTGGAACCGTTACCGGGCGAGGTTGCCGGTCTCGAAAACCGTCATGAAGCCGACAATCTGATTACGATTTATGCCGCGCTGGCCGGCGAGTCCAAGGCTGCCATCCTTACCCGTTTCGGCGGCGCGCAGTTTTCCGGCTTCAAGGCCGATCTGGTTGATCTGGCGGTTGCAAAGCTGGCGCCCATGACCGCTGAAATGAACCGGTTGATGGCAGATCCCGCCGAGATTGATCGGATTTTACGACGCGGGGCCGAGCGGGCCGCGGCGATTGCCGGCCCGGTGCTGGCCGAAGTCCAAGAACTGCTCGGTTTTCTTCGTCTCTGAGTGCAGTTGCAATCATTTTCTTAATTCGGTCGAGTGAGCATGATGTGTCGCAATTTATTGCGGCGCATCACTTGATATTTTCATTTCAGAACTTGCTGTCCGGCTGATAGTATTAGTCAGTAACCTTACCGGGTTCTTCGGGCACGAGACTGAATTTGATGAAACTTCCGGGCAAACCTCGCGGGTCCATGCTGTCCCTGGTGCCGGGCCTGGTCTTCGCAGCGGCGATGACGCTAAGTCTGTTGGCGTGGTACCGCGCATGGCGGGTCGAGGATTCCTATGCCCGAGATATGTTTCAGCGTGAAGGGGAAAATCTGCGGCGGGCGCTGGCCGACAGCTTGACCGAGTTGCAGGGGCGCTTGCTGGCCGCGCGTCAGTTGGTCAGTGCAGCCGGCCTCAATCCGGCGGCGGAACCGTGGCGGCGTGCCGGCAATGGTTTTGAACGGGTGGTCTATCGCACGGTCGGCGGTTTGGTTCCCTCGTGGCTTGCGGCAGCCGAGCAGGCTCGCGACCGCGGCGGGATAACGTTCGCGACCGGGGAGACCGGGCAAATCGTCTTGATCCTGGCCAATTATGGCGGGCCGGATCCCGGCACGGTTGAAAAGCGGGTCGCCGCTCTGCGCGGCTGGTTCGGTCTTGAAATCGATCTCCACGGGCTGGTTGAAACTGCACTTGCCACACTGCCTTTGCCGTTGGCGGTTACGGTTAGTGACGGCTCGGTTGCGCTGGTCACCATCGCGGCGCGGCCCCTCCGCTCGGAAATGGCGGCGCTCGCGCCGGGGGTGGTGCCCGCCTTTACCGAGGAGCGCATGCTTGCGGTAAACGGTCGGACTTGGCTGGTGCGGTATAGCTCGGCAGGGGCTTTTGACCAGGCCACCCGTACCGGCGGGCAGATCGTGGTGTTGGTGCTTGGGGTCGGGCTGTCGCTGGCGCTGTGGATCACCATGACTGTGCTGCAAAGCAACCAGCGCCGCTTTCAGGATATTGCCGAGTCCGCATCCGATTGGTTCTGGGAGACCAACGCCAATTTCGAGTTTACCTATATTTCGGAGCGTTTCTTCGAGATCACCGGGCTGAGTGCCGACGAGGTGCTTGGCCGCACGCAATGGGATATTGCCGGTCCGCGTCAAATCGCGTCGGCCCGGCAAATCTGGCAAGCCCATTTTCGGGTAATGACGGCGCGCGAGTCGTTCCGCGGCTTGGAAGTCATGTTGACCGACCGTAACGGCGCGGCGCGTCATATCCTGCTGTCGGGCAAACCCTCCTACTATGACAACGGAATTTTTCGCGGTTATCGCGGCATCGGTTCGGACATTACCGAGCGCAAGGCGGCCGAGGCCGAGGCTGCCCGCAAATCGGCCCAATTGCGCGCCGCGATCGAGGCGATGCCCAACGGCTTGATCATGTTCGGCGAAGATCTGCGTTTGCTCCTTTATAACCGCCGCTTTCTTGAGCTATGGGGCATTACCGAGGAGGAACTGGAGGCGCGGCGCTATCTGCCGCACATGATCCGGTTTTTGGCGGAACAAGGGCGCTATGGACCCGGTGAAGTTGACAAGCTGGTGGCCGAGCGGCTGGCCCGGATCGTACAGCCGACCATTCAAGGCTATGAATTGCGGGCCGGTGACGGCCGGATTCTGGAAATTCGCAGTTATGGACGGTCCGAGGTCGGGTATCTACTGACTTATCTTGATATTACAGACCGCCGGCGCGGCGAGGATGCTCTGCGTCAAAGCGAAGAGCGGTTGAAATTGGCGCTGGCCGCCACCCGGGCCGGCGTTTGGGATATCGATTTGATCACCGGCGAGCGCTGGTGGTCGCCCGAAGTGCCGCAAATGTTGGACTATGCGCCCGGTGACTTGGCCGAAGGCACCGATCTTTTCAACGCTTTGGTTCACGCCGACGACCGGCCGGCGGTTCATGCGCATGCCAAGCACCATCTTGCCGGTCTTACCGCCGAATTCCGCGCCGAGTACCGACTGCGTCGCAAGGACGGAAGCTGGGCCTGGATCGAAGATAGCGGCCGGGCGATTCGCGACGAGGACAACCGCACGGTGCGCTTTATCGGCACCGTGGTTGATATCTCGCAAAAGCGCGCGACCCGCGATGAATTGATCCGTGCCGAAAAAATGGCGGCGCTCGGACGGCTGGTCGCCGGGGTTGCTCATGAAATCAATACCCCGGTCGGACTGGGCGTCAGTGTTGCGTCTTATCTGGATCAGCGCTCAAGAAAAATACACGAGCTGTACGATAGCGGCGAGGTCACCCGCGAGGATTTTGAAGAATATCTCGAAGCCGTGGCCGAATCCTGCACGTCTTTGCTGACCAATTTGCGCCGGGCCGCGGCTTTGGTCAAAAGTTTCAAATTGGTTGCGGTCGATCAGTCGTCAGAGCGTTGCCGGCCCTTCACCCTTGGTCCTTATATCGATGAAGTTCTGACCAGTCTGCGCCCGAAACTTAAAAAGACCCGCCATGTCATCGAAGTTCGCTGTCGCCCCGACCTGGAACTGGTCAGTGATCCGGGGGCGTTTTCACAGATTTTGACCAATCTGGTCGATAATGCGCTGGTCCATGCCTTCGATGGTCGGGACGAAGGCTCTATCATCATCGACGTCGCCGAAGAGGGTGACCATATCATCATGACCTATTCCGATAATGGCCGCGGGATGCCGGCCGACCAGCTTGAAAAAATCTTCGAACCCTTTTTTACTACCCGTATGGGGCAGGGTGGAAGCGGTCTTGGTATGCATGTCGTTTATAATCTGGTGACAAGCACACTTGGCGGAAGAATCCGGTGCGATTCCGCGCCGGATCGGGGTATGATTATAACGATCCGTGTGCCTCGGGCCACACCGACCGAGGCCGTTACCGAAGGGAATCAAGAGGTGCGGCATGTCGATTCCTTCTGATACTCCCCCGGCTGATACCCCCCCGGCTGATCCCCCCCCGGCTGATCCCCTCCCGGTCCGCAAAACGCCGCTGGTTTTTGCGCCACGCAACCGCCCGGTCGAGCCGCAGGTGCCCGCAGCGGCGCCCTGGCGCGTGCTGATTACCGATGATGAGCCCGAGGTGCATACGGTCACCCGTATGCTGCTTAAGGAGTTTTCGTTTGAAGGGCGAGGCTTGGAGTTTCTGAGCGCCGGCTCGGCTGCTGAGGCGTGTAATGTGATGCGCCATAATTCGGATATTGCCGTTTTATTGCTCGATGTGGTGATGGAATCCGAGCATTCCGGACTGGAAGCGGTGCGGATCATTCGACGGGACATTGGGAATACCAGTGTTCGCATTATCTTGCGGACCGGTCAGCCGGGCTATGCTCCGGAAAAGCAGGTGGTCGAAGAGTTCGATATCAATGATTATCGCGAAAAGGCGGATTTAACCGCGCAAAGACTGACCACCGCGATGATGTCGGCCCTGCGGGCCTATCGCGACATTCGCAGCCTTGATCTTAACCGGCGCGGGCTGGAGCGCATCATCGGGGCCGCGGGCACGCTGTTTGAACATCAATCGCTAAGCCGTTTCGTTAGTAGCGCCTTGAACAATGCAACGGCGTTGCTTAATCGTGAGCTTTACGGCCTGTCCGGCATTAATGAAGGGCGACCGACCGCTTCGGGCTTAGCGGCAACCGGTGGGGCGGACGGGTTCGAGGTGTTGGCCGGGGTCGGCAAATTTTCCAGTGTCGCGGGAGGGCGCCTGTCCGCGACGACTTCACCCGCTCTGGTTGAGCGGTTGCGCACCGCCATGCGTGAGCGGGGTTGCCTTTATGGCGAGCATGACTTCGTCGGCTATTTCCCGACCACGACCGGTTCGGTCTATCTGGTCTATGTCGAGGCGAGGCAACCGCTGGAGGATATTGATGTCCGTCTGCTAAAGGTGTTTGCGTCCAATCTGGGCTTCGCCTTTGAAAATGTCTGTCTCAACCACGAATTGGCCGAGACCGGCGCCGAAATCGTCCAAACTTTGAGCGATGTGGTCGAGACCCGCTCGTTGGAGACCAGTCGCCACACCATGCGGGTCGGCAAGTGCGCGCTGCTGCTCGGGGAAAAGCTCGGCTTGCCGCAAGCCGGTTTGGATGTGTTGCGGCTGGCTGCGCCGATGCATGATCTGGGCAAGATCGGCATTCCCGATGCCCTGCTCAATAAACCGGGGAAACTGACCGCCGAGGAATATACCTGCATTAAGGCGCACACGACGATAGGTCACGGCATTCTGGCCGGCTCACACCGTCGCCTGCTCGACGCCGCCGCCAGGGTTTGCCTTCAGCACCACGAACGCTGGGACGGTGACGGCTATCCCAAAGGGCTTAAGGGCACCGAGATCGACATACTCGGCCGCATCGTCTGCTTGGCTGATGTCTTTGACGCCATATCAAATGACAGGCCGTATAAAAAGCGCTGGCCACCCGATCAGGTGCTCGAATATATCGAGGGCGAACGTGGCCGGCAATTCGACCCCGATCTGGTTGACTTGTTCGTGGCCAATTTCGCGGAATTTGTTGCGTTGCAGCGTATGGAAGGCGATGAGTTGCCGGCCGGACCGATCGAGACGCCGGCAACCTGAGTCGCGATCGACACTCTTTTAATAAGTATGCAACTCTTTTTAACTTGCTCTCTGAGTACAAATCGGTCTAGCTAAGTCGGATTGGCACGAGGACCGCTTTCCTAACCGAAAGACTAATATGGCGAACGACTGGTCATTTTTTGCTTCCAGACGCATTGCTCGCCCCGGATACAACCTGATGGTGTTGGCGCTGCTGTTAACGGTCGGTTGGGCGGCGGCGGTAAAGCAAGTCACCGATCACTTGGCGGAAGGCGCGCTGAGTGCCGAGGCGCGGGAGAATGGCGTTTGGGCCGACCAGATGGTCGATCTGCTGGCGACATCGACCAAACAGCGCTTGGATACCCTGAAAGCTGTAGCGGAAAAGCAGGCCGAAGCCCGCGAGATCATCGCTTTACTGGCCCGCATGACGTCGGAATCAGGATCGGCGCTGTCCGACGAGGCGACAAGGCGTTTGACTTGGCTGGCTATACCGGAATTGGACCGGATCAACCATGATTTGGTTCGACTTAAGAATGGCTTCGATTTGGATACTATTTCGTTACTGAATGTGACCGGCGATACTGTCGCCAGTAGTACATTTATACAACCGGTCAATTTCGTCGGGATCAATCGTGCCGAACGGGACTATTTCCGCACGGCAATGAGCGGGCAGACGGCAGTACAGTTGTTGATTTCCTACCCGACCGGAGCGCCGATCATTGTTATTTCGGCGCCGGTCAAAAATACCGGAAAAGTGGTCGGGGCGGTTAGTATTTCGATTGTTCTCTCCCGGCTTGTCTCGCAGGTCTCCAGATGTAACTTTCATTTGGTTGATGAGCACGGGGTTATTTTGTTGGATACTAAGGGTGAGCATTTGCTGAAGGCGATGCCTGATAACCGCTTGGGTTATCTTACATCTGAGAACCGGGTGGCTCGCTACGGCAAGTCTGAATTGGATGTGCTTCCGATTTCCCCGTGGGATAGGCGTTGGGAGCGAGGATTGTTCAGGGTCGGAAACCAACCGCTTCCTGAATTTATCAGTGAGCGGAAAGACAATGAGCTTGGTTTACGGTTCCAGGTCTTTGCACCCCTGACGGATTTCCCGGCATTTTATGAAGAACACGATCTTTTGACCGGAGCCGCGATTATCGGCGGCGATGCGCTGATTCTGCTGATTTTGGGCGGGGCGATGCATGTTCGGCGCAACCGGGCAAATCTCGAGCAAATGCGCCTTCAGCATGAAGAGCTGACCCAAAGCCGGGAGCGGTTCAGACTGATCGCAGAAACCATCCCCGAAGTGTTCTGGATGTCCGAACCGGATTTGCTGCAAATAACGTAACTGCCCAGGTTCCCCCCTGTGGAACAGGAGGCTTGACACGGGACTCGTG
>JBAWVF010000162.1:0-8715 GCA_037147415.1 Rhodospirillaceae bacterium | reverse complement strand
CTGCGCGCCGAGATGGTCAGCGTCATGGCCGAGATGGGCGTCGAAGTCGAAAAGCATCATCACGAAGTCGCGGCGTCTCAGCATGAGTTGGGCATTAAGTTCGACACTTTGGTGAAGTCGGCCGACAACATTCAGATTTACAAGTATGTCGTGCACAATGTCGCGCATGCCTATGGCAAGACCGCGACCTTCATGCCGAAGCCGGTGTTCGGCGATAACGGTTCGGGCATGCATGTTCACCAGTCGATCTGGAAGGACGGCAAGCCGCAATTCGCAGGTTCCGGCTATGCCGACCTGTCGGATTCCGCGCTTTACTACATCGGCGGCATCATCAAGCACGCCAAGGCGCTGAACGCCTTCACCAATCCGCTGACCAACAGCTACAAGCGGTTGGTTCCGGGCTATGAGGCACCGGTGTTGCTGGCCTATTCGGCGCGCAACCGGTCGGCTTCCTGCCGGATTCCGTACACGTCGAACCCGAAGGGCAAGCGCGTCGAGGTTCGTTTCCCCGATCCGGGTGCAAACCCCTATCTCGCTTTCGCCGCGATGCTGATGGCCGGTCTCGACGGCATTCAGAATAAGATTCACCCCGGCGATGCCATCGACAAGAACCTCTACGATCTGCCGCCTGACGAGCTGGCCAAAGTGCCGACCGTTTGCGGTTCGTTGCGTGAGGCGCTGAATTCGCTCCGGGCCGATAATGCCTTCCTGCAAAAGGGCGATGTGTTTGCCGGCGATTTCATCGAATCCTACATCGAGCTGAAGATGGAAGAGTTGCTCGCTTTTGAGACCTCGCCCCATCCGATCGAGTACAAGATGTATTATTCGGTCTGATCGGTCTTTGTGTTTGGTTCTGCGGAGGGCCGTCCCGTTGGGGCGGCCCTTTTCGTTTCAGGACATGAGAACTTCCGGAAATCCGAATCAGCCGGCGTGGCCTTCAAGCAGGGGGTGCCTGAAATTTTTGGACAAGATATAGCAGTCGACTCGAGTTACTGACGCTAACGCAGGGAACCGGGGTCATTAACGAACCGGGGCACCCTGCCGAAAATTGTTACGATTCAGTGTTTTTCGGCCACACCGGCCAAAATGCCGAAATCAAGCATAAATCAAAAAGTTAGAGCGTGTTTCTGCGACATTTGATTTGAAAACCCTCGATTCGGGGATCGAAGGTAGCGATTCGCGCACCCCTTGCTACCGGAGTTAATCTTGCACATGAGATTTTGGCAAATTTACGTTATTTTACAACGGATTGCATGTTTATACTCAGTCAGAGCTTCAAGTATTCGCGCCCGATTTTCATGCTATTTAGTAATTTTTTAAGGGCGAATATTTTACCACACGCAGGTTAACACTTTGTTTATAGTTATATGGCAATGTCGCTTCAGTAAAGACGACGACATCTCCGGAGTGCCCACCATGCGCGTCCAAACCAACCAGGCGATCCATTTCGGCCAAGCTTTCGATTTCAATGATTATGGCCGCGCCTTTAATCCCGGTGAGTTGGTCGGGAAGGCCTCTCGCGTGGTAACCCGGAACGGACGCACCACGGTACGCAAGCAATTGTTCGAAACCTTGGTTGTTGTGGCCTTTGTTGCTGAATTGGCGGTCATGTTCTCCGTGATCGGCTGATTTTCAGGCTGATTTCCGCTGAGTGTACCGGATGCACTTCTGTTGAGGTGTGTCGTCGCTAAATTGCCCCGCGGCGTCTTGCGTCGCGGGGTTTTTCATGACCGGGATTCTCCGTAGTGCGGGCAAACGACCTTGGCAAACGGGCCGATTTCCAGCTAAAGGAACCTGCTCTTTCTGCTTGCTGTGACGGGAGCCGAGATCATGAACATGGTTGTTAAGGCATCTGCACGGACGCGGCATCTGCTTTCCGGCGACGAGGCGGTGGCGCGGGCGGTATGGGAAGCCGGTACCCGGGTCTCGGCCGGCTATCCGGGCACGCCGGCGACCGAAATTCTCGAGTCTCTGGCGCAATACCCCGATATTCATGCGCAATGGTCGGTTAATGAAAAGGTGGCGTTCGAGGTGGCTCTGGGCGCCAGCATGGCCGGGGCGCGTTCTTTTTGCGCGATGAAGCATGTCGGGGTGAATGTCGCAGCCGATCCGTTGATGACGGTGACCCTGACCGGGGTGATCGGCGGGCTGGTGCTGGCGGTGGCCGACGATGTCGGCCAGTCTTCCTCTCAGAACGAGCAGGATTCGCGCTATTGGGGCCGCTTCGCCCATTTGCCGGTGCTGGAGCCCGCCGATTCGGCCGAGGCCTATGCCATGACCAAGGCGGCCTTTGCCTTGTCCGAGCAGTTTTCTACGCCGGTGATCGTGCGTCTGACCACCCGGGTTTGCCATGTCAAGGCGCTGGTCGAGGTGGGCGAGCGGGAAGAGCGCGAGGTGCCGGGCTTTATCATCGATGCCTCTCGTTGGGTCATGGTGCCGGGCAATGCCAAGCGGCGGGTGCCGTTGCAGCTGGAGCGGGAAAAGGCGCTGGCGGCCTACAGCGAGACCTGTGACTTGACGGTTGAGGAAGACGGCTCCGACCGCCGGGTCGGCTTTGTCGTGTCCGGGCCGGCTTATTTGCATCTGCGCGAGGCGTTTCCCGACGCGCCGCTGATTAAGCTGGGCCTGAGCTATCCGCTGCCGCTGGCGCGTATTCGGGCGCTGGCGGGGCGGGTCGAGCGGTTGGCCGTGGTTGAAGAGACCGAGCCGCTGATCGAGCAGGAGCTACGCGCCGCCGGCCTGACGGTTCACGGCAAGGATGTGCTGCCGCGGATCGGAGAATTGACCGCCGATATTATCGGCCCGGCCCTGCGGCGGCTGATCGGTGAGCCCGAGCCGGCCGGGGCGCCGCTGCCCGGGCGCAAGGCCGACGTGTTTCCGCGTCCGCCGACCTTGTGCGCGGCCTGTCCTCACCTCGGCATTTTCCATGTGCTGTTCGCCATGCGTCGGCGGGTGGTGATCATGGGCGATATCGGCTGCTATACTTTGGGCGCCGGGCATCCGTGGCACGCACTTGATAGCTGTATTTCCATGGGGGCCTCGGTTGGTATGGCGCTCGGTGTCGATAAGGCACGCGGCAAGAGCGACAAGAACAAGGCTGTGCTCGCGGTTATCGGTGACTCGACTTTTCTGCATATGGGTATGCAGGGGCTGCTGAATATCGTTTACAACCGTGGCAATGTCACCACGCTGATTCTCGATAACCGGACCACCGGGATGACCGGCGGGCAAAACCACCCCGGCACCGGGCACGAAATTCATGGAGACGAGGCGCCGCAGGTTGATTTCGCGCAGTTGTGCGCGGCGCTCGGGGTCAAGAAGGAGCGGATCAAAGTCGTCGACAGCTATGATCTGTCGCTGCTGTTCAAGACCGTTCGCGACGAGATCAAGATTCCTGAACCTTCGGTGATCATCACCAACCGGCCGTGCACCCTGATCGGCGAGTTCGTGCGGCGGGTCGCGCACGAGGTGGTCGAGGATGCATGCACCGGTTGCGGCAATTGCATGGATTTGGGCTGCCCGGCGATCACGGTGCGCAAGCGCGACACGCAGGAACTCGACGGCGAGAGTTTCGACCGAATCTTCACCACGATCAACGCGGCGGTTTGCACCGGCTGCACCATGTGCGTCTCGGCCTGTGCCCATGACGCGATCCGGGCGATTCCCGCCGGAACCCCTGCCGCCGGGAGTTGCTGCTGATGGCCACGTTACCGTCTTTGAATATATTGGTCTGCGGCATCGGCGGGCAGGGGGTGATGACCGCCGCCGAAATTCTGGCTCAGACCGCGATCGATCACGGCTTCGACGTCAAGAAGACCGAGATTGCCGGCATGGCCCAGCGCGGCGGGGTGGTGACCTCGCATGTTCGGATCGGGGTGCGGGTGCTGTCGCCGGTGATCGCGCCGGGTGCGGCGGATTTGCTGATCGGTTTCGAAATTGCCGAGGCCTTGCGCTGGTCGGATCAGGTGCGGCCCGGGGGCCGGATCGTGGTCAATACCCAGCGGCTGGTGCCGCCGGTGGTGTCGGGCGGCTTGTTCAACTATCCCGACGACCCGCTGGCGCAGCTGGTGGCAACCGGACTCGAGGTGTGCCCGATCGATGCCGCGAGCCTGGCCGCCGGTTTGGGGGAAGTGCGCCTGATCAACACCGTGATGCTGGGCGCGGTCGCCGACTTCCTGCCGTTTCCGGTCGCAGCGATGGAGGAAAAGATCGTCGAGCGCTTCCAGGCACGCAAACCGGCGCTGGCCGCGCTCAACCGCCAAGCCTTCGCCGCAGGCAAAGCGGCGGCCGGGGCAGGGGGGTAAACAGAGCACATGCTACGGACAAAAATTCAACACTCCATCGTGGCGTTGAATTTCGGTGCAATGAGCGTAGATTCAAGATTGGCCGACAGACTGTTGCGGTGCCGAAGGGTACCGTGGAGAATAAGGCTGTCGTACCATGTTCAACGATGACCGCGTAAAGCGGCCTAAGCGATGGCTCGATTGACATGACGAAGTCGCTTTCAATCACGGTCCATCCCTCTGCGCTTGGCGCGGAGTATCTGTCCGTGTCCGATGCAATGCGTCAGGTGCTGGATATCGTTGAGGCTCTGGAGAGGGCGGAAACGGCGGAAGGGGAGAAGCGCCAAATCGTTTGGCGCTTAACGGAGGCGCATACCAACTCTCCGCCATTCACTGTCACGGTTGAAGCATTTTCGATCGATCCAGAAGCTTTCGTCGGTAGGGAAGCAACCCAGGCTACCACAACGTTCGAAGATACCATTAAGGATTTACTTGAGGGGCGGAAGTCAGATCGCATTAATTATGATATGGCTTTGCCTCTGAAGCAAGTGTTTCAAAGGAACCTGAATGGTGTAGGGCGTACCGAAATAAAAATTGACGATAAAGAGCCATTTAACGTCGTTCCGTCCAACGCGAGGACGGCGGTCCATACATTGGAACAGATTCAGCTGGATCGTGATGCCGCTATTATTGATTGCCGCAGAACCGAGTTCGGCTCTGTCGAAGTCGAAGTGCAAAGGGTCACGAGTTGGCATGGAAAGCCGGCGCTTACCGTGATTGAACGCTTGTCTCGGGACAAGATTACATGCGTTCTGAGTGCTGAATTGGCGGAAGAACTTGGCCCTAGCCATAAATGGGGTGAAGCGTGGGAAGGGCAACGCTTGCTCGTCAGCGGTGCCCTCCACTATGGTCCCGACGGGTCTTTAAAGAAAGTCGATGCCGAAACGGCTGAAGACATGCCATGGACAAACGTTAGTATTTCTGACCTTCGGGATATTGACATACTCCAAGGGCGTTCAGTTCAAGAGCACCTTCGCCTGCTAAGGGGTGATGATCTTGGCTAAGTGTATCAGGCTATATTGGGACAGTTGCGCTTGGATTGGATTCTTAAATGGTGAATCTGATAAAAAGCAGGAGCTGGAGATTCTTTACACGCGTGCAAGCAAGGGTGACTACGAGCTTTGGACATCAACACTATCTTTGGTTGAAGTGCGTAGGATCGATAAGTTCGAAAAATACGATTCTAAGCCGCTAAGCGCGCAGCATGCCAAGACAATCAGCGACCTGTTTCGGCAGCCTTTTGTTAAATTAATCCCGCTTACCGTTGATATTGCCGACCTCGCTCGTGAATTATTCAGGACAGTAGGCGGGTTGCAAAAATGGCAGGACGCAATTCACTTGGCGTCAGCCTTGCGGTGGAACGCGGATGTGCTCCACACCTACGACTATGTTGATCTTCTTCATTTGAACATGCGCTTTGAATGCCGAAACGGTGAGAAGTTAAGAATTTGCTATCCGGACGAGACGGCCGATGGGCCGCTCTTCGCCAAACAAAGCAAATAGCGCGGTGCCAGGGGGGTAAAAACAAAACCCCCGGCCGGGGGTGAAAGCGGCCGGGGGTGAAGCGGTGAATGAGCGGCTTACCAGTCGCTCATTTCCTTTTTCAGGTTCTCGTCCAACTTGTGCAGGAACTGCTTGGTGGTGAGCCAAGGCTGGTCGGGGCCGATCAGAATCGCCAAGTCTTTGGTCATGAAACCCGACTCGACGGTGTCGACGCAGATTTTTTCCAGAGTGGCGCCGAAGCGCGACACTTCGGGGGTGCCGTCGAACCGGCCGCGATAGGTCAGGCCCTGAGTCCAGGCGAAGATTGAGGCGATCGGGTTGGTCGAGGTCTCCCGGCCTTTCTGGTACTCGCGATAATGGCGGGTTACCGTGCCGTGAGCGGCCTCCGCCTCGACGGTTTTGCCGTCGGGGGTGATCAAGACCGACGTCATCAGGCCGAGCGAACCGAAGCCCTGCGCCACCACGTCGGACTGTACGTCGCCGTCGTAGTTCTTGCAGGCCCAAACAAAGCCGCCTTCCCACTTGATCGCCGAAGCAACCATGTCATCGATCAGGCGATGTTCGTAAACAAGCCGCGCCGCCGCGAACTTGCTCTTGTATTCGCTTTCGAAGATTTGCTCGAAGATATCCTTGAAGCGCCCGTCATAGGCCTTCAGGATGGTGTTCTTGGTCGAAAGATAGACCGAATAGCCGCGGTCCAGACCATAGAGGAAGCAGGCATGGGCGAAGCCGGCGATCGACTCGTCCAAATTATACATGCTGAGCGAAACGCCGGGGCCGGGATAATCGAACACTTCGTGTTCGATCGGCGTGCCGCCGTCCTTGGGGGTCCATTTGATGGTCAGCTTGCCAGCGCCGGGGACGACGAAATCGGTCGCCTTGTACTGATCGCCGAAGGCATGACGGCCGATGATGATCGGCTTGGTCCAACCCGGGACGTAACGCGGAACATTGCGGCAGATGATCGGTTCGCGGAAGACGGTACCGCCAAGAATATTGCGGATGGTGCCGTTGGGCGACTTCCACATCTTCTTGAGGTTGAATTCCTTGACGCGCGCTTCATCGGGCGTGATGGTCGCGCACTTGACACCGACGCCGTATTTGGCGATCGCCTCGGCGGACTCGACGGTGATCTTGTCGTCGGTCTTGTCGCGGCTTTCAATGCCCAGGTCGTAATATTTCAGTTCAAGATCAAGATAGGGCAGGATCAGCTTGTCTTTGATGAACTGCCAGATAATGCGGGTCATTTCGTCGCCGTCAAGCTCGACGATCGGATTGACCACCTTGATTTTGCTCATGGGGCGGATGACTCCCGGGAGGGGTGGGCGCGGGAAACGGTGAAAGTTGTATAGCACCGCCCCGGCTCCGAAAGAAAGGGTGGTTCACGGAAACATGGAATCGATATCGTTCTGACTGATCGCCGGGGCCATTTCGGGTGGCGGTGCCGGCGGCGCTTTTGCAGCCTTTGCCGCTTTCGGTTTGGCCGGCGGCGGGGGAGAAGCGGGGGCCGGGGAAGGCTCGGAAGGGGCTTCCCCATTGAGTAAACGGTCGATTTCGCCCTGATCGATGCCGCTGTCGGAGGGACCGTTGAGCAAATGGGCGTCCGGGCGGGTATCGGCGTCGTCGTCATCCACTTCGGGTTTCGAGCTGTCCACCCCCCAAATCGAAATCATGGCGCCGACTCGCTGCTCAATGTAGCGAAGCGCGTTCACGACTTTGGTGGTGCGTTGGCCGGTTATATCCTGGAACGAGCAGGCGGTGAAGATGTTGGTGATTTCGTTATCGATATCGGTACAAAGATCGGCCGGAGCGTCGGCGGCACGCAATTTTCCGCAGCGATCGAGAATGCGCTCGGCCGCATTGAGTATATCGAAAGACGCACGTTCGGTTGATTGAACAATTGCGTCCAGTTCATTCGTAGCGGTAACGATACGATCGCTGCCATCACCGGGGCCGGCATCCTTGGGCCGCAGGGATGAAATCTCGCGCCTGGCATGCACGATCGAAGCACTCATATCCAGCAGCTCGCGCCGCAGCACTTCTACCTGGGTGGAGGCGTCAACGGACTGGTTGTGTTGATGCCAGCTTTCACGCAGCTCATTAATGAGTCGAATCACCTCTTCGGCGGCCAGTTTCTGCGAGCGGCGTTCATGTTCCTTCAGGAAAGCGCGGCCACGCGGAGTACGGGCGATAAAGCGGTTTAACTCGCTGTAGTCGTCTTCGGTAAAGTGCGCCACTTCGGTCATTCGACGACTCCGGAAACTCTTCACCTTTCGGTAGTATCTGGTCAGGCTACCGAAAATTCGTCTCTGTATTAACTCTTATCGACCGATCTGCAACGATTTTTTAAGAATGCCCGGTCGATTTGGTGGCCAGCATGACCAAATTGGGCGAGGGCTGTCCGTCTTCGTTGCGTAAATTAGCGACCGAAAGCCCGGCCACGGTGAGCCCCTCGGCGCCAAGCAGGGCGCGCAGGGCGGATTCTCCATGTAAATAGCGCCCGTGGGCGGCTAATCGGTATGCCGTATTCGGATCGGGTGCCTGTTCGGCTGTGAACGCAAGCGCTCCGTCGGGACGCAACGCCCGGGCCAGGGCCGCAATTACCGGTTTCAGATCGCCCAGATAACACAGTACGTCGGCGACTGCGATCAGGTCGAAACAGTTTTCGCGTTCGGCCAACGCTTCCGTCAACTCGGCTCGGATCAACCGGTCGTATAATCCGCGTTGACGGGCCAGATCGAGCATGCGTTCCGAAACATCGATTCCGGTCAAGTGGCGGGCAAACGGCCGAAGCACCGGGGCGCACAATCCGGTTCCGCACCCGGCGTCGAGTACCTCCAGCGTGCCGTGCGGCTCTGGAATGAGTGTG
>JBAWVF010000161.1:0-8858 GCA_037147415.1 Rhodospirillaceae bacterium | reverse complement strand
TTCTGGAAAATACTATATCTAGTGGGTGTGTGCGTCAAGCCGATAGGCATGGATGATTGGCCAGGCTGACAACGCTCCACACGTCGAGACGCGCCCGATCACAGACCATCGATACTTCGTTGGCGAAGGCGATGTTGACATCGCGGTAGGCGTTTTCGGTCAGCTTGACCATTTCGGCCGTGGATGCGTCGGTCAACGGCAAATCACCCCGGCAGAACAGCGAGTAAAGCTCGCGCGCCCGCTCGGCGCTCGCCCGATCCAGGCCGCCGATGATGCGGTCGTTGTCGATCAACTCGCGCAAGGTTTGACCGGGAAGGATGCGTTCCGGGCAGTAGGCCATAAAAATGTTAGGCTCGTCGTCGCCGATTCCCGGCAAACGCAGGTCCGGGCGACGCTCGGCGATCAGTTGCGCCAGACGCTTCGTGGTGCCGACCGGCGAGGTCGATTCCAGGACGACCAGATTGCCGGGTCGAAGCACATCGATCAAGGAATCCGTGGCGCTTTCGACCGCGTGCATGTCCGGCGTGTGGTCCGGCCGCACCGGGGTCGGCACCGCGATCAGGAAGGCGTCGGCCGGTTCCGGGCGGGTAACCGCGCGCAGCTTGCCGGCGGCGACCACGGCTTGCAGGATGATGTCGAGATCCGGCTCAAGGATATGGCTGCGGCCCTCGTTAATCCGGCTGACGGCATCCTGCCGGATGTCGACACCGATCACCTTTACGTCGCGCGAGGCCAACGTAGCCGCGGTGGGCAGCCCGACATAGCCGAGACCGATCACCGAAATCGTTTCGAACTTATGGCTCATTTATCAGGTTCTCTGCAATTTTGCGGGCGGCGGTGCCGTCACCGAAGGGATTTACGGCGCGGCTCATGGCGGAATAAGCGTTTTCATCATCCAGCAGACTTTGCGTCGCCTGGACGATACCCCGGACCGTGGTTCCGACCAGGCGTGACACTCCGGCCTCGATTCCTTCCGGCCGTTCACTGGTATCGCGCATGATCAGGACCGGCTTGCCGAGAGAGGGCGCCTCTTCCTGAATGCCGCCGGAATCGGTAAGGATAAGGTGGCTACGTCGCATGAGATAGACCATGGTGGCATAGTCAACCGGCTCGATCAGGTGAACCCTTGAGCGATCCCCGAGAATCTCGCGCACGGGCTGCTGTACATTGGGATTGAGATGGACCGGATAGACGATTTCAAGATCGGAGCGGTCCGATAACTGAGCAAGTGCGGTGCAAATGCGTCGGAAACCATCACCGAAGCTTTCACGGCGATGGCCGGTGACCAGAATCATCCGTCGAGTACCATCCAGCCCGGCAAACCGGCGGTCGAGAGAATCGCATAAGGCGGCGTCGCGGTCCAGCCGCTCGACCATATACATCAGCGCATCGATCACGGTATTGCCGGTCACCAGTACCGCAGCCGAATCAACCCCGTCGTGCAGCAAATTGTCGCGTGCGCGCGTGGTCGGGGGATAGTGGCGGGCCGCGATCACACCGGTCAAACGGCGGTTTAATTCTTCCGGCCATGGATTCATCATGTCGCCGGTGCGCAGCCCCGCTTCAACGTGGGCAACCGGAATTCGTTGATAAAACGCCGCCAAAGCAGCGGCCATGCTGGTCGTGGTGTCGCCCTGGACAATGACCCAACGCGGCTGCAATTCAGCCAAAAGATCATGCATGCCGCGCAGCACGGCCGCAGTCACGTCGGTCAGGGTTTGTGCCGGGCGCATGACATTCAAGTCATAGTCGGCGGTAATCTCGAAGTTACGCAGAACTTCTTCAAGCATGGTGCGGTGCTGTCCGGTGGAACACACCTTCAGTTCCGAGCCGAAATGCTGTCGCAACTCTATAACCACCGGAGCTAATTTGATGGCTTCCGGACGGGTTCCCATAACCACCAGGATCGAACCCCGGTTTACGGCTTGACTACTCACAATTCCTCCGCCGAAATGCCGCGAAAACTCCAAGGATATTTGGCCGCCTTGCCGCCGGTCAGGCTTGCTTTATCGACGGCGCCTATAGCATAGTTCCTGGGGCTCGTCCAGGCAGATATCAGCGCCGCAGTTGCACGGAAGCGGCGCGTTTTAATATCCAGAACTCGCGTTACCGGGGGATTTTCCGAATGATACCGCAATGGTCGGAGGATCGGTTGATCCTGACGGCAGGCCACGTCGCGCCGACCGACCCTGGGGTTGCCGGGGGTTCGACAAAGGTGATGGACTTGGCGGAATTGATCGCGACGGTGCGTCGGGAGGGTGTCACGCGCTATCCTGGGCGTTTTCGCGATGTCGAGTTGCGCGTCCCAGGGCTGGAGGTGCTGAACCGGCCGCTTCTGACCGGATTAATGCTGCGGTTCATCAGCCGCGGCGGCTGTCGTCTCGTCGATCGCCGACGGGTTGAGGTGGTATCTCTGCTGTGGTTGGTCCGGCGAGCCCTGGGCTTTCTCACCGACGCTCTGAGCGTACGCGCCTTGATCCGCTCGGTCGAGCGCGCCCTGGATCGGTTGGCCGAGCCATCGACGCCGGCCCCGGCTCGAGATGATCCGAGACATGGTGTGCCGGTCTATCTCCGCACCGATTTGTGGTTCGGGCTGGAGATGGGTGGAGCGCTCGCGCACACATTGGGTGTGGTCGGCAGTTTGTTCAAACGCCATCCCGGCTTGGTATGCCTGATGGCCGATACCGTGCCCGGACTTCCCGCCGGCGTGGAGCGGCATGCCCTGGCCCCGCCGACCCGGTTTTGGGACTTTCGCGAGTTGCCGCAACTTGTCAGTTCCTTCGATTTCGAACGGCAGGCGCTGGCTTGTATCAGCGGACGCGCCGTCTCCTTTTTCTATCAGCGCTACAGTATCGGCAATATTACGGGCGCATTGCTGGCGCGCCGGCTCGGCGTGCCCTTAGTCATCGAATATAACGGACCGGAGGTCTGGATCGCTCGGCATTGGGGACGCCCGTTAGCGCGCGAGGCCTTGGCCGAACGGATCGAGCGAACCAATCTCGCGGTGGCGGATTTGGTCGTCGTGGTCAGCGAAGCGATGGCGCCCTGGCTGGAGGCGATGGGGGTTGCGCCGGACAAGATTCTGGTCAACCCCAACGGTGTCGATCCCGAACGGTTTTCTTCCGATCTCGACGGCAGCGCGGTACGCCGGGAACTCGGCTGGAGCGCCGATCAGCCGGTTATCGGCTTTATCGGTTCCTTCGGTCCCTGGCACGGCGCCGAAGTCCTGGTCTCGGCTTTCCTCCGGCTGTCCGCGCGTTTTCCGGAGGCCCGCCTGCTGCTGATCGGCGACGGCGTCACCTTGCCGCGCGTGAGGGAAATGGTGCGGGCGTCGGGCCTGACCGAGCGTGTCGCGTTCACCGGGGTGGTGCCGCAAGCCGAAAGCCCGCGCCACCTCGCGGCCTGTGATATTCTGGTTTCTCCTCAAGTGCCTAATCCCGACGGCACCACTTTCTTCGGCTCGCCCACCAAGCTGTTCGAATACATGGCGATGGGTCGGGCGGTCGTGGCCTCGCGACTGGGACAGATGGGCCGGGTGATCGAACACGACGTCACCGGCTGGCTGGTCGAAGCGGGTGAAGCCGAGTCCCTTCGCAAAGGTCTGGAAGTCCTGCTGGCCGATGCCGGACGCCGCGCCCGGTTGGGACAAACCGCTCGCGCGGAAGTGTTGCGCACCTATACCTGGGATCGACATTGTGAGCGCATCCTTGACAGGCTCGGCGAACGGATGGTAAGGACACCTTAAATTTTTTGTTTGTATTCTAATCGGTTAAGGGAGAAACAGGCCTGTGCAGATCATGGAGTCGCGTCAGTCTGAACTTGAATGGGCCATGGCCGGTCTTAATGCGACCGGGGAGCCATTAGTACAAAAGACCGGTGCAGTCCTTGGACCGGCCGGGTTCGGTGATGACATCGGGACATATTTATATATTCCCTACCTGGCCCGCTGGTTGCAAATCGATCTTAATATGGCGGTTGATGTATTCTATTATGGATTGTGTTTTGCTGCTTTTGCGGTATCCCTAACATATGTTTTTCTCTGTTTTAATGATAGTTCGCGCCGACTTATTGCGTTGGGCGTCGGCCTGTATGCGCTTAAGGTTTGTTTTGCCGGTGTCAGGCCCCATACTGACGTTTATTTGATTAATTTTTGCGCGCCTTTGTTATTGTTGCCGCTGGTTTTGTGGGTGTTGCGGCCGGGTGTCAATAAAACCGAGGGGTTGACGGCGGTCTTGTTGATCATCGCCCCCCTGATTGCCTTCATTGATTTTGCCCGCTCCAACAGCGCCGCACCGGTGACGATTTTTACTTTGGTCGCGCTCGCGCAGAGAGCCGGAGTCCCGTGGCGCCGCCGGTTTCGGGATATAGCGATCTTCATGTTTGCGCTCGGGTTCGGAGTCATGGCGACGACCGCGCTGATCGTGCACCGGGATCGCTATTTAAATTCCGTGGACCGGTCCTATCATCCGGTGGTAACGAGTCATCCGCTTTGGCACAGCATCTATATCGGATTGGCCTATTTACCGAACAACTACGGTATACCGCAATATTCCGATAGCGTGGCCTCCGCTTTCGTCAGGACGGTCGATCCCGCGGCCGGTTATTTAAGCCCGAGATATGAAAGTATCTTGCGTGACGAAGTGGTTCGTATCGCGATGATCGATCCGATGTTCATGCTTAAAACCCTCTACGCTAAATTTTCTCAGATTGTCTCTGACACCAAAGCTTCACTTATTCTGTTTGTCTTTGGCTTGCTTGGCGGGATCCGGGACCCGGACCGGCGCGGATTCGATGTCGGTCTGGTGCTTGCGTTGGGAGCGGCGATGGCGCCCGGATTATTAGTATGGCCGGCAATTCCCTACTATCTCGGCGTGCGCGGGGTGTGTGTCATCGCTGCGCTGATCGGTGTGGTGCGGGTTCTTTCGTTCGGACTGCCCGGACAGGAAAAGCTTTTCAATAAGGTCAAAGACCATGGCCTGCGGCATTCTCTGGAACTACGCATGTCGATACGGCGCAGGCTTTTTACGCTGGCTCGGCAAGTGAGTATCCGCATGCCGGAAGGCTACGGTACGAATTCAGTACATTAGGATATTGCAAATGCAAATAATGGAAAGCCGACTGCAACAACTCGACTCCGCTTTCGCCGGGCTTAACGCGACCGGCGTTCCGCTGGTCGCTAAAATCGGTAACAATTTATCGGCCGCCGGTCAAACCGATGACGTCGGAATTTATTATTATATACCGGTTCTGGCTCGCTGGCTCAATCTTGAGATTTACTCAGCCACTCATGTCTTTTATTATGGACTCTGTTTCGGGGCTGCGCTTGTTGCGTTGATTTGCTTTTTCACATGGTTTGACAGCAGCCCGCGCCGCCTGCTCGTGACCGCAGCCTGTTCGATTATTATCGCGCTTTTTTTCAGTAAAGCCCGGTCAATCGGGGACGTCTATCTGCTCAATATTTGTGCGCCCTTAATGCTTATTCCCCTTGTCGCCCTGGGCATGAAACCGGGAGCGATCGCCGGGCGGGGCATGACGGCCATTGTCATAGCCGTCGGGGGCATGGTGCCTTATTTCGAGTTTGCCCGTTCTCACAGCGCGGCACCGGTCATCGTGTTTACCTTGACCGTCTTGCTGCTGAATTTTGCCGCTCCCTGGTGGAGCAGGTTACGGGATGGCGTCATATTCCTTTTGGTTATTTGGCTCGGCATGCAATCCCTGTTCTCGCTGGTCACCATAAGAGACCGGTATCTGATGGCGAACGCGTCGTGCTATCAACCGGTATCGGCCGTTCACCCGCTGTGGCACAGCGTTTACATCGGTTTGGCTTTTCTACCCAATACC
Organism: Rhodospirillaceae bacterium; assembly: GCA_037147415.1. GTDB lineage: Bacteria > Pseudomonadota > Alphaproteobacteria > Azospirillales > Azospirillaceae > BOG-933. The sequence continues at coordinate 3,017 of JBAWVF010000161.1, read as the reverse complement.
CACGGCGTACCCGAATACAGTGACACGGTTGCCTCCGACTTCGTGCGGTCAGTCGATCCGAAGGCGTATTACTTGTCGCAACGTTACGAGAAAATATTGCGCACGGAAGTCCGCCGAATCGCCATTGATGATCCGGGATTTATCGCCCGCACCCTGTTTGCGAAACTAACCAAGATGGTTTCGGACAGTAAAGCTTCTCTGCTGTTGTTTGCTATCGGGCTTCTTGCCGGAGCCCGCGACCGTGCGCGCCGTCATCTCGATGTCGGGCTTGTTCTGGCGCTCGGGGTATCCATGATGCCTGGGCTATTGGTTTGGCCGGCGAGCACCTATTATTTGGGACTGCCGGCGATTTGCTTGGTAACTTTACTGTTGGGCGGGGTGCGCCTGATGCAGGCCGGTCCGCCTTGGGGTGATGAAATCATGGCTTTCGCGCAAAGGTATTATGTACCCGACAAGCCCCTTTCAGATAGCGTCGGCGCCCGACCAACACACTTTTAGCCGTAGGGATAGGTAAAGTCATGGTTAAACCCGATTTCGCCGTTTCGGTCGTGGTGCCCTGCTACAATGAACAGGAATCAATCGAGGCCCTTTACCGGCGTGCAACCGACGCTATTAAGGCCGTCGTCGGGGAGTCTTACGAACTGATCCTGGTTAATGACGGGTCCAAGGATCAAACTTGGTCCCTGATCGACAGTTTGGTTGAGCGCGACAGCCATGTTGTCGGGATTAACTTGTCGCGTAATTTCGGTCACCAGATGGCGGTTACCGCCGTCCTGAGCTTTGCTCGCGGTCCCCGGGTCATGATCATCGACGCGGACCTGCAGGATCCGCCGGAGTTGTTGGGGCCGATGATGGCGGCCATGGACGAGGGGGCAGACGTCGTCTATGGCCAGCGTGCCGCGCGGGCCGGTGAGACTTGGTTTAAAAAGACGACGGCAAGCCTGTTTTATCGCATTCTGCAATCTCTCTCGGACGTTGATATCCCCCGTGATGTCGGAGACTTCCGTTTGATGAACCGCAAGACGGTCGACGCTATTCTTTCCATGCCGGAACAAAGTCGGTTCCTTCGCGGCATGGTCAGCTGGGTCGGCTATCATCAAGTTGCGTTGCTCTATGATCGTCACGAGCGGGTTGCCGGCGTCACCAAGTATCCGCTGCGCAAGATGCTTATCTTTGCCCGTGATGCGATTATCGGATTTTCACTGAGGCCGATTCGAGTCACCATCCATATTGCTTTAATTGTCATGGCGCTTGCATTGCTACTTTTATTCTATGTAGCGGTCGGGTGGCTTGCCGGTAATGCTGTTCAGGGTTGGACCAGCCTGCTCGGTAGCCTGCTTTTGCTCAGCGGCGTACAGCTTTTTTGCCTCGGTATTGTCGGCGAATATGTCGCTCACATCTTTCTTGAGGTCAAGCGTCGCCCGCTGTTCCTGATCCGCCAGATCAGGCGGCAAGACGAAACAGTTTCGGTGCCCTCGGAGACACAGGTTTAGTGATGGATATCAGTGAATTCGACCGGTTCGCAGATGAATATTATCAGTCTCATGCCCGGAATATTCAAATTTCGGGTGAGGATCCTGAATTTTTCCACGAATATAAGGTTGCCGATGTTGCGGCCACGCTAAGCGGCGTTCCGGCAGAGGCCGGTCGGCGGATTCTCGACTTCGGCACCGGCATCGGCAACTCGGTTCAATATCTGCGCCGGTATTTTCCAGATGCCCAACTCACGGCGGTCGACATCTCGGCGCGCTCGCTGGCGGTGGCGCGGGAGCGCTTTCCCGACGCGGCGGATTATCAACTGATCAGCGGCGTACCAATACCGCTTGCGGGCGGCAGCTTCGACGTCGTATTTACGGCCTGTGTTTTTCACCACATCTCCTGGTCCGAGCATGAAGCGACGTTGAAAGACTTACACCGGTTACTGGCCCCCGGCGGCCGGTTATTTATATTTGAACACAATCCCTGGAATCCCTTGACGCGCCATGCCGTCAAGACCTGTCCTTTCGACTGTAACGCCCGACTGATTTCATCTCGAATACTGCGGCGACACGTGCTGAAGGCTGGATTTGTCGAGGCTTCCGTCCGCTACCGGATATTCTTTCCCCGTTTTTTGGCTTGGTTCAGGCGGTGGGAAGGACTGTTGGCCGGGGTGCCGTTGGGGGCGCAGTATGTGCTTGAGGCCCGGAGAGCGGCATGACGGCTCACGCGGCGGTCCGGGGCCAGGCGATTCGCTTCGTTGCCGTTGGAATCGTTAACACACTGGTCGGCTACGCGATCATCGTGTCGGGCATGGAAGTGCTGGCCATGTCTCCTGTCGCGGCGAATGTCTTTGGCTACTGCGTCGGTTTCGGGATCAGTTTTATTCTCCATCGACGCATAACTTTTAACCATCGCGGAGCCGTCTTGCCTACCATTGTACGGTTTGCACTGACTATGGCCATCGCTTACTCCTGTAATTTAATCGTGTTACTGATCTTGATCAATAGTTTCCAGGCATCGGCTATTTTGGCTCAGTTAATGGCCGTCTTTGTTTACACCGTGGTTAGTTTTGTTTTAAGTCGGACCATTGTGTTCCGATCATAACTTCACCATCTGGCATCAAAATTGGCTTTTGCTGTTTTACGTGGGTAGCTGGAGGAGGGGCTTCGGTAGAGATTCATGCGCTTCTATATCGCCCATCATAGACTCCCTCATCCTAAATATCACAATCATATCAACATGATGACATGAGTGCGCTTGAAATTATCTACTCGATCCCAATTCTGATAGGAGCTACCCTCTGGTCCGACGAAACGATAAGACGGCCAGAAAATGCCACACAAAGATTGCGCCCAGGAGCCTGTTGCGAAATCCGAAATTGGCGCTGAACGCCCTGGGGGCGCGGGGTAAAATGAGCGAAAAACCGCCCTTATGCGGCTATTTTTCTGGCCTTTTCCGCCTTCCGGACAGAGTCCCGGTGTAGTGCCGCGCGACATGTATGGACGGCCGCTTTAGCGCAAGGAGAATCTTTGGTGACA
>JBAWVF010000160.1:0-8967 GCA_037147415.1 Rhodospirillaceae bacterium | reverse complement strand
CTGGAAAATACTATATCTAGTGGGTGTGTGCGTCAAGCCGATAGGCATGGTGCAATCTATCTAATATCATTACGCCGAACCGAAGCCGTCAAACCGTAGTCGTCTGAACTTTATTACTCGATCATGTCCCAATAGGGCCGCGGGCCGAATCGTTCGGCCAGAAAATCGACGAAGGCCCGGACCTTGGGCGAAAGATGCCGGGAGTGGGGATAGACGGCATAGACCGCCCCGTCCCTGGCAACGAAGTCCGTAAGCACGCCGACCAATGTTCCAGCTTGAAGGTCGGCCCCGACGAAGCTCCATTCGTCGGCTAGGTCACGGTGTATCCCGACGACAAGCCAGTGAACGGGTCAGGGCTTGGTGGGTAAAAGCTTGATGTCGGGAACCTCCGGCAAGGCGTTAACGACTTTGCCGGCAAGGATTTCCCAGTTTCGATTTAACCAGGCAATACCAAGGGCGGACGAGTTGCCGACCATGCAACCCGCCATCGTGGCGGCGGCGATGACCGGCACCGCCAATTTTCCGGCCGTGGCGGCATTGCGGCCACCCGAGGCGACGATGGCAGCACCGCCGAAGAGGATACCTGCGGTGGTAACCGCTAATCCGCCGACCATGCAGCCCAAGCTTTGTAGCTCTGCATCGGACAAGGTAAGTTTTGTTTGCTTGGAAAGTCCGAGAGCGGAGCCAAGCCAGGAATTGGCAGGCGGTGCCTCGACGGCGCGGGCCGAAGAAAACGGGGTACAGCAAAGGGTGATGAAGAGTATATAAATTCTGAAATCAGGTTTCATAACCCCACCGATCTTTTCTAGTGCGATGATCCCGTTGCACGGTGTATTTCATGACAGGGGGGGAGCGGGGCCTGAACTTCTGTCGCTCCGCTCCGGCACTGTCAGTCTCACACCCGGATTTTTTGCAGGAAGCCGTCGATTTTCCGGTCGAGCATATTTGCCTGCCGACCCAGCGCTTCGACACCCGACAGAACGTCGGTTGCGTTCCGTCCGGTTTCGTCCATTGCACGAGCGACGTTGCCGATGGCCGCCGTCACTTGTTGGGTACCGTTGGCCGCGGCCAGTGCATTGGTTACGGTGAAGGGATGCTTGTAAAGCCTGCCGGTTACCGTTGCCAACGTGTCAACGCTCTGAAAGGCGACGGAACCCAGTATCGCCGATAGGCCGACCAGGAGTGCAAAGGCCACGGATAGCCTGATCTTAATAGATACTTTTGAAAGCATCACCCTCTCCATCAGGCATGTTGTACCAAGTCTGCACAGGAATATGCCAAGTAGCAAGAGGAACAATTAAACAACGCCGATATATAAAGCGGTCAGCCTGATACAAGTTAATCTAATTTAATAGAAACAATGTCATGCGACGGGAACTCAAGTGTCCTTGGTCGGGATTATCAGAGAAGGCCTTTGCCGGGATAGTGCTCGAAGCCTTCCCGCCGTTTGACGTAACTTTGCAAGGTCCGAACATCCTTATGGCGCGACACGCTCATCAAGTCCCACACGTTCGCACCGTTATCGGCTGCGCTCGTCAAGAAGCCGCTACGCAGGCTATGGGCCGAAAATGCGCTCGGGTCGAGGCCGGCGAATTTCAAGCGTCGTTTGAGGATAAGGGCGACCGCTCCGGGCGAGAGCGTCTCCCCAAGGTTGCCGTGGCGATCGATAGCGCGGAAGAGACGCCCTTCGGTGATGTGCGCGGCCGCCGTCCAGGCTGTCAGGGCACCGACCGGACAGTGCGGCGAGCTGCCGAAGGGCAGGGTAACCATCTGACCCCGGGCGGCTTGGTCACCTTTCGAACGGCGGATCGTGAGGATGATGCCGCGTTCGGTCGGCTCCACATCATGCACGGTCAGGGCGCACAGCTCGGATCGCCTCAGCGCCGCCGCGAAGCCGATGAGCAGGAGGGCGCGGTCTCTTCTGCCGACCAGGGTAAAATCGGGGATGCCGGCAAGGACGCGCTCCAAGTCAGAGCTGGTTTGGTCGGGACGGAGCAGGGCGTAAAGCGGCTGCCGCCGAGCGGACGCCGTGCCGCGAATATTGCGGACGCCCTTGATGAGCAGGCGAACCTTCTGCGATGTCGTCGGATCCGGCATTTCGGCCAGACGGTGAGCCATGCCGACTGCCGCCAGAATCACACCGAGCCGAGCCGCCGAGCGACCCTCTTTGGCCATTGCCCCGATGACAGCCGACAAATCCTCGACCGAGCAGGGTAGGGAGGGCACGCCGAGCCGGTCGCAACGGTCCCTGAACAGGGAGAAGGCTCTGCGGTAAGCGTCGCGTGTGCCATCAGATAAAGAGTAGGATGCGAACTCTTCCGCCGCCGCGAGGGCGTCAGCCAGAGCAGTAGTGGATAAAATCGCAGGGGCATCGTTCATGGCGGCGAGGATAGCCCGAATTGGATTCGACGGCCATACCCGTTTTCACCCGTGCAGGGTTACGTCACCTTCGAAGTAAGTTCTCAAAGTTCTCTGGTGAGGGCCAAGGCGGTAACGTCATCGTCAAATTATCCCATGGGCGCGAGAGGGTCTCGTAAATTACGGAGAAATGATCGGTTGTCCGCAGCTGCCATATGCCAGAGCATCGGCTTTGGTGCCGCTGCCAAAGTATACAGAAATTTGTTGGTTCGTCGTCCACAATAAAGAGATAGCCATTACTAGAATCAGTCATAATTTAAGCCCCTTGCCTCTATGAGATCGTCCGGCGCGATTGGCCGGGAAGTTATGAATCTGTTAACTAAAAGTGATATTTTCTCGGCTAACCGTAAGATAAAGCGATTCAGCGTATGAGCGGGATTCCACCGCTCTCGACAGCATATTGGCCTATCCTGAAGCAGAGCGCCCTTACGGCCGGTCGATATACCGATAGTCGTGGCAGCCTAGTCCATAATGTCGACGTTTATCTAAGTGAAGCGGATAATATCATTGAGCAGTGGTGTCGCCGCAATATAAACCACTCAAAAATACGGCCTGTTTGTCGCAAGTATTGTAACTATAAGAAGCGACGTATAGGACGCTAACGGTTGTGTCTCTCATCTTCGACATTTTCATGCTTCATTAGTCATGTGAACCGGCGCAACTATACTCCGAGGAGGCTCCGACATGGAATCTTTCATGGAACTTGCTGGCAAAACTCAGCCGATCATTGCTTTGATTGCGGGCTTACTGATCCTGCTCATGCCGCGACTGCTCAACTTCATCGTCGCCATCTATCTGATTTATATCGGGATTTATGGCATCCTGCATTCGGGGATGGTGCATATTTAAGGAAAGGCGGGCCGTGGTGGGGCTTCCGGGTCTCGCGGGGACGACCGCCGCGCTCGTCGTGGCGGCCTCTTTCACACTGATCGGATCAGCCGTCCCCGGCCAAACGGGGCGTCCTGCCGGCGCCGACGCCATGATCGGGTTCGGACTGTCCACCGGATTTCTCACCGTCGCCGCATTCGGTCTGCCCTCCGTTGTCGGGGAAACCGTATTGTTCGCATGGACGGACACCGGCTTGCGCCGAATCGCGTCCTGGCCCATCGGCAAGCCCGGCGGTATCCGCAGAGTCTGGCCAATCGGCATTCAGTGATGCAACCGAAAGTAATGCCGAGAGTTCGCCATCTTGCTGTTGATCCTACCGGGGGCCGCAGGTGAAAGCCTCGGCTAAGCGTGTTTGCGATAATTAAGGTTAAAGTACCGGTAAGGTTAAATTACCGAACAATCAGGAAATACTGAGGCGACGGCTTGGCGATTCAACTTTCCGGCACCGGTAAGAGGTAACTCCGTGGTCGATTTGATCTGTTTTGGAACCTTGTAACCCGCCAAATATTCACGACATATTGATTTTAGCTCCTCTTCAGATGCGCTTTTGCCTGAATGCAAAACCACGAGCGCGATCGGGACTTGCCCCCATTTCAAGTCGGGAATCGCGGCACAAATCGCCCCGGCTACGGCTTGATGCTTCATCAGGGCTTGTTCGATTTCTTCCGGAGAAATATTTTCACCCCCGGAGATAAACATATTGTCGGCACGTCCCTTAATGTAAATCAAGCCATCCAAATCTTCAACCGCCAAGTCACCTGTAAAAATCCAACCATCCGGGTCAATAATTTTCTTAGTCCGCTCGGGGTCATCGAGATAGCCGTCAAAATTATGGGGGCTTCTTAGACAGAGGACGCCAACGTCACCCGGTTCAACCGTACATCTTGATTCCGGATTAACAATTTTAGCATCACAATGAAACATTGAAGTCCCGATGCTGGCAGAATTAGTCAATAATTCTTCAAAAGAGTTTGAGCGTGGATTATACGAAAAATTAGAGGGACCGGCCTCTGTCATGCCATAGGTTTGACTGATTGGAATATTCTTGTCCAGAAAAGTCTGCATGACTGCTTTTGAACATGGTGCCGCAGCTGTTGTAATGGCTTTTAAACTCGAAAAATCGGTCTCAGCAAATTTGGGGTGAGCAATTAAGAATTGCAGCATAGCTTCAACCGCACCGAAGTTCTCGACTTTTCCCGCATTAATCAACTCAAGGATCAACCCGGCATTAAACTCACGCAACAAGACACTCGGGACGCCGGCATGAAAAAGGGGTGTAAAAGTGTTCCATCCGCCGACGTGAAAAAAAGGAAAGGTAATCAGCACATTCTTGTATTGCCCAACGACTCCCGTTGCGAGAAGGTCAAAAGAATTCCAAACCATCTGCCTGTATGAAACAATGCAAATCTTCGGAACGGCAGTCGTGCCGCCGGTATGAACATAAAGGCAGACATCATTCAGTGCCAGTGGGATATTTATTTCACCGGGGCCGGTCTTCAAAATGATGGATTGGAATAAATCTTGATCATCATCAAAATTTATGACGGAACGGGCCGAAGAAGGAATCGATAGCGTTGAGACGAGTTCCGCAAATTGGTTCTCATAAAAAATCGCCGAAGGTTTAAGGCGAGTCAGAAGATCATCCAATTCCGGCTTTTTTAAGCGTTGGCTCAGGGGGGCTAAAATAATCCCTAGTTTTCCGCAGGCTAAGTAAAGATCAATTGCTTCGATCCGATTGCGGCAAATCAGTGTAAGGACATCCCCTTTGCATAAACCAAGCACACGACTCAGATAGGTTCCGACCCGGCACGCTCGATCATTCATGTCTCGAAAAGAAAAGGTCATTTTAGTGAACGAGTCATAAAGAGCGGTCCGATCAGGGGTCAGAGCCGCGCGCCGTCCCGCCCAATCCCCGACCCAGTGCATGGGCAGAGCGTCGTAATTTTGAATCGACTCCATGGGAACCTCCTGCGATCAGGCGTTTAAGCAGCATGCACTATAAGGACTTGAACAGCGTAGCGACCCCAAATCCCTTCGATTATGCTGACAGCATCGAACGCTGACAACGCCATAATTTCAGGCGTCACCCGATGAGCACACATGGCGCTCAGACCGAGCATTGTCGAATACCGGCGCCAGCCGTGCAAAATCACGGAGCCGGGGTCCGAAGATGGCGCGTGCCGCGTCGCGGATCGTGCTCTGGTCGATGGCATGGGGGGGGCACCGTGCACGCAAGGCCGAGCAGGCGCGGCGTCGAGACCGATCGGGAAGGCCGGACCGCCTTGCGCAGCAGAATGTCCTCGACGGACGGGAACGCGCGTTGAGCCTCCGGTGTCACCGCCAGCCATTCCGGATGACCGGGAACAGGCCACTCGAAGGGACGGGCTCCGACACCCGGGCTGCCGACCACGATGCGTCCGACCAAAACCGACTATCCCGCTGAGACCGCCGAATAGTTACGGATTCACGCCGCCGCTAACAGCCGTCAGCGGCGGCGACACGGTGCCCCATTACGACACCGGTTGCCGCCACTCCCGACAGCAGAGTTCGCCGACTGAGGTTCACTTGACCGAAGCTGCCTCGGATTCCGGAACGTGCCACAGCACGATGTGGTAATGCGGCTTCTCCACGCCCGGATGGCCGGGATTGAAATAGAGATCGACGTGGTCGACTTTGTGCCCGGAGGTCTTCAAGGCGTCGAACTTCTTGTGCGCGTTGATATCTTCCAATGGTATCATGAAGATCGTGCTGACCAGCTTACCCGACTTGGCGTAGGCGAGGAACGGTCCCGCCGGCAGAGTCTTGGGATCTACATAGAGCGTACCCATGCCCGGCAGAAAGTCCGGCAACGTCACCAGTTTCGACACCGCCTGATAAGGCGCGGGCGGAGGCGCTTTGCCGACATCGGCCGCCTGGGCGGGCAGCGTGCTCAAGGCCAGAAAGGTCATGGCGACAACGAAAGGTAATGCGCGCATGGTGTTGCTCCTTGTGAATTCGAGATTGGTCCACAGCGAAAGGCGGGCGGCGCGTTGGTGCCACTCACCCTTAAAGACAATATTTGCGTCGAGGCACCACGTCTTGCCTCGCCCGGAGCTGAACATATCCGTCTCTTACTTTCGAAACATCTATGCTGAACGGTTGCTCAGGCAATACTCCTAACGGCTAAAAGTTCCATCCATTCAGAAGTTTCAGGCGTAGCCTGGGCCGCCAGCGAGACGGGCGAGACGCAAATGCAACGCTGATCGCAGCAAATAATTCGGGCTCACAATCAGCAACCCTGTCGCGTGAGGTTGAACGGTTTATATCAAAGGTTAGCCAACCTCGACCGGCTTGCCGGCTGAAAAATTATTTTAGGGTGGACCTGTAATATTTATTGCCTTACGATGGCTTAAGAAAAAGAGTGGCTCAGGGAGGAGCGTAATGTCTGACTGGGTTATGACGTTCCTTTCCTCGGAGGGGCTGACGCCCCATGGATTTTGTCTCACCTGGCGACCGGATCTGTTCTGGACAATGGTAGTGTCCGATGCTGTGATTGCGCTTTCCTACTTTTCCATCCCATCGGCATTGATCTATTTTTCATTTCATCGACGTGACTTAAAGTTTCGTTGGGTCCTAGCTCTATTCGGTGCTTTTATTGTTGCTTGTGGTACAACTCATGTAATTTCTATTATTACTCTTTGGATTCCGTCTTATGGAATTGAAGCCATATCCAAGGCGTTGACTGCGGCTATTTCATTGGTAACGGCGGCATTGCTATGGCCGCTAATGCCGAAAGCATTGGCTGTTCCCAGCCGAAGCGATCTGGAGCGGGTCAATGCAAACCTTCTTCATGAAACTCGAGAGCGACGGTTGGCCCAGGACGCTTTAGAGGCGCTGAATCGTGATCAGGAGCGATTGATTGCGGACCGTACCGCCGATCTTGAAGCCGCAAACAAACGATTGGTTCAGGAAGTGTGCGATCGTGAACGTGCGGAGCAGCACGCACGGGATCGCACACACTTTATTGAACGCTTACTTGAAGCAATTCCCACTCCTGTTTTTCATAAAGACGTCGATGGACGTTACACCGGGTGCAACCGTGCTTTTGAAACATTCTTCCATGTCAAAGAAGAAAATATGATCGGTCATACTATTTATGAGATGTGGCCGCAAGCCAGTTGCGAAATATTTTTTAAGCATGATCTTACCCTTCTGAAATCACCGGGGATACAAGTTTATGAAACCGCGTTCGAAGGGAATGATGGTCATCGTCATGAAGTTGAATTTCATAAAGCTACACTGTTTCGGGCCGACGGAAGTTGTGCCGGCCTGGTAGGCGTTGTTTGGGATGTAACCGAGCGTAACCGAGCTGCCGAGCAGATTCGCTTTCTTGCACACCATGATGCCTTGACCGGACTCCCCAATCGGCTCCTCGTGCGTGACCGGTTGGAACAACTGATGGCCCGGATTGATCGTGAAGAAAGCAAGGTCGCAGTCGCCTATCTTGATATTGATAACTTCAAGACTATTAATGATTCACTTAACCATGAAACCGGCGATGTTTTATTACGAGAGATCGCGCAGCGGCTTAAAGCCTGCATCCGTAGCATTGACACGGTCAGTAGAATCGGTGGCGATGAATTCCTTATTGTTTTACCGAACATAGGCGAAACTGAATTGATAGCCACCATTTCCGCCCGCATTTTGGAAGAAATTGCCTTACCGTTTATGATTGAAGGCAGACAAATATTAATCACAGCTTCAATCGGGATAGCCCTTTATCCTGATGATGGCCAAGATCTTGATACATTATTGCGTAAGGCTGACATGGCCATGTATCGGGCTAAAGATTCGGGCCGAAATGTTTCCCAATTTTTTGATTGCCGGCTTGAAGCTGATGTGATTGAGCACTTTTCTCTTCGGGAACAGTTACGTTCGGCTGTAACACGACAGGAATTTGTTATTCATTATCAGCCCGAGATTGATATAGCAACAGGCGCTATCGTGGGTGCGGAGGCTCTCATTCGCTGGAACCACCCTGAACGCGGCCTGCTCGGCCCGGTCCAGTTTATTCATATTGCCGAGGCCACCGGTTTGATTGTTCCAATCGGGGCGTGGGTTCTTCATGAAGCGTGTCGCGAGGCGGTAAGTTGGCAAGAGAGCGGCCGTTCCGAGGTCTTCGTTTCCGTTAATCTTTCGGCTATTCAGTTTAAGCGCGGTGATCTGGAAAAAACGGTGGCCGATGTGCTGGCCGATACCGGTTTGTCACCTCACCTGTTAGAACTGGAGTTGACTGAAACAATTCTCATGAATGATATTTCTTTTGGCCTGGACATTATTCGACGCCTGAAGGCAATGGGAGTACGGATAGCGATTGATGATTTTGGAACAGGTTATTCGAGCCTTTCCTATTTGAAACGGCTTGATGTTGATAAACTTAAAATCGATAAGTCTTTTATTCTGGATATGTGCGCCGATCAAAACGACGCGGCCATCGTCTGCGCCATAGTTTTGATGGCTCGCAGCATCGGTGTTTGTGTTATTGCCGAGGGGGTGGAAAATGAGCGGGCGCTTGACTTACTCAGGCTTTGCCGCTGTGATCAAGCCCAGGGATTTCATATCGCTCGGCCCATGCCTATCGGGTTAACGCACACACCCACTAGATGTTGTGTGCTTCCAGTC
>JBAWVF010000159.1:0-8987 GCA_037147415.1 Rhodospirillaceae bacterium | reverse complement strand
CCTGTAGATGGGAATCCGGGGGACATTTTCAAGTGACTCTGTCGTACTACGGAGATGCTCGGCATATTTTTTTTCGCGGTTTCCGATCCGGTCTGCTGCCCCGGCCTCGTCTGAACGTCGCGGAGTGGGCCGACCGCTACCGGATCGTCCCGGCCGGCTCGCCGAACGAAGGCCCGTGGAGCAATGCCACCGTCCCCTATCTGGTCGAAGTGATGAACTGCCTCTCCTTCGATCACCCTGCGCGCACGGTGGTGTTCGTCGGCTCCCGCCAGTCCGGCAAGAGCGAACCGGGCATCAACCTGTTCGGCTATGTGGTCGATCAGCAACCGCGCCCGATGGCGATCTTTCTGCCGTCGTTGGCGGAGGTAAAAAAGTACGAACAGACCAAGTTGGCACCGACCATCGACGCAACCCCGACCCTGAAACGGAAAGTGGCTCCACGCAAAAGCCGGGACACCAGCGGCTCGACCGGAGAATTGAAGCGGTTCGGCCGGAGCGGTTATTGCGTCATCGGCAACGCCGGATCGTCGAAGTCGCTCCAGATGATCAGTGTCGGCGTGTTGGTGATCGAGGAACTGGCCGAGTGGCCGGCCGACGTCGGCGGACGCGGACACCCGCTCGATCAGGCGATCGGCCGTCTCGATGGCTGGCTTGCTCGCGGTGTCAAGGTGTATGTCGCGACTACGCCGGGTATCGAAGGGATTTGCCGCGGTAGCCAGTTGTACGAGGCATCGGATCAGCGCCGCTATTACGTCCCCTGTCCGCACTGCGGGGCGTTCCAGCGATTGGAGTTCCTCCGGCTGATGCGCCGGGCCGATCGGCCTCCCTACGGCACCTATTTTGAATGCGCATCCTGTGTCAGCCCGATCGAACATCTGGACAAGCCCGCCATGTTGGCGCGCGGCTGCTGGCTTAAGACTTACCCGGCCATGGATGCCGACGACGAAGCTCCGGGAGACTGGCTGCCGGCCGCTGCCATCGAGCGGTTCCGGCGCCGGTCCTCGGGCGGTCGGGAGCCCGGCTTCAGCATCTGGCAGGCGTATAGCCCGTTCAAAGGATGGGACGATATCACCGGCCAGTTTCTGGCAATCGGCAATGACGTTCAGAGGCAGAAGGATTTCGACACCCAGGTACTCGGCACCGCTTACCGCGCGCATTCGGAGGCGCCGGATCATCAGGTGTTGCAGGTCCTCCGGCAGCCATATCCGTGGCGGCAGGTACCCGCGGAGTTCCCGGTGCTGACCGGCTTCGTCGACGTCCAGGGGGCACGGTGGGAATACGGAGTCTATGCCTGGGGTGAGGGTCTGTCCTGCCGCCTGATCGACCGGGGCTTGATCGAGGGCACCCCCGCCTTGCTCGGCGAATGGGAAAAACTGCGGCCGATCATCCGGCGGCGCTACCGCACCGAGAGCGGTCGGACCATACCGGTCGATTTGTGGGGTGTCGACTCCGGCAGCGGCCAGCACACTAACTTGGTCTATCAGTTCGTGCGCAACCATGCCCGGGTACTGGCCTGCAAGGGCGTCGCCGGTTGGCGGCAACCGGCACTCGGCCCCGCCTCGGCGGTTGACCTTGATCTTGGTGGCCGGCGCATCCGGGGCGGCGCATCGGTGCATGGCCGCTCAAGAGCGAAATTTACGCAGCCCTCAGCTTCAGCCTGGCACTGGCCGAAGAGCCCGACCAGTCACGCCGGGGCGAAATGCAATTCCCCCAGGAATGCGACGCCGACTTCTTCGCCGAGCTGACGGCCGAAACCTACGCCGATTACGAAGACGCCGGTCAGACCAAGCGCGGCTGGATCAGGGTCAAGGGCCGAGCCAACGAGGCTCTTGATATCGCCGTCGGCGCTCGGGCGCTCGCCTACCACTTCGGCGTCGCGGAGATGGAGCCTGCCGACTGGGTCCGCCTGCGTGCAGACCGTATGGCCCCGCCTTCGGCCGGCGACCTGTTCGCGCCGGCGTCGGTCGGTGCCGCAATCGCCGAAGCCGATGATGTCGAGGCCACGGTGATCGCGGTCGAGGATTCTACCGACGACTCTGCCACCGAATCCGACCCCATGGCGGCCCTGTTGGCCAGCCTGCGCCGGCAAGCCGCTCAAGACGGCATCACCCGCCGCTAACGCGCAATCCGCGCCCGAAACCAATCGGAGCTATCATGCCGATCTCCCTTGAACGCGCGGCAGCGCTTCGGACCCGCCGTGACGCACTCGAAGCGGCGGAAACCAAGTTGTTAACCGGTGCCGCTACGGCCTCTTGGGCGTTCGACGGGGAAACCATGAGTTTTCAACCGGCCGACCTGCCGCGACTGCAACGCATGATCCGCGACCTCAACATCCTGCTCGGCGACACCGACGCCAGCGCCCTCGGTTTCTCATTCTGATGACCCATACTCCGGCACCCATGCTAGTCGATGTCGGCGGGCGCCCCTTGCGGGCCGCGGCCATGTCGCCGGCCTATCAGGCCAGTGATCGCAGCCATCCGGCTATCGCCGATTATCACCCGGCCAACGGGTCGGCCGATGCTTTGCTGCTGCCCGAACGTGATGCTTTGGTGCAGGCATCGCGCGACGTCGCGAGAAACGACCCGTGGATCACGGGCGGCATCGACCGGCATGTTGACGCCGTGCTGGGCACCGCGACCCGGCCGGTACCGGAACCGGATCCGGCGGCGCTCGGTATCACCGACGACGAGGCACAACACCTCGCGGACGAGATCGAGCGGGCCTGGAACGAGTGGGCGCTCGACCCGCTGCGGCGCAGTGATGCGACCCGACAGGATACCGTACCGGCCTTGCTGGCGATTGCATATCGGAGCTGGCTGGTGTGCGGCGAGGGCATGATCGCCGTGCTGTGGCGACCGGAGCGCGGCGGCTGGGGCAGCTGTCTTCAGGTGGTGGATCCGGCCCGGCTCTCCAACCGTTGGGGCGACTACAACACGCAATTCCTGCGCGACGGCGTGGCGCTCGGTGCCGATGGTGAGCCGATCGGCTACTGGCTGCGCCGGGCCCACCCCGCCGACCCCTGGTTGATGTCGCCCGGAGCGCAGGTCTGGGATTACTTCCCGCGCGAACATCCGGACGGCCGCCCGATCATCATCCACTATTACCGCAAGGACGAACCGGGCCAAACCCGAGGCAAACCGCCGTTAGCCCCGGTCATCAAGTTTTTGCGCATGCTGGGCACCTATGCCGATACAGAGTTGCAGGCGGCGGTTATCAACTCGATCATTCTCGCCTACATCGAGTCCGAGAGCGATCCGGAAGTGCTGCGGCAAAAGATGTTCGACGGGCAGGCGGCCAAGGCCGATTCATACCGGGCATCTTTTTACGAGAGCCAGCCGATCCGCCTGAACCGGGCGCGCGTGCCGATGCTAGCGCTCGGTGACAAGATCAATGTGCCGGACGCCAAGCGGCCGAACGCGAATTTCGAAAAATTCGAACAGGCGATTTTGCGCCGAATCGCCTCGCCGTTGGGCCTGTCGTTCGAACAACTCTCGCTCGACTATTCCAGAACCAATTATTCATCGGCACGGGCCGCGTTGATGGAGGTCTGGCGCTCGCTGTTATCCAGGCGGGCCGAGTTCCTCGATAAGGTCGGGGTCCCGGTCTATCAGGCGTTTCTCGAGGAAGCACTCGACCGCGGCGCGGTGACGCCGCCGCCTCACTGCCGGAGCCTGACCGAAGCCTTGGCCGGCTGGTGTGCGTGCGAATGGCGCGGTCCCGCCCGCGGCTACATCGATCCGGTGAAAGAACCGAGGGGGGCGGTGCTGCGGCTCCAGACCGGGACCACCACCATGGAACGCGAGTGCGGCGAGCAAGGGCTCGATTGGCGCCGCGTGACCCGCCGCCGCCAATGTCGCGTTGAAAAAGATCGTCGCCGACGCGCGGCGGCAGGAGCGCGCTCGCATCGGGGCCATCCTTGGCGCGCCGGAAGCGTCCGGGCGCCTGCAAGCAGCCCTGCAATTGGCCGTCAACGGCGACATGGCGGCTCCCCAGGCGATCGCCCTGCTGGCGACCTTGCCCAAGGGCGCAGGGCCGACCGGGAAACCGCCGCTCAGCGAGCGCATGCAAGCGGCCCCGCCGGTCAATCCCGGACCGGGCGGCGATGGCGCCGATCCGATACGCGCCATGCTCGCCAAAGCCCCGACGCTCCGGGACTACCAAAACATCCAGGCGGCCAAGCGCGGGCGGTCAGCTGCTCCGGCCAAAGGGTAAGGAGACCCCATGACCAGCATTCTGCATGAAACCCGCGGCCCGACCGAGTGGCTCAAGTCCGAGGTCGGCACCATCAGCCGCGACCCGATTATCCTTGCCCGCAACGACGGCCCTTATCCATCGGGGACCGTGCTTGCCTATGCGGCCGGATCGACCAAGCTGGTCGCGTTGGTTCCAGCCGCCGAGGACAGCCGAGCTACCGCCGTCGCCGTGCTGATCGGCTCCGCCGACCCGAGCGCCGCCGATACCCGGGCCATCGCGGTCACTCGTCTCGCCGAAGTCGCGGGGGGGCTGCTGTCCTGGCCCGCCGGGATCACCGTGCCTCAGCAGGCGGCTGCGGTGACCGCCCTTGCTGCACATCATATCGTCGTGAGGTAATTCAGATGCATCCCTTGCTCGCCGCTGCCGCTGCCGGCTCCGCGCCCTTTTTCGCCTCCTCGCTTCGGATGGGGACCGCCTTGACGCCGCCCGGGGCCGGTTCCGGTGCGCCGATGGCCTCCGTCGCCGACGTGTTCCGCTCCGACTTCTTCCACGCAAACACCCTGACTTGGCGCGCTTTCTCGATGCCGGAGATTCCGCGCCAAGCGGGGAACCTCGATCTGCTGCAAGAGATCGGCATTCCGACCACCAATGCCGAAGTCGTGCGCGAGGAACTCGATCTGCGCCTGATCTTCACCTCGGATCCGTTCGGCGAGGGTCAGCAGGTCGACCGCGACGTGCGCGATGTCATCGACCTGCCGCCGATCACTCTGAAGGAGCATTTTCACATTCGCACCGCGGACCTGCAAAACCTGCTGCGCATCGACGATGCCGGTCTCCAGCTCGAAACCATGGAGACCATGCTGAATGAACGCATGTTCAAAGCGTTGTCTCAGATGGCGCTGGCGGATGAATTCCACCTGATTCAGCTGCTCAAAGGCAAAATCTTCGATGCCGACTATACGACGCCCTTGTACGATTTCTATACGACCTTCGGCGTTGCGAACCAAGGCGTGCAGGCGTTCGATTTCGGCGCCGCGACAAGCGGGATACTGAGAAATCCGTTCTACCTCTATTGTGACACCATCATTCAGATGATGCGTGCCGCCGCGCGGACCGACATCAAGGAAATCCGCTGCTTCTGCGGCAAGAATTTTTGGCAGGGCCTGATCCAACTGCCGGAAATCCTGGTAACCTTGATGTATCCCGACTCCGCCCGGCTCGGCGAGCGCCGCACCTTCCGGCCAATCGACTACGGCGGCATCATCTTCGAGCAATATGTCGGTTCGGTGCCCAACACCAAAGGCGATACGATCGACTTCGTGGCTCCGAACGAGGCGATCTTCTTCCCGGTGACATGGGCCGCGGCGGACCCGCGCTTTACGCCCGGTCGTATCTTCCATCGGGTGTTCACGCCCGGCAAAAACCCGCCTGCAAGCGCACTCAACAAACCCGGCCTGCCGCTCTACATCCGCACGTCGACGGAACAGTCGTCGGACCCGAAATGGTTGCGCGTGGATATGGAAAGCCATCGCGTTTATTTCACCAGCCGCCCGCGTGCCCTGATTCAGGGCTTACGGACCGGTTAAGCGGGGGCCGGCGCCCGGCTTGGTCCTCACCGGTTGGTGTGGCGCTGCCCGGTCGAGCCGGCGGCGCCCCGTCCGTACAGGCCACCGCCGCCGATTCCGGCCCCCGTCCCCGGCGTCGACGCCGATACCTTGGACGGTTTCGACGCTACCGATTTTGAGCGGCGCACGCGGCTGGTGGCCGCGGCGCAGTTGACCGCGTACCGGGTCGTTACCATCGACGCCGATGGCCGGTTGGTGACGGCCGACTGCGGCAATCCCGATCACGGCGGGCGGGTGCTCGGGGTGATCGAGACCAGTCCGCGTGCCGGTGAGGCTGCCGTCGTGGTCGATACCGGCCTGCTGACCAATCCCGGTTGGTCCTGGTCGGTCACGGCACCGGTCGCGGCCGTACGGCTCGGTCATGCCGGCGACCTGGTTCAAATGCTGCCTGCCGACGCGGTGTTCGAGCAGGTTATCGGCCAGCCGGTCTCCGCGACATCGATCCTGCTGTCGATTTCCACCCCCCCACTGTATTTGTAAGGAGTCCCATGGTTGACGCTTATGTCTCTCGCAACCCAAGTTCCGGCCGTGCCGGGTTGGTGCCATTTACAACGACCTCGACCGGCGTGGGGTCTGCCGGCAAGGGAGTCGGTCTGAACGATCAAGGTGTGCTCGACCCCTCGCTGTTGCCGCCCGGCGTCGGCGCTGAGACCGTGCCCGTGGTCGCCTTCGAGGCGTTGGCCAGCGGTGATTTTGTCGCCGTGTTCAACAACTCGGGTGCGGTGGCCGTCAAAAAAGCTTCCGCCGCCAGTGGCGGTCTCGCCGCGACCGGATTCGTGTTGGCGGCCTTCGCGCAGGGCGCCACGGCCACGGTGTATGGGCTTGGCATGGTGAACAACGGCCGCTCGGGCCTAACCCCCGGTGCGCGGCAGTATCTGTCCGATACCACGCCGGGGGGGCACGGTCGAGACCCCGGTTACCGGGGCCGGGAAGCTGCACCAGTACCTCGGCACTGCCGCCAGCGCGACAACGCTGACGACCGTCGCCGAAGGTGAGCTGTTGTTGGCCTGATGATCAAGCCGATTGTCAAAACCGCCTCCGGCCGGTGGGGAGAAGCCGACATGGTGACCCCGTTCCGCATTCCGGCCGGAGCGCGTTTGACCATCCCGGGTGATCATTATTTTCGGTCCGATCTGATGTTACAGATCGACGGCTTGGTAATAATTGATACCGACGCATTGCTGCTGACGTGAGGATGTGATGACTGTTGCTTGCGGTGGCGTCTTTCTTCGCAAGGGCGATGTCTTGCCATCCCGGTTGCGGGCGCCGTGCCCCGCCGTCCGGGTCGGGGTGGCGGGACTTATCTATCGCCGATCGAAATCGAGGCGCGGATTAATCGTGATCTGCGGTTCATTCCCGCACGCTCCGACCGGATCGGCTATCTGGTCATGGATTTGGCGACCCCCGGCCGGCAAGCGCAGGGGCGACGAGGGCGGGCGGTGCTGATGTTCGTTTTGGTCCGCCAGGTCACGCTGACCAAGCGACTGGATTTTGCCCGGGTTGCCGCGCGGGTCGCCGCCGATTACCCCGACCTCACCATCAGCTATATCAAGGCCGAGACATGATGACCGCGAGTGTGCGCGAGAACGCTCTGACCACCCTGTTGACGGTGATCCGGAGTGCCTGCCCGCAGGCGGAACGGGAAACCGTGACGCCGGAGCGGGTCGGGCCGGACGGTCTGGTCATCCTGCGCGACGGCGAGCCGGGGGTGCCGGACATCACGCTGTCGCCGCTGACCTATAGCTATGATCACCGGGCCGAACTCGAGCTGTTCGTACCGACGACCGCGACCGATGACGGGGCGGCGGCACTCGACCGGTTGGCCCGCACGCTGGGTACCGCCTTCGCCGCCGATCGTCGGCTCGGTGGCGCCGTCGACTGGCTCGACTGGTCGCCACCCGCGACCACCGGGCTGGCCGTATCCGGCGGGGCGCCGATCCGGGCCGCCTTCCTTACCGTTACCCTTACTTACACCACCACCAACCCTTGCCAGTGAGAGGTTGCCACCATGGCACGTGCATCGGGCGCCAATGCCCGCTTCAGCGGCTGTTTTGAAACGACTTATGGTCAGCGGCCGGATCCGACCGGCTGGCGTGCGTTGCCGTTCGTCAGCGCCGACGTCGGCGCCGACCGGCACCATCACGGCCCGCTTCGCCGATACCACGCTGATGGATGCGGCCAGCGCCGGCGATCCGGTCGACCTGTCCTTCGGCTACACCCTCTCGCCCGCACAGTCGCTGCTGTTCCGCGTGCCGGGCGTTTATCTGCCGGTCAGCAAGCACCCGGTCTCCGGTCCGGGCGGCATCGAGCTGAAATATGCGTTCCAGGCGGCGAAACCGGCTTCGGGCGCGCCGTTCTTCCAGGTCATTCTCAACAACGACGTTCAGGGGTATTCAGCATGATTCGCCTTAATCTTCCGACCATGCCCTATTGGCTCGATCTGCCCGAGGGCGTGCGCGTCAACGTACGGCCACCCGATACCGCGATCGACGGCGCGGCCATGGCTTATGCGGTCGATGCGGTCCGGCGGCGCGGAGAGCTGACCCCGTCCGAAAAGGTCGGGGCCATTTCGGCGGCCCTGGCGACCGGTCTCGGCTTGGCCACCATCATCGACTGGGCCGGGGTGCTGCCGTCCGAAGGCCGGGCCGGCCCCGGTTACGCCCGAGACCATCGCGCAACTGATGGCTATCCCGGCCATCGCCAACGCGTTCACCACGAAATACTATGCCGCGTTCGAAAAGGTTAAAGCCGAGGGGGAAGACTCCGGCGCCGGGCCGAATGGCACTACCGGGACGGCGCCGGGTATTGCGGACGCTGCCCCGAACCCTGCCCCGAATGCCCCTATCACGTAAACGCGCCGCACACCGTCGAGGGCTGGCAGGCTTGGCAGGCCGGGCTTGACGGTGGCCTGCGTTTGACCGCGGTCGGCTCCGGCCTGATCGCGGTCCTCGATATCCCGGCGGTCCTGGCCCTGGCTGAAGCCCGCGGCTACGACCGCCGCGCGGTGGCCTTGCTGCTGCCCGCCTTCGCCGCCGGCGTGTCGGCGGGATTTGCCGGCTGCGGCGAATCCGATCCCGAACCTTCACCTGACACTTCACCTGACATATAAGGAAACGTAACTGCCCAGGTTCCCCCTGTGGAACAGGAGGCTTGACACGGGACTCGTGG
>JBAWVF010000158.1:0-9053 GCA_037147415.1 Rhodospirillaceae bacterium | reverse complement strand
GGAAAATACTATATCTAGTGGGTGTGTGCGTCAAGCCGATAGGCATGCTTTGAACCTCGTCCCAGCTTACCGTCTCGACCGGATGGTAGGGCGAGTCTTTGAAGTAACTGGGGTTGTTCCCCATCACCACCTGCCACAACGCCTGGGTGCAGGCGGTGTCCATCAGCCAGAAGCCCTGGGCCAACGTCACCTCATGCTGCGGCCCTTCGTCGGCCTCTCGCCCCAACTCGCCTTCCGGCGAGCCCATCAGGAAGCGGCCGGGGGAAAGCCAGCGCAACCGCTGGCTGACCTCGCCAATCTCGAACCGCGCCCATAAACCAAAGCGATCCCGCCCGATCTCATCGGCCCAGCCGCAATCGGACTGGGTAAACCGGCTGAAACTCAGCCGTTCGCGGTCGGTGCGAATCTGAAAGGCGCGCACACGCGGCAACGGACACCGATCCGCGCTCTCCTCCCGGTCGAGCCGCAACACCGCTCCGCTCGGCCGACCCGCTGCGGTCGGTCGCTCCGCTTCCCGGACTCGCCGCGGCTCTGCCGGCTCCGCTTCTTCCAAAACGCGAGAACACCGGAAGCCAATGGAGTAACGTAATTTTCCGGGCATCATTTCAAGACGTGGTGCCGATCGAGTATTTCTGGCATGGCTGTGCCAAGCCCCGCCACGGCACACGCCAGATGCATTTATTTCCAGAGGACCAACGGGGTCCGTTTCGCCCCTGCTCTTATATATCCGCCATCTGTCACTACACCACTCCCAGACGTTGCCAAGCATATCGTACAGGCCCCAGGGATTCGGGCATTTCTTGCCTACTGGGCGAGTTCCCGTCAGCTTATGCGGATATTGCTTTTCTTTCCAGCCTTCACTTATATCCCCGCCTTGCAGATCGAAATTAACACCGCTATTTCCACCATACCAAGCAATTTGATCGAGGGCAGGAGCATTTCGTTCACCAATGATCTTTATATCTCCTGAGTAGAGTGGCGTATTTGTGCCGGCGCGGCAGGCGTATTCCCACTGGGCCTCACTCGGCAGGGCTAGATTAAGACCTGGGGATAACGAATTAATTCTTGAAATAAATTCCTGAATATCATTCTTGTTGACATATTCAACTGGCCGCTCTGGAGACTTGAAGCGGCTAGGATTAATTCGCATCACCGTTTGCCATAGTGCTTGCGTACAAGGTGTATCCATCAGCCAGAAGCCCTGAGTAATTACCACTGGGTGCTGCGGCCCTTCGCTCTGCCATCGCCCCGACTCATCTTCTGGCGAGCCCATGAGGAAGCTGCCGGGCGGAATCCAGCGCAGCTTTTGAACAACATCTTTGACGCGGAACGTCACCCATGCCCCAAACTCATCCCACCCCCACTCCTTCGCCCACGGCGGCGGGGTGCCGGACTTCCAGAAGGCGGCACGTTCGTCTTCTTCGACCGCGATCAGGCCGTTGGCGGTGCGGACGGTGGCGAGAAGACTGCCGCCCTCACTCTCGGCCGCCACCAGCGCATCATCAACCTGCCACAAGGTGATCTCGCGTTCCGGACCGCCCTCGATTGCTTCGAGCGTGAAGCCGGGGCGGAACTGGTCGAACTCCTGATAAACCCAGCGCTGAAGCAACGCGCCGACCGGCCCTTGCCAGAAACGGGGCGTCGCCCGCGCCTTGACCCGGCCGATGAAGGCGCGTGCAGCCTGCGGCGTGACGGTCTCCACGCCGGGCGGGACACCGCGCCACGCGGCGAGCCAGTTAAAAAAAGCCTCGGCGTCGGCTAAATCTTGCGGATCACACAGCGTGCTCGTGTTCGGGCCGAGATTGCGCAGTTCCTCGAAAAAAATTTCCGGCGGCAGGTTGTGGCGCCACGCGGTCAGCGCCTTCAGCACCGATTTCCGAATTTCCCGGTCTTCGGTTTCGAAGGCCGCCCGGGCCGGCTCCAGCTTTTTGGGGTCGAGGGTGCCGGCAACCGACGAGGTGCTGGCGATTTCGGGGAGTTGCCAGAGATCGGCCTCGGTGCCGGCGTCGGCCTCGGCGGCGGGCAAGGATAGCCTAATGTCGCGCAGCAAGCCGGGCTCGACCCGCACCGCCGGTGAGATCAGCCGCAACAGCCGCTCGGCCCGGGCGCGCAAGCCGGCACGATCGGCAACCGCCGCGGTTTGCGGCCGTTCCCAGGGCAGCACATGCCAGCGCCGCCGCAACGGCTCGGGGCAACGGTCGGGCGGACCAGGGAGCAAGGCCACGGCGCGACAGCCGGCAGCGGCCAGACGCTCGCCCAGCCTGAGCCAGGGATTATCGCGCCCGACGCCGTCTCCCGCCAGACAGCCCAGATCGCCCAGCACCAGCACGGTGCTGCCGGCCGGGGGCGAACGCAGGTCGTCATGCCCCTCGTGAAACACCGCGATTTCGAGCGCCTGGCCGCCGAACAGGCGGGCCAGATCGCCGCACACCTGTTCCTGATCCTTCCAGAACGGCACCAGATGCTCGCTGCGGTCGAGGATGATCCGGAGCGATGCGCCCCAGGCCCGGCGGCGACAGCGCGGCAATCGGTGATTCAGCCGGCCCCGGCCCAAATCGCGCAGAATACGGCGAATATCCAGCTCATTGCCGGCGCGGGTCGCCCCCAGCCCACGGCGCAAGCGCGGCTCTAACTCGCGCCAGGGCGCCAACAGCCGATAAGGTGGCGGTTGCTTCGTTTGATTGCGCCAGACCGGGCGGGTCACGGGCGGCGGCGGGCGCTGTTGCTCCACCGGCTTCACCGCTTGGTAGCGCACCGGGCGCCAGAACGGGGTTTCCTTAGCGGGAGCAGACGGGAACTCAGGGTCGGGTTCTTCCGCAACTTGAGTGATAATACCTGCAACGTGGTGCTTTAACTCTTGCGGGCGGGGTGTGGTCGGTTCATAGCCGAGCAGAGCGGCCATATCGCCGAGCAACTCGCTGCCACCCCGGCCCAAGGCCAGGGCCAGATCGGCCCGACCGCAGCGGCCGCCTCGGCTCATGCCGTAGCTCCCGGATGTTTTCTGAGAGCGAAGCGCGCGACCTCGTCCAGCAACTCCGCTTGCTTTGTCACGTCATCCGGAGCCAAGGTGACCACGGCGCGAACCAGATCGAGATATTCGGCTTGTCCCGGCAGCGGGCGCCAATGCTCCCGTTCGGCTTGAGCGCGATCGGTCCAGAGCAGCTCGGCCGCCTTGGTCGCCACCTCCTTGTCAAAGCTGATCTCGCGCCGCCCTTCGAAATGGGCGGCGGCGCGGGTCACGAGCCGCGCAATCAGCGCCTCTTTTGCTTTCGGCAGCCCCATGTGCAAGACGAGGCAGCGGCGCAGGAAGGCATCGGGCAGCGAGCGTTCCTCGTTGGTGGTGATGATCACCAGCGGCGGTTCGCCCGTCGCCATCACCGGCTCGCTCCGCCCCTGGGGCGTGAAGCTACCGCTGCCGAGCGCTGATAAAAGCATATGCGAACGATGCGGCGCTGTAACAAGCATAAGCCGTCCAGGCGGAATCATGTTTATAGCCGACCACGTCGCTGATGCCCCGGATGGCCAGTATCGGCTTGTCACCCCTGACGCTGCGAGCGGCGATGAAAACGCCGGGCAGTTCCATTTCCACAGCCTTCAGGTCACGGGCGTGTTCGAGCCAGCTTTCCAGTTTCTCCGGGTCTTTGACCAGCATGTTGCCCGAGGCGACGGCGGCGGCGGTGACCAAAGGCTGGCGAGGGTTCTTTCGGCGATGGCTGATTGCGGCCTTCACTTTGCCTTGCCAGTCTTCATCTCCGAAAAACTTATCCTCGGCGATGGAGATGCTTGGCAAGGATACGCCAATCCGCTTGACCGAGTACCAATCGCCGAACAGGTCCTTATCGGCGGCCAGATTGGCGACGGCTTTTTGCACCAAGGAATGCATGGGGCCACCGGCGGCGGCGATTTCGGTTCGGCCACCGGTCAGAGCTGCGGTGACGGAAAAATCGTGAATGCGGGTGGCGACGACCACATCACCCAGAGAGAACTCAAACTCCGGGTAGGCGCCACCGATCCCGACCAGAACCAGACAAGAGGGGTCAAGATCGTTAATGAAATTAGACGCCGCCAGCTGGGCGGCCCCGTGTCCCTGCTCCGGCGTGCGCATCACAGCCACATAAAGTGGGCCGGCGTGCGACGGAATCTCTGCGATATTATAGCGCGCCTCGCCACCCGAAGTCGCCCAATTGCGTGGAAATCTCTGTAGAACCGCTGAAAATTCATCCTCACGCATAGTGATGATGCCAATGTCCACTTGGCCTTTTATTTTATTAATATCGATATCATTCCGCTCGGCCATCGCCTTCTCCATAACACTATGCTTAGATTAGGAATTAACAGAACCGTCAAATTTTTCGCGACCCCTTTCGGGGAATACACTTTTTCGCTCCGCTTGCCCGCGCCCGGCTGACCTTCGATCAGCAAGAGACGGTGTTTCGGCAGCAAATCCGCCACCGATTGTGAATCTCCCCCGTGGCTGCGCAGCGTGGTGTAAAGCTGCTCGATCGGATAGCGCGAGGCGTCCTTGGTCTTGCCGACGCCGCTGCCAATGCCGCTGATCTCGATATGCCCGATCCGGTCAACCAGAGCGGTCAGCCAGGGGCAGATGTTGACACCGGGAGGAGGCGGTTCTTCGGTGAGCGGGAAGTAGTGCGTGAGCGACTTGAGAAGCGCAGCCATCCCGCCGTTAAAGTCGACGCTACAGTCTGCGGATGGAATACCAGCACCAACCAAAGAGTCGAGGTCGGCCCTCTTATCCAAACGGACCGGAAACACTTTGGTCAGGTGACTGCCACTTCTGGCGGCATTAATGATTTGCCTTGCCCAAATGTCACCGACTGCCAGCCGCGTACCGCACAATACGACCGGGCATCCTTGATTGAGCAGTCTGGTCGCCTCAGACACGATGGAGCCGCCAACCAACACCGTATCTCGATGGTGCACGGTGTAGCCGGCTCCTCTGATCGGCGCCGCCAATCGCTCGGCAAGGTCTCCCTCACCCGGAGCGTGTGCGATGTAGACTTCAATCTTTCTTTCCATCACCGGATTGCTTTCAACAAGTCCGCGACGCCACGCGACCAGTCTTTCACCAGATCAGCGAATTTGATGTCGGCCAGGATCGCGGGCAGGTCACCGCCACTGAGCCGGGCCGGCAACACTTTCACCCCTTTGCCCTCCAATTGCCGAGACAGGGCCGACATCCATTCGCGGCTCACCCAGGGGGAATCGCCGGAGGAGGACAAGCACAGGACAAGGTAACCCGTGCCCGTCAGCCCTTCATCGATTTTGGCGACGATTGAATCGCCGATGCCGATCTCCCACTCGTCATACCAGACGGTATGACCGCCCGCCTGGATATTCAGAGCCAGCTTTTCTGCCAGCGGTTTATCGGCACTGCGGTGACTGATGAAAACATTGGCCATGGGCAGGCTCCTTAAAAGGCCGGGCTCGGTTCCGAGTATCGCCGATGTACTGTATCTCGGTTTCATGTTAGCTTCAAACAGTTGCCCTATAAAAAGGTACGCAACCCATGCCGAGCTTGCGCCTGCACCAGCTAACCGCCCGTGACGATGGTCGTTTTCCGATTACCATTGCATGGTGGGATGATGGCGGTAGCGAGACGCATGTCGACGGCTTACGTACTGCCGGGATTGATGAAACCGTCGAGCAGCGCGCCAAACGAGCCGAGACCCTGACCGCCGAATTGGGCGAACTGCTGTAATCAGCCCCCCCCTTGGACAAAGGAAAAATCATGTCTTTGAAGGAATGTGACGTGATCATGAAGGGGGGCATTACCTCCGGAGTGGTTTTTCCCAAGGCGATACTGGAGCTTTCGAAAAGTTATCACTTTCGCAGCATCGGCGGCACTTCGGTTGGCGCCATCGCCGCTGCGGTCACCGCCGCCGCTGAATACGGCCGGTTCAGCGGGGGCTTTGAGCGGCTGGCTCAAATCCCCGCCGAGTTACAGACCAATCTCGCCACTTTGTTTCAACCGTCACCTTCCGGCAAGACATTGTTTACGCTCTTGAAACAGAGTTTGCTTGAGCGCCGGTACGGTCGTGTCTTGTTGACCATCGTGAAGGCGTTCCCGGGGAGAGTGCGGCTGGGAGCAGGCATCGGCGGTGCGATGGTCCTGTTGTCCTGGCTTTTGGGCGGCGGCTGGTATGGAGCATTTTTAGGATTGCTGTTGAGCGGAGTTGCAACGGCCGCACTGATTGTGTGTGCGCTTCTGCGCGAGATTAAGGATCGGCTGCCGGAATTAAACTTCGGACTGTGTCCCGGCACGACCAAGGGCAACCCGGACACGCCGGGGCTCAGCAACTGGTTGGCCACGGTCATCGAGTGGGCGGCGGGCCGGATATCCGATCGCAAAGCCCTGCCTCCCGATGGCCCCTTGACCTTCGGTGATCTCCGGCGGGGAGGGCCAACCGAGGACGATGCCGGCCCTTCGATCGACTTGCGCATGATGACAACAAACCTGTCCATGCGCCGCCCCAACGCACTGCCGCAGCTTGACGACCGAAATTATCTTTTTAAGCAGGAAGAATTCAAAGAAGTGTTCCCAGCTTGGGTTGTCAACTGGATGATTACTAATGGCGGCTGTACTGAGCATCCCGATCTTAAGGGTTATTACCGTTTTCCGGAGCCCGACAAGCTACCGGTGGTGGTCGCCGCCAGAATGAGCCTGAGCTTCCCGTTCCTGATCTCGGCTGTGCCGTTATATCGTCGCGACTTTCCTGACGCCGGTCAGGGTGAGCCACCATTGTGGCGATTGCTGTTTAGCGATGGTGGGTTGTCAAGCAATTTCCCGATCCATTTCTTCGACTCCATGCTCCCCAATCGCCCAACCTTCGGCATATCACTTGACGACTACAATGAGCGGCAACCAGAGCGGCGCGTTCATTTGCCGATGCCGGCAAATGATGGCAGATGGCTGGATTCTCGCGACATCACCTCAATTCCAGGTTTCTTGATGGCATTGCTCGATGCGGCCAAGGACTGGCAAGATCGGCTGCAAACCGGCTTGCCCGGATATCGCGAGCGGGTAGTTCATGTCTATCTGAAACCTGACGAGGGGGGACTCAATCTAAACATGCCGCCCGAGATCATCAGCCAGCTCTCCGATTTGGGCGAGCGGGCCGGCGCTCTGTTGGCCGGAAGCGGTCCGCCCAAGAGTCCCGACGATACTCACCCCTTCGACTTCGACGACCACCGCTGGCGTCGTTTCCTGACTACGTATGCCGCGATTGAACAAGCGCTGGAAATTGCCGGAAAGTCATGGGGTTCAACTGAGCAAGAAGGAAGTTTTGCCAATTTTATCAAAACATATATGAAGGATCCACGCTCCTATAACAAGACATCTCACGAATGGAGAACGGAAATGTTCAATCGCGTTGACGGGCTTATGAGGCTCACTTTTTCTTGGGGCGTCAACCCTCTTAGACATGAAAAAAAGGCAATACCCAAGGCAAAGGCCCGCCTTACCATTGCGCCTGAGTCATAATTACTATCATGTGTCAGCGCAACCATTTTACTTGGTGCTAGCGGAGTATAATTGGAGAGCATGTGATGCACGCGAGCCAGCCGCCGAAAGATAGTCCTTTTAGAGCCAACACAGGGGGCTGCCCTCGCGTAAAGGCAGTTGCGCGTATCCGCCACCTGATCGACGACGCCACTGCTGCGCGGCTTCTTGAAGGAGAGGCGCCTTCTTCCGGTATGTGTGATCAGCGCCCTTCTACCAAGCTGGAGAGAACGCTGTTAAGCACCCTGCCGCAGGAGGAAGCTGTAGCCGTTGCCGAGCGCGCACTTGGGACCCCGGTTGCGGCGATGTTGTATCTTCTGTCTCTGGAAGATGGACGTGTGCTGGCAAGATTGATTGGAAATGAATATCCGCAACTTGCGTCCGTTGTGTTGACAAGGATGTTGCCACAACAAGCGGCGATTGTACTTTCATATCTTCCAGAATCATTCGCAATAGAGTGCATTATTCGCCTTTATCGTATTGAAACACGGACTTATATTTGCGACTTTGAATCATCAGATTTAGATCAAAAAGTTATTAAACCATCAGATTTAGGTCAAGAATTTATCTCAGGCCTATTCGTATCAGATAGCTATAACCCAATTAAGTCGATTGCCGAGATATTTCGTTGGATGGATCGCTCCATCGCGAGACGTTTCATCTTTGCCTTGGAAGAAAGGCGTATGGATTGGATTGATGTCGTCAGGGCGGAAATCTATTCCTTTGAGCAGATATGCCACCTATCTCCGCGAGATGTGGTGACTGTCCTGAAACATGTCGATATTTTAACTCTCGCAATGGCGCTCAAAACGGCGCCATCGGCAGTTCGTAACGCTGTTTTTAGAAATATGTCATATCGTCAACGTCGGAATATTATTGATGAAATTGATAGAACACCAGATTTTGACAACAGTGACGCAATGAGCGCTCGTAATTATATTGCACAATACCTGGAATACCTTATAGACAGAGAGAAAATTACTGATGTCTTCCATTATGATCTAATAATTATTTAAACAAGGATTTTTGATTGCGATGGTGGATTCCAATATTACTACAGAAATATCCTTCGAAGATATTCGACCTGATCCTAAGGGGAAATATCTTTCCTTCCAGAAAATGGTGTGCGAGCTTGCCGCTGTTGACCAAGAATACAAAGGGCGCGGCCAATTCTATAACTTCGGTCCTGGGAACGACGGCGGGGTCGAGGCTCTATGGCGTCTCAATGATGGTACCGCTATTGGCTATCAGGCCAAGTACGTTCTGAAGTCGATCCAAATCGATAAGGGCGACATACAACAATCATTCAAAAATGCGCTGAACAATCATCCGGCCCTGGCTGTCTACATTGTCGCTTTGCCTTGCAACTTGACACCCCCAATTGGCGCAGAAGGCGCGGAAAGCCTGCGTTTTCCAAGTGGGAGGGGTGGATTAAGGAGTGGAAGGATTACGCTACGAACCTTGGACGGACAGTAACCATTGAACCATGCCTATCGGGTTAACGCACACACCCACTAGATGTTGTGTGCTTCCA
>JBAWVF010000157.1:0-9090 GCA_037147415.1 Rhodospirillaceae bacterium | reverse complement strand
GGTTGCGGCGGTTCCGGGGCGGTAGTTCACAGGCAAGCTGAGAGGAACCGCCATGCCAATCGCCGCAATCGACACGTTGAAGGTTTCGCACAAGCTCCAATCCGCCGGGATGCCCCGCAAGCAGGCTGAAGCGGTTGCCGAAGCCATGGCCGAAACCGTCGAAGATCGCGCCGGCAAGGACGCGGTGAAGGAAGCCGTCGAGACATTGGGCCGGGCGGTTGACAAGCGGTTCACGGCCCTTGAGAGCAAGGTTGACCACCAGGGCGCAGCCATTCAGCGGCTTGAACAGGGGCAAACCGAACTCAGAACCGAGATGAATGAACGGCTTTCCGGGATCGAGTCTCTTCTCAGCAAAATACTCGACGGCCAAGCCGTGCTGCACCAGAATGACATGGAGCTGAAGCGGCGGCTCGACGAACGGAAACCGTGAACCTGAAAATCAAATACCCGGCGCAACGGGGTAACATTGCGAGATGCTTTGGCGGCTCAAGTATTTCCTGAAATCTTCATTGTATTACTAAATCAAACTGTTGTGGCGGAGCGATAGCCGGAGCACAGCCGGCATGGTTACCGGTGTGGTTAGTTACCGGTTACCAATCGAAAATCGTGGGTGTTAACCGGGTGGTGGTAACTTGGTATAACCGATAACTGCGGACACCATAGGGACAGTTCTGTCCCTTTCTGATCAGTCTCGGAGCGCTACCGACCGGGTAACGGCAGGATCGGTCACTACCAGCCGGCCCTCCGCCGCCTGGACCAACTCTCGGGCCAGAGCCAACGCCCGCAGCGGCGGAACGGCAACATCGATTCTATCGCCGTCCCCGCCGTAGACCGTGAGGGTGATCGGTGTCGGGTCAGCATCGGTGACGACGACGCGATTCATGCTGTAGTTTCCTCCTCGTTTCAAAAAAGCCAGCTGGAGCCTTGCTGGTGAGTTTTGGCACTCCGAGGCTACCAACCCCGCAGTCACCTCGCTTTGACGCATCAGCGAGCGCCTGATCGCGATTATGGGCTATGCGGACGGCATTCCCGGGATGGAATTCTTATGTCGGGGTGTTAAGCTTTCGGCGCAACGCCCCCACCGTGCTCGCCGACACTCCGACGCGCCGGGCGATCTCGCGGTCGGACAGCGTGGCGGTGTCGGGATTGGTCAGAAGATCGAGCACGGCTTGCCGCCGCTCGCCAGCGGATCGGGGGCGCTCGGTTGGGGCAGTGTCCGATTTGGACAGGTCGGGTGCCTTGCCCTTGCCGCCCCGCCCGGATTCCGCGAATTTGCGGAGTTCGGCCTGATCGTTTGGGGTCAGCTTGTTGGTGCGGGCGCGGAGATTGACGGCACGGGCAAACCCGACTTTCGGGCCGCGCTGGTTCTTGAATGCGAACCGTTCAGCGAGCTGTACCCAATCGAGCGCCGGACGGAAAGCCTCCAATTCGGCTTCAACCTCGCGAATGCGTCGGTTGGCCTCCATCCGGACTTCAAGCTCAATCGCGGCTCGCCCCGCCGCGTGTCCGCGCTGGTAGCCTTTGGCGTGCGCTTGATCCAACCGCGTCTCGTTGGCTCCGGCGGCAAGTTGACGTTCAAGATCGGCAATGCGGCTCCGTGCGCTTGAGAGGCAGGCTTCAGCCATCGCAGCGCGGAATGCAGTCGCGGTATCGGCGCCCGTGCCGTTGCCAACCGCCTGCCCGAGACTCAAGCCGGCAGATCGGGCCATAATCGCAGCTTTGCGAACTGCCGCCAGCGCCTCATGATCATTGCCGGACTCGGCGAGCGACAGAACCTTGATGAAACGGTCGCGGTTTAAGCTGGTATTCATTTGCTTTTCTCCACCAGAACATCGGCCCAATCAGTCCCGGCCTTCTCTGGAATAAGCACTTTGACGGTGATCTCACGGTTGTTTCGCTGGCAATCCCGAACGATATCTCGGGCCGTACTGTAAGCGGCTGCCTGTCCGACCATGGACACATCGTTATCACCGAAGATGAACAGCTCGGTGACTTCAGCCGGTGGGCGGAAACCTTGCATGTTACCTGCCGAGATTACCGACCAGACTGGAACGCCGTGCAGCACTGACGCGGCAAGCGCCGTTTCGAGCCCCTCGGCAACTCCAAGCCGACCCTGGACCGGCCGACCCAGCCGAACCGCGCTCCCACCCGGGAGTGCGCCCGGCATGAGCTTTCGGACCGGGTCTACCGGCGCCTTGCGGCCGTCCGCGGTGAGCCATGTCCGATGGACGTTGACCGCGACCCCGTCCGGCCCGACCACCTGAGCAATCATCGCCGGGAACGAGCGGTCACCATGGCGTAGGCCGGGAGCCGAACGGAGCGCTTTCGGATATTCGGTCAGTCCGGGGCACCGATTAATGAGGTATCGACCGACAGGACAAGTTAATATCACCGCATTGCCGGCCTGCCAGACAGAGCGCATTGCCGCTCTAAGCTCTTCCTCGCTACGTTCTTTGCGTTGTTCGGGTTCTGCCTTACCGATTACGCTCTCAATGATTTCAGCAGCCTCCTTGAACTCTTTGCCGAATATCAGCTTGACCAAATCAATTCCGGTACCGTGACCGCAGTTGTTACAAATCCAGGAGCCATGACCGCCGAAGTCAGTCCAGCGCCAGCGATCAACCCCGCCACAAAACGGGCACGGCCCATTTTTCTTGGTCAGAAACGATTGCGCTATGCCAAGGTGAGATAAGATGCCGAACCAGCGGCCGTGCGCACGCTCGTGCAGAGGCGGTGTATTTGCATAATTGCTCATGCCGCCCTCCGTCCATTATCCCACCGGCATGAACCGTCATTGCTCGGACGGCGGTAAATCTTTTCCGGAGGAAAGCCGACAGCCTGCACCGTCACTTCGCCACGGCCGATGGCGATTACCTCACGGCCGGCTATCAACGGGATCAGACCTTTGACATCGGCCGGGGACCAGTCATTCCGCCGGATCTCCGGCAGCCACCGGGCCACCAGCCTGAACCCGTCATCGACCACGACGACCCACCGCTCGTGGGTAAAACCGGCAGGAATGGCCGCAGTATCAAGACGGGCCAAGCTCTCAGCCCATTCGCGAGGATACTTAGCGTCAAACTCAAGGATTGCGGCGCGCTCAGCGAAATCATCACACATGAGCGGCCCCCTGTTGTTCGCGCCGCTTGGCATAAGCGATCTGCCTTGATTTAATCCATGACAGTACTTCAGGGCTTACAGGCCGTTTTGGGGCATATCGGTATGCGTTAGGCCATGTACCGACAAAATCTCTATATTGGTTATCGGCCCATCCCGATCTATATTTGTGATCACTCTCATACTGCTTTAGCTGACCGTAGAATTCGACATACGGTATCCATTTTTCCTTGAGGCGAATTGTGTTTTTTGGACCACGTTCATTTGTGCTACTACTACGAATTACTTCGGAAAGCTGACCGTCCTCGCACTCCGGGCCGGGCGGCAGCTCGGCGATGTGGCCGCATGCCGGGCAAGCGCGAACGCCAACCGGCCGAAGGTAGTGGCATTTACTGCATTCTTTCGGAAGCCGGACCTTTTTTTCTGCCTGTTTTGAAGTCGCTTTGCCGGTGTCTAAGGTGTCGTGATGGATATCAGTCACGAACCCAAGTCTTGAGTGGGTATCGCTGTGATCGAGTATTAGACAGTCCGCTTTACCCGGAGCCGTCCGTAGTCCACGCCCGATGATCTGAGTAAACAATATCTCTGATTTAGTCGGCCGTGCCAGGATGATGCATCGAACATCCCAGTCAACGCCCGTGGTCAAGGTGCCGACATTGCACACGACTTTGTATTCACCGCGCTTAAACTTATCACGGACAATATTACGATCGGACATATCGGTATGAGCGTCGATATATCCGCAAGGAATGCCGGCTTCCTCAAATTGACGCTGCAAATGCTTTGCGTGGGCACAGTCAACCGCGAAGCAGAGCGTCGGCCGACCT
Source organism: Rhodospirillaceae bacterium (assembly GCA_037147415.1). Lineage (GTDB taxonomy): Bacteria > Pseudomonadota > Alphaproteobacteria > Azospirillales > Azospirillaceae > BOG-933. The sequence goes on along the minus strand of JBAWVF010000157.1, from coordinate 5,146 downwards.
TCGCCTTGACGGATCCAGGTCTCGACAACATTCGCGACCAAAACGGGTTTATTCATCACATCGGCGAGATCGCCTTCGTGATAATCGCCCGCTACAGTTTTGACGCCGGACAGGTCGGGGTGCGAAGGAGCATAGACCCGGAACGGTGACAGAAACTTTCCGTCGATCAGCTCTTGCGTGCTCGACGCTATGATCAGATGGTCATAAAGCTTACCAAGGCCCTTGCTCCATGGCGTGGCGGACAGCCCGATAAAGGGCACTTTAAGCCAATCTGGGTGCTTCATCCAGTCAACTTGAGTCTTGAACAGTTTATGACACTCATCGACCAAGACGAGATCGGCTTCCGGGTATCTCTTGCGTCCAATCGTCTGAATGCTGGCGACTTGAACCGACTTTGACCAGTCAGTTAACGGATGGTCCGATTGTATTACACCAACTTCTGTTATGCCATTGCGGTGTAGACTGGCAACAGTTTGGTCAATCAAACTTATAGCAGGAACTACGATGACAACTCTTTTGCCTTTGGCGAGGGCGCGTTTGACAATATGTACCATAACAACTGTCTTACCAAAGCCGGTAGGAGCCATGAGTATTGGACGCTTCTTGCGGCTCATTAAGGCTTCGTACAGTTGCTCTATGGCCTGTTCTTGGTGTTTGTATAGGGCAAAGGAGGTCATTACTTAACCTCCCCTGTAGTATCGTCAAACGAGTAGTCTGGTTCGCTTTCTCCCCAGTTCGGAGCGTTCCTTCTTTCTCCTATTGATAGATTGCACTTACGGTTAAGATTCTTACCTTGTCTCTGTCTACTGTCCCTGTCCCTTGCGATTGTTGTGCGATCGTCCGGCGATCCTCCGGCGATCCCTGTGCGATCGTCGTGCGACTGGCAGCCTTGGCCGTCCGCAGGTTCATTTCCATGATCCAGCCGAGCCCCCCATCTTTTGGCATTTCCGGCCTTTCCTTTTTCCCGCTGTTTTTGTTTCCGGCGCCATGCCTCGATCGCTTTTTCGGCGACAACCGGGTGATAGAACCTGCCATCTGAACATTTAACCCAGCCGTAAAGCGCACCGGCTTTAACGGAAATCCAGCCGTCAATATCGCGCCCGAACTCGGCCAAGCGAGCAAGTATCGTATCATTATCAGGCAGACTAGCGGCGGGTACTTGGTGAAAACTCTTTAGCCAGAGTGTGACTCCGGCCCGCCATTCCGAGTCGGTTGACTGCGCATTGAAGTCGCTGTCAAACAACCTGGAAATATCGACCGGCATAAATTTGAAGTCGGTTATATCGCAGTCCGGCGGCACCAGCGGCGCGGGTAAGTTGTTAATGACGGTCATACGCCACCCCCGGTTGCCGCAGCGGCATACCCAAGCTCGCGATAGAACAGACGTAACTCGCGCAACTCATGTCGAGCGGCGGCAGGATCAGCAGCGTCGGCCAGACGGTCAGCGGCAAGTAACCACCGCTGTTTTGCACGGGCAACTGCAATTTCTGCTTGATTGGTTGTCACGGATTTAGTAACAACAGCGCTATGATGCTTTCCGTTGCTACCAGCCCCCGGTTCCTGCCGGGGGTTTACTTTGCGGTCCAATTAAGCCGCCTCATTGACGAACTGAGCCAGCCATTCAGCCGGATCATCCAAGACCAATACTTTGCCAAATACTTTGGCGGTCTTGATCAATCCCTTATTTTTAAGCTCGTAGAAGTAAGCTACGGAGATGCTGACTTGATAGCACCAGTTCTTAACGGTGTACCCTGCGCGCTTGGTCGAATCCGCGTTGGTCGGCTGTTGGATACTTTCGGCGGACCGCCGCGCTTGGCGGTTGCTCGGGGTGGGCTGTAGCATTTGCGTTCACTCCACAAAAGGATGTGAACGCCTCAATAATCCTGTGGGTGCCCTGGATTCATATGGCGAATATTAGGGCGGCAACGCCCTATTTTTCCTCATGTGCGGCAATGGCGCGCCGAGTCATGTCGTCTGAGACATCCACCCCGACCGGGCGAAGGGCAGCGCGGGCGAATTTTCCGAACGGGCCAACATCAGGCAGCACCCGGCCTCTGCCGTCGTTCGGAAGGATTCGGGTCGGCGCCAAGCCGGTCATGCGCCACCATACGCGAGCTAATTCAACCACGGTGTCTAGTAGTGCGTCGTCGCATGGCCGACCGCGTTCCGGCTTCGGCAACTCTTCCAGCGCACCCTTGCACCAGCGTTCAAGGTTGCTCAGTGATCGGCCAACTTGATTGAGGCGGGCAGATCCATATGGAAAAAATTCACGATTTGGCTCAGTCTGTAGATCGCACGGGTCTCTGCCAGCGACTTTTTCGAGGGCGCGGCGACTATCATCGTCGAGCGCCTTCATCGTCTCGATGAGGTCGACAACTTCTTTGGACATCTTCTCGAAAGCAGCACGCTGCTGAGTTACGGTCGGCCGACTATCCGGCCGCTCAATCTTTCAGCATTATAGAGGCGTTGATGACGAGGTTCGCGAACCGCTTTCGCTCTTCGTCGGACAGCGGGCCGGTCGCCCGCGCCGTTTCGATGATCCCAGCCAGATCATTCAACGCCGCGTCCGTGTATAGCGCCGCAACAGCCTTCAGGTCGTCGAGCGTCTGACGGCGCCAATCACTCGGCTTTGGTTTCGTGCCCATGAAACACCCTCACGCCTTTTTCCGCAGCGGCACCACGGTTGCACCGCTTTCAGCCGGCAGGGTGCCGCAGAAGGCAGACCAATCGTCCATGAGCCGGCGTCGCTTGTCGAACAGATCGCCACGACGATAGGCAGCTTCGACCTTGTTCCCGACCGAGTGCGCTAAGGCCATTTCGACCACTTCATTCGGGTAGGCCGTGCGCTCGGCCGCCCAATCCCTAAAAGAACTTCGGAAGCCATGCATGGTCAGATCGCCCCGGCCCATGCGCCGCAACATCATCATCATTGCCATGTTCGAGAGCGAATTACCTCGCATACTCGGGAACACGACATCGCCCTGCCGGTGCTCGGCCATGGTCCGCAGGATATCAAGCGCTCGTTCGGACAGCGGCACCCGGTGTTCTCGCGCGGCCTTCATCCGCTCAGCCGGGACGATCCACACGGCCGCTTCCATGTCGATCTCTGGCCAGATTGCGCCGGTCACTTCACCCGTGCGGGCTGCGGTCAGGATCGTGAATTCCAGGGCGCGGGCGGCGATGGCGTCACGCTTGCGCAACTCGGCCACGAAGGCGCCCATCTCGACGTAGGGCAGCGCCGCGTGGTGCTCGACCTTTTGCACCTTGTTCCGGGCCGGCAACAGGTGGGAAAGCCGCCCCCGCCATAAGGCCGGATTATCACCCGTCCGGTAACCGCGAACCGTCGCCCAATCGAGCACAGCCTCGATGCGGCCGCGCACCCGGGCTGCGGTTTCGGTTTTGGTCGACCAAATCGGTTCGAGCACCTTCAGCACAAGCGGCAAATCAACCGCCTGGACCGGCAGATCGCCAAGCACCGGGTACACGTAAGCTTGAAGTGTTGCGGTCCACTGGTAGCGATGTTTGTCATTCCGCCAGCCGGCTTGGTGGGCTTCGATGTAACGTTCGGCGCACTGCCGAAAGGTCATGGCGCGGGCTGCGGCGAGAGCGGCAGCTACGCGGGCGGCTTCGCGTTCGGCGTCGCGCTTCGCAATAGGATCGGTCCCGGCCTTAAGCAGCTTTCGTGCTTCAGCAACGGCGGTGCGGGCCTCAGACAGCGACACGTCGGCCAGCGAACCAAGCCCCATCTCGCGCGATTTGCCGGCCAGCATGAAGCGGTACAGCCACGATTTGCCGCCACTCGCCCCGACCTGAAGATACAACCCGCCACCATCGGCGTAGCGCCCCGGCTCATTCGTACTGGCGACCGTCCGGGCCGAAAGCTTGTTGGTCCCCGCCATAATCGCCCCTCCGGATTTTGGGGGTTGTGGTTTTTTCCAACCCCCAAATCAGCCCCCAAATTGTTCGTGGATTGTAGCAGAATGATGTGGACGGAGGAAGACGGCTCCCGGTAACAGACTGTTGATTCAGCTTGATTTCGTGGTACAGCGTTAGCGTGTGTGGACAGCTATGGAGGGTGGTTCGTCGGATACCCCTTCCACCAATGACTTATCGGGCTTTCCCGGTCCCTCGCAGGGGACGTTTAGGCGAAAACCCGGTTTTGTCCCGATGATGACGGATGGTTCTCGTCTGAGGGGCGCTCGCTCGCGCAGTAAATATTACTTTTAGCCCTTATGACCGGGTGTCCCGATGGCACATTCGAAAATGCCCCCGGTTTCCAACGTCAGAAAACGATCCCGGTCAATGCGCGGTGTCTTTCGGCAGGATAAGCAATACTGTAGTGATTTTACTTCTGGCTATCTCTTACTATTTTTAGAACGGAACCGCTTGGATTGCTTCCACAGCCCTTAGTTATAATTCCAGCCATTTCCTCAATCCACTCTTTGGACATTATTGTGTCATTGTGCTCTCGGCTGATATAACCATCAACCCAAAAGAGTAAGTGGCTCATGAAGTCATCGCCCATTTGAACGGCTTGTTCACAAGTTATTTTAGCCATATTGACATCACCTTCAGCAGCTTGTACCGAGCCATTCACTGACAGAGCCGCCAAAGCGATAACCGCAAGCATGCTATTCCGGAAGATACTCATATTTGCTCCTGAGACTTGGTTATAGAACATCACGACCGATGTACCATTACATGAATGGGATTTAGAAATCCAGCGCGTAAGTTCAGGGGGTGGCATTTTAGACCTAGGTTGAAATCGTAATATTTTTCAGACCAATACACAAGTGTAAGGTGATAAAGTCCGCCATATCCCAAATTATCTAAATATTAATTAGTCATGACGGAATAATTAAAGTGTTATCCATATTGATATTTCTGATCCTGAGTCCCGGTAAATCTTGAAAATTTTTACCGCGGCATTTAAAACTGTAACGAGATTTGTCGCAAGCGGTCTAATAAGGAGTTACAGAGATTGTCACCTGGATCGCCTAAGGAATGGCAGCGCATAATGCCGGTGATTCCGGCAATTTAACGGACGACGAATACAGCGTAGGTGAACATTACGCTGCGGTTGTTGCTTAACCCAACTTCGCCAACTTCCCGGCTGCGAGGGGGAATATTTTCAATTTCGGGCTCA
>JBAWVF010000156.1:0-9155 GCA_037147415.1 Rhodospirillaceae bacterium | reverse complement strand
ATTCCCGCGGACTGAGCCCGCTATTTTCCGGGGCCACGGATTCGCCGGCCAACAGGCGCCGCACTACCGCGACTCCGGTTGCGGAAAGTTGGATCCCGCCCAGCCGGTATTCGACAAAAGCGTCATATACCAGCGGAACCCACCGCTTCACGATTTCCAGCATGGCCTTGGCATAAACCCGGATTTCATATTGCGCATGCGGATCGGCGCGCAGGCTTAAAAAATGCAACAGATTGTGCAGGTCAATTTTCCAGTACCACTGGGTATAATAGTTCAGCGATAAATTCATCCGAGCAAGCTCGCGGGCAAGACCGGACCGACCGGGATCAAGTACCCCACCCGCTTCGTCAAGATTAAGCATTTCCTCGTAGTGGAGATAGGCGGTTTCGGCGTCGTAGCGCAACAGCCCCAATACCAGTGCCGCCTCGTCGGCCGGCAGTTGTTTGCCCCGTCCTTGACGATTACTAGCGGCTTGAGCGCCCAAATGCTCAGGGGCCGGCAGATAGAACTCGCGGTCGAGCACGGAATAGCGCGCCGAAATCTCGTTGACGTTAGCCGTACGGTGACGAATCCACTGTCGAGCGACGAAAATAGGCAGTTTGACGTGGAACTTGATTTCGCACATCTCAAACGGGGTCGAGTGCCGGTGACGCATCAGATAGCGGATCAGACCGGCATCCTCGCTCACCTTGCGCGTGCCTTTGCCATAAGAGACGCGCGCAGCCTGCACCACGGCGCTGTCATCTCCCATATAATCGATAACCCTGACAAAGCCATGATCCAGCACGGGGATGGCTTCGTAAAGGGTCTCTTCCAATGCCGGCACGGTGGCGCGCCGAGTCGGGGCGTCGGTGCCGCGCAGACGCTGAATTTCGGCAAGCTGGTCGCTGGTCAGGGACATCGGCGGGTACCTCGAAAAAACCGGAGCCCACCATAGCAAATGACGGCGCCATGCGCTAACCCCCTTACACAGCAGGCGGTGATGCGTTATATTGAGCGTGTCGGGAAACCGACTATGGCGATAAACGCTTTGTGGAATAAGCGTTGCGGACCCGGGGGCGGTACCCGGCGCCTCCACCATTATCTGCCGGCCCCGGATCGGGTTGGCATCGGCGGGGGCGAAACAGGCTCGACGCGCGTGGTAAAGACAGGGTTTTCGCTCGGCATGGTACCGCCGTTATCGGGCCGATTTATAGATGCCAACGATAACGTTGCATCTGACCTTCGTATGGCTGCCTGATTCCCTCAACGGGGCGTTAGGTTGTTAACGTAAGTCGCGGCTTGGGGGGAGCCGGGCAACAGAATCCCCCCGCTGACCTTGCCGGTAAGACGGGGATGGTGCCGGGTATGCCCAAAGATCAGTTACGGTATGATAAGATGGTCGAACAGGCGTTGCGCGGGGTTGTACGCACAGCGCTGAAGCAAGTGTCCGAGATCGGACGATTGCCGGCCAATCACCACTTTTACGTTACTTTCCGCACCGCTTTTCGTGGTGTTCGGATCCCGGACTATTTGCGCACGCAATATCCGGGCGAGATGACTATCGTTCTGCAATTCCAGTTTTTCGGACTGGAAGTAACGGAAGAATGCTTCTCGGTGACGTTAAGTTTTAACAACATTCACGAGCGCCTGACCATTCCGTTTGCGGCGATCACGACCTTTGCCGACCCGTCGGTTAATTTTGCGCTCCAGTTTCAGCCGGTCAATGCCGAGCGTGCGCCCACCGAAGCAACGGTTGAGGAACTGCCGGCGCCACCCGCTCAGCGTTCTCCCGCTGCGACCACCGAGGAAAAGCGCGGTCAGGTCGTGACACTGGATGCTTTCCGGAAGAAGTAAAGAAATAAGGACTAACAGTCATGACCGATACGGCGACAACAGATGATGTCGGCGGAATTGCCGGCGCCCAGCTTCGTAGCATTGTTGAAAGAGTAGAGCGTCTTGAAGAGGAAAAAAAGGGCCTTCAAGATGATATTAAAGAAATAATGGCCGAAGCAAAGGGAAATGGCTTCGAACCTAAAGTCGTTCGTAAGGTCATTTCGCTGCGCAAAAAGTCAAAAGAGGACCGTCAAGAAGAAGAGATGTTGCTTGACTTGTATAAGCAAGCGCTCGGAATGGAATAGAGTCGCCGTAGACTAGCCCCCCGGAGTCTAACCCTCGTAACCGACCGCGCCGCGCATGTCGGCGCCGTCAAGCTTGGCCCCGCGCAGATCCGCTCCGGTCAAGGTTGCATCAAGCAGCACTGCTTTGCGCAGGTCGGCGTCACGCAGGTCGGCACCGGCCAGATCAGCCCGGGACATCCGGGCGGCGCGCAAATCCGCTCCGACGAAGTTACAGCGGCTTAATCGGGCGTTCTCGAAATTCGTCGTCCAGTGGCTGACGGTTGATCCCGACATTTCCACCGGTCCGAGTCGGGCACCGTTCAGCTTGGCGCCGGTAAGCGTTGCCCGGCTTAAATTAACGCCGCGCATGTCGGCGTTGCTTAGATCGGCCTCCCGCAAATCGGTAAAGGACAGATCGGCCATGACCAAGGCGATTTTCGAGCAATTGACGCCTTTTAGAATTGAATAGCTGAGATTGCTGGCCGACAGATTCAGCCCGCTTAGATCCTCGTTCGACAGGTCATGTTTGGACAGATCGGCGCGTCGGCCTTGATGGCCGCCGGTTGCAATCCACTCGACATGTGCGGCGATGATATCGCGCAACGAAGCGTCAAGCGAATCCATCCGCTTGACCATGTTCGCGTTGGTTACGTCGGCCATCGACAGGTCGACCGAATCCAGAATCGCGCCGATCAAATCGGCATCGCGCAAATTGGTGTACATCATGCAGGTGCGCGACAGCACCGCACCCTGAAGGTTGGCGCCGCTGAGATTGGCCTCGGTCAAGTCGGCCCCTTCCAGCGTGGCGCCGGTCAGGTTCGAAAAGCTGAGGTCCGCTCGGATGAAGCGGACATTGCACAGCACCGCGTCGGTCAGATCGGTTTGCAGGATAAAGGCGTTGCTGATCTTGGCGCCCGACATGTTGGCGCGCTGGGCCGAAGCCGCCCCCATCTCCGCACTGCCACCCGATACCGACAACTGCTTCAGCTCCCCGTTTTTGCCGGGCTTCAGCATGACGCCGCCGCGCAAATCGGCCTCGATGAACACGGCGTCGTTCATGCGAGCCCCGCGCAGGCTGGCCCCGCGCAGATCGGCCCGCCGAAATTCCGCGTGTTCAAGGTTGGCGGAGCGCAGGTCGGAGGCAAACAAATTCGCACTGATCAGGCGAGCCCCGCGCATATTACAACCGAACAGCTTAGAGCCGCTAAGATCAGCTTCGGTCAGATTGCGGTTCGACAAATCAAGATAGGAAAGATCGCGAAGTTTTAGACTTGCACGCACGCCACCGGTACGGTGCTTTAAAAAAGCTTCGTGACGCGCAAGAATTTCATCAAGCTCGGCCTGAGTGATCTTGTCACGGCCAAATTCAATTTCTTCGATCGAGGTGGTTGAAAGATTCGTTGTCGTCATGGGCCGGGGATGCCATGCGGTGGCGGCGGGTGTCGCGGTACCAAAATAACCTGTCCGACCTTCGAGTCGCGGGGTGCCGGGGGCCGGAGCAACCGCGTGATACTTATTACAGATAACTCCTCCCGGCAAGGCATGTTTCGAAGTGCAGGGTGGAACACCGCTGTTGCAGCGGCGCAACTATAAATACTTAAGAATGTATTACTGAGAATCCGAAGCAAATCATGGTGTTGACCATTCCCTGCGGGCGGAGTCTAATCACGCACATGAACACCGCCCTTCAGCTCCTCCTCCGCCTGCGTAAAGCGATGCATCTGGTCGCCGGCAAGACCATCGGCCCGATCGTCTGGCTGTGCATCATCGCCTATTTCACATTTTACGCCATATATGGTGAACGAGGGCTGCTTTCAATGCATCAGCTTGAAGCAGAGGTCGATCACGCCAAAGGGGCGCTGGCCACGGTTCGCGACGAGCGGCAGCGGCTCGAGCAACGCACGACCTTGCTGCGGCCCGACAGTTTGGACCTCGACATGGTCGATGAGCGCGCCCGTCAGATGTTGAACATGAGTCACGCCAACGACGTCATCATCATGCTGCCGCCTCGGCGCGAAAGCTCTCCCGACAAGCCCGCCGCGACTCGCTGATCTTCGCTCCGGCTGATCTTCGCTCCGGAAGACTCTTATCATGGGAAGCCGGTCTTCGAAAGGCGGGCAGGGGCGAATCAGTTCGGCCTTGCGCCCTGGGCAGCGGTCCCGAACCCGCTTTGAAGTGCAGCCGCGACGACGGCACGATCAATGATCGTCAGCGGCCGCAAATCAGCCGAATTCAGGAACCCGCCTGAGTCTTTTTAAGGGTGGCGACCTGCTGCTGAAGCTCATCGACACGGCGCTGCAACACTTCCAGCGGCTTGAGATCAGCGCTCTCGGGCGCTTTGGGCGGCTCCAGAACCGGCATTTTCGGAAAATCGGATGCGCCGAAGGGACTGAACATCCGCATGGCCCGTTCGAATAAAGTCAGGTTTGTCTTGCTCATTTCTTCAAAGCCCGTGAACGGAAAAATTCCGCCGAGTGTGCTTTGGAAATAATCGCGCATCTGTTCTTGATTGCGTGCAAATGTTTGCATGCTGTATTCCAGATAACCTGGCACCATCCACTGCATGCTGTTGCCGTAAAGCCCGATCAATTGACGCAGAAAGCTGATCGGCAACAAATTCTGACCCTTGCTTTCCTCTTCGACGATGATCTGGGTCAGAACTGAACGGGTGATGTCCTCGCCGGTTTTAGCGTCATAAACGACGAAGTCGACTCCCTCCTTGACCATTACACATAAATGATCAAGCGTTACATAGCTGCTCGTGGCCGTGTTATAGAGCCGTCGGTTGGCGTACTTCTTGATCGTGATCGGGGTGTTCGGGCGAACGTCTTTTTCAGCCATCGGGAAACGCTTTCAATCGGGTGTCACGGCAGCGTGGCGAGCTCAGGATGCTTAGAAGTACGCGATCATCGCGGGGTCATGCAAGAGGGCATCAAGCAATATCCGTCCGGCAATACCGCAGAGCACCATAGTGGCTACCAACTCAGTGAGCGACCACCTATACTGGGGCCATGGCCGACCTGAATGACACTGATGTTCCGACCCTGGAGACGCTGGCCCGACGGTACCTTGATCTGTGGCAGGATCAATGGGCGGCGGTTGCGGCCGACCCGGTAACCGCGGAACATATGAGCCGCTGGCTTCAGATTGTCACGCAGGGGATGGCCACCTTTTCTCCGTTTGCCGCCGGCTGGTCACCCCAGTCGGGTCCGGCGGCGGGAAGTCCGTCATCGGCGGGCTCGTCAACACAGGAAGCATCATGGCCGGAGCCCCCGCCTTTTCCCCGCCCTCAACCCGGCCCGCGTCGGGCGGGGTCGGACGTGGCGGGCGGGGGCGTCGGTGACAGAGCTACCGCGGCAGGGGCCGCGGCCGCTGGCCCTGCACATGGCGATCACGCTGACGGTGCTGCTCAGCTCGCCCGCAGGCTTGCCGTTCTTGAGGAGCGGCTCGCTGTCCTGGAGCCCCGCCCTGCGCGACCGCGCCTCCGAATTCGCCTCTCGGCTCGCCGCTGCCGAGCGTAACGCCGCCACCGCGGGGGGGGGCGGTTCGGGGCGGTTCACCGAAGCGCTCGATCGGGAAGTCCGGCGTCGACTCGGACTGTTTCTTGAGGGACTCGAGCGCTACCGTCACCATCCCTATCGTCGTGATCTTGAAGACCCGCCGGTGCTGTGGAGCGAAGGCGGCAGCCGTCTGCTTGACTACGGGGGCGGGGGGCGGCCGGTCCTGTTCGTGCCGTCGCTGGTCAACCGCGCTTACATCCTTGATTTATCACCGCAACGCAGCCTGTTGCGCTGGCTGCCTTCGCAGGGCGTTCGCCCGTTGCTGCTCGATTGGGGCATGCCGGGCGCGCTGGAGCGGCGTTATACTCTGACCGATTATGTCGCTGGTCGGCTGGAGCGCGCGCTTGATGCCGCGGTTCAGAACGTTGGCGGGCCGGTTGCCGCCGTCGGTTATTGTATGGGAGGTATGCTGGCGACGGCGTTAGCGATTCGCCGCCCGCACGAGGTCAACGCACTCGGTCTGATGGCGACGCCCTGGGACTTTGCCGGCGATAATGCGGCAACCGCGCGTCTGTCGGCGCAGTTTATCACGATGTTCGGGCCGATGCTTGATGCCTGGGGCGAGTTGCCGGTCGATATGCTTCAGGCGATGTTCACACAGGTCAATCCACTGCTGGCTCTGCGCAAGTTTTGTCAGCTCGGCCGACTCGAGGCGACCTCCGCCAACGCGATCAACTTTATCGCTCTCGAAGACTGGCTGAACGACGGAATCCCGCTGGTGGCCGCGGTGACCCGCGACTGTCTGGCCGGATGGTACGGCCGCAACGATCCGGCGCTCGGCAACTGGCTGATTGCCGGGCTGCCGGTCGATCCCGCCCGGGTGCGGGCGCCGACATTGGCGCTGATACCGTCCAACGACAGCATCGTACCACCTGCTTCGGCCATGGCCTTGGCACGCGCGATTCCCGGCGCCGAGACCCTGATGCCGCCGCTCGGCCATATCGGCATGGTGGTGAGCGCCGGCGCAAAAGCAGCGGTCTGGCGTCCGTTGGCTGCTTGGCTGTCCCGCCGCGAAGAGTCGATTCGCAGGTAAACGAAAGTCGCTCTTAACTTATAGCAGCTTCATGGCGGCGGTCGCGATCGCCAGCAAACCGGCAATAGCCGTCAACTGCCACGCCATCATTTTACCGAACCAGATTTTCAGGTCGCGCTCGACCAGATCGATTTTGCGTTCCAGGCGAAGTTCCGTTTCTCGCAGATCGGCTTGCGTCGCGACCGTATCATGCAGGGCATCGTTTAAAGCACCGGCATGGGCGCGGGCCTGATTCTCGGGAATGCCGGCCACCTTGAGAGAGTCGATGTAGGCCAGCTTATCGAACGTAATCGAACTCATGGGGCGGGCTCCTGATTCTCCGACGATTATAGCGCATTTTGCAACAGCTGGCGAGTCGGCCGGTGATCACTCGGAGCACGGATAAACCGACAGCGTCGGTCCCCGTTGGCTGCTTGGCTGTCCCGCCGCGAATAGCGGTTGCGAAGGCTTGCGCCCGACCGCCGCAGCCCGTAAGCTGACGCCCGAGTTTCCAGTCCGTTACCCAACCAAAAAACAAAATCTGCGAGGAGCGTTCACACATGACCGAAGTCGTTATCGTCGCGGCGACGCGCACCCCTGTTGGCAGCTTTAACGGGGTTTTGAGCGCGGTGCCGTCCTATACCTTGGGCGAAATCGTTATCCGTGAGTTGCTGAAGCGCGCCAAGCTTGAGCCGGGCCAAGTGGATGAGGTAATTCTCGGACAGATTCTCACCGCCGGCTGCGGTCAGAACCCGGCGCGCATCGCCGCCATCAAGGCCGGTCTGCCGATCGAGTCCACTGCTTATGGCATCAACCAGTTGTGCGGCTCGGGCTTGCGTTCGGTCGCGCTCGGCCTTCAGGCGATTCGCAACGGTGACGCCGAGATCGTTATTGCCGGCGGTCAGGAAAGCATGAGCCAGGCGCCGCACCTGATCCATCTGCGCAACGGCGTCAAGATGGGCACCGCGGAAATGCTTGACCACATGCTGCGTGACGCTTTGTGGGAAGGCTTCAGCGCGCTCGGCTACCATATGGGCAACACTGCCGAGAACGTGGCCAAGAAGTGGAACCTGACCCGCGAAGACCAGGACATCCTGGCCTGCCGCTCCCAGAACAATGCCGAAGCGGCGCAGAAGAGCGGCCGGTTCAAGGACGAAATCGTTCCGGTCACCATCAAGGGCCGCAAGGGCGACGTTGTTGTCGATAGCGACGAGTTCCCCAAGCACGGCACCACCATGGAAAGCTTGGCCAAGCTGAAGCCGGCGTTCGACAAGGCCGGTACCGTCACCGCCGGTAATGCTTCGGGCATCAACGACGGCGCCGCCGGCGTGGTGCTGATGTCCGCCGCCAATGCCGCCAAGCGTGGCCTGACCCCGCTGGCGCGCGTCGTCAACTGGGCGACCGCCGGCGTCGATCCGCTGATCATGGGCACCGGGCCGATTCCCGCCAGCCGCAAGGCATTGCAGAAGTCGGGCTGGAAGCACGAAGACCTCGACCTGATCGAAGCCAACGAGGCGTTCGCCGCACAGGCCTTCGTGGTCAACAAGGAAGTGGGCTGGGACATTGCCAAGGTCAACGTCAATGGTGGCGCCATCGCTCTCGGCCATCCGGTCGGCGCGTCGGGCGCTCGCGTGCTGGTGACGTTGTTGCACGAAATGCAAAAGCGCGATGCCAAAAAGGGCTTGGCCACGCTTTGCATCGGCGGCGGCATGGGCGTTGCTTTGACGGTCGAGCGTTAAATTCTGCTGGTGTAAGATAGGTTCCGAAAGGCGGTCCGCTCCGGCGGTCCGCCTTTCGCGCTTCCGGGGAATGGATAGGCCATGCAAAGAGAATATCCCGGCCGACCCTGGGTCGGTGTTGGCGTGGTGGTGTGGCGCGGCGGCGAATTATTGCTGATCCGGCGCGGTAACTCGCCCCGGCAAGGCCAGTGGGGTTTACCCGGCGGCGCGCAGGTGTTGGGCGAGACTATTCTTGAGGCGGCCGTGCGCGAAGTCCGCGAAGAAACCGGCCTGACCGTTAATCCGACCGGAGTGATTACCGCCTGCGACGGGATCAGCCGCGACGAGGACGGCAAAGTTCTCTACCATTATACTTTGGTCGAAGTCGGCGCCGAGTATGATGGTGACTCAGAGCCGAACGCCGGGGCTGATGCCCTGGATGCGCGCTGGGTGGCGCTGGAAGATGTCGCGTCATTCGTCGAATGGAGCGAAACCCTGCGCGTGATCATGATGTCGGCGGAACAACGGCGGAAATAAAAGGGCCTTACCGCCCACTTTCGTCATTCCCGCTTTTGCGGGGGTGACGGTTGAGATAAGGCTGTTCCCCGCTTTCGTAGATGAAGGAGTTCGGTTATTTACGCCCGTGCTCTTTTCCCCGTCATTCCCGCGCACGCGGGAATCCAGTTCTTACCAGCCTGGACCCCCGCTTTCGCGGGGGTGACGGTTGAGACACGGGTTGTTCCCCCGCTTTCGCGGGGGTGACGGT
>JBAWVF010000155.1:0-9181 GCA_037147415.1 Rhodospirillaceae bacterium | reverse complement strand
CCCAGAAATACTAAACATAGTTGCTAGGTATCTGCTTAATATATTTAGTGAGCGCCACATGCGTGCGCTGGGATAAATTCCTTTGCTGTACTATCAAGTACCGATATAACTGCGTCAAGAACGCTCAAATCAGTGTTTGCTTGGTAAACGAATATTCCTGCATTTTTAAACCCTATTAGAGGTCTCATCCCCATGCCACCCGTAACAATCACAGTGACCTTCTTATCAGCAAGCATACGCACTGGCTCCAAACACCCTCCGTGTTGATGTGGAAGGCTAGGTATGATCGTGACGTCTTCGATATGACCGCAACTCACTTCAATTAATGTGTAGGCATCGCATTGACCAAAATGAGGTGAAACGCCTACATCAATGCCACCTGGAAAATTAGAAGGAACCGCTATTATTCCTGCTTCCATAGTATTCTCCAGATGTATGTGTGGAAAACAACTCTTCTCAGGCTCCATTTCTTTGAGTTAAACTAAAATCTTAGCATTTTGTGGTCATTTAACCAGATGGGTGACCAGTTGCTTCCACATAATTTTGAGCACCCCCTGCACCCTTGATTTCCAAAAAAAAGATAGAATAGCGTTCTCATCCTATGTAGAGCATATAGGACACAAGCTATTAGGGCTATGTATGATGTGACTTCGTCCAGTGAAGTAATTGTTATCATATTCATCTCCGCTTATTAAGCCATCGCATCCGTTGACGCATTGATCTTTCTACGCTCAGTATGGCGATCAATTTCTCCAACATCATTTATCCCGAGGCACTCAGCAAGACCTTCTCCATCGATTATGAAATCGGATAATGTCTGCTTATCAAGTTCAGAAAAAATGCGTCCAAGGCTCGCTGCAGAGCATGGCGAAATTTACATTTGCTAATAAGTGGACATGCATTAGATGTCTCATCAAAACATTCAACAAGTGTCGACGTATTTTCTATTTTTCGAAGGAGAGTACCTATGCTAATTTTATCAGCACTCATTCCCAAACCGACGCCGCCAGCCCGTCCTCTTGTTGCTTGTAAGTAACCAAGTTGGCACAATTCAGCAGCAACTTTATTAAGGTGGTTCTGAGATATGCCGTACGCACGCGCAATATCAGACACTGCACTTGGCTTCCCTTTTTTTAGACCGGTATACATTAGAATGCGTACCGCAAAATTTGAGAACTGTGTCAATCGCATCAATGCATCCCCGGCCATCGAACGAACGCCACATTCTTAGCATGCTGAATGCCGGTATACAATATGGCTGTTTTTTGCAAGCTCGCCCCTAACGGCATACCAGACCTGCGTCGATTCGCTCGGGACCAGAATGTTGATGAAATGGCATGAATGTGAGATCAGATCATGAATTTGAGGTTCCGCCCTAAACCCGCAGAAACGCAGGTGTTCAATCTTTATGTCACCCCGCCACAACCTTCAATGAATCGCTGAACCTCATGTCGCACGACACCGCAGGATTAGATTTTGTTTTCAAGGCTCCCCGACCGCTCCGTCATGATGGGAGATGATGTGAGTGACTCGGGAAAAATGTCATATCCGGTAGATGACGGTCTGTATCCGGTGGCGAAAACATGGTGGTCGGAACCATCAAGCCACCGTCAGTCCGGCAAAACCGTCAATCCCACACCGCGCCAGCATATTCCCTACTGAACCGCCCCGGCGACTCTGGCGACCACCGTTTGCGAGACATTGAGATCGTTGCCCTGGACGCCACAGGCCATCAGCTTGGCGCTCTTGAAAAATTCTGCCGGTTTTCTGCCCTGTTTGCGGTAGGATTCTGCCGGTTTTCGGCGACATGTATTCATCCAATTCCGTTATAATGCGGGCAGAAGCGGATAAAGACGGCAAGCGGACGGGCGGCAACGTCTCGTATCTGAGCGAGGCACTCGTGCTTTGTGACGCAGTGGGCTTTGCCGTTTCGAGCGGGCGCGTCCGGCGCCTGCGGGTTGTTGGACATTGTGAATCAGACAAACTTGGTGCCGGCGGCAGGCTTGAGCCTCGGTTCGCCGCCGTCGGCGCTTTCTTTCAGTCGCCCAAAATGCCCTTGGTCTTGAGATCGAGGATTAGCGCTCTGAGCACCGCTCTGGTGTCATGCAGACGGTAATTGATGTTATTGAGCACGTTCCTGTCGTAAGAAAACCCGACGTTTTCCAGCTCGTCCGCATTGAACGGGCCGCGCGTGAACGCAGAACCGGAAGGATTTGCCCAGCCACCGATTGGTGTATCGTAATGGCGCGACACAAGATGCCACGCCGCGCCATTGCTGATGATCATAATGTGATCGCCATAGGCCCGCAGCACGACTGCGCCATTATCGGGACCGGAGCCGGCCGGCAGGGTCACGGTGACAGAATTACTGGAGCTGTCGGATTTCTTGACGATGCCGACCCGACCGGGGCAATCGCCGGGCAGCGGTAACACCACCTGGACGGTCCCCGCCCAGGAGCTGACCAGCCACATCGGCGCAACGGAAAAATCCGGAGTGACGGAGGCTTGCCCCTCGACGAAGCGGGTGGCGTAATTCAGCCCCTCGATCGAAAGATCAGTTATCGTCGTGGATTTCAGGAGTGCCGTGGCAGGATACCCTGCGCCGAAGGCCATGTATTCGCGATGGCCGGTGGTATCCCAGATCGGCGCGCCGCCGGTGGCCGAGAACAGGCCGATGATCGTGGTGTTGGTCGAACTGTTGTCGATGCGGATGCCGGGCACCGCGCCCGAGCATTCGGCGTAGAAGTTCAGAATCCTTGTCTGGTCGGTCATGGCTCCAAGGCGGAAGCAGGCCTCGGCGCTGGGATGCAGGTTGGCCTCGCAGTCGATGAAGCTGTTGTTGAAGCGGGCCGTCGAAAGAAAGAACCCGCAGCCGGTCATCGGCGCCGACAGCGAATAGACCCGGACATCGTGGAACTTGTTGGCGTTGGGCGTGTCGCCCGTGGAAAGCACCGTCATCAGCACCCCGTGCAGGCGCGGACGGGCGATGAGGATTCTGGCAATGTGGTTCCAGTAGGTCGGCTTCTGGGTATCGTCGTAGCCATCGAGAGTGATGCCGATCACCGCGTCCCAGATCGTCAAGTTCTCGATCACGTTCTTCACGCACGGCCCTGTGCGGCCAAAGAGCTTCACCGCAGAATTGCCGCCAACGATTTTGAGGTCGCGCACCTGACAATAGCCGTCCTGAAGTTCGATGGCATCGAAGGTGCTGGGATAAGCCGGCAGAGCGTTGGCATCCCACGGGTCTTCACGGGCCTGGATCACCGAGGCATCGCCAACCCCGAACAGCGATTGCCCGTAAGACAGGACGATCGGCGCGGCGATCCGCCAGACACCGGGCGGCACGAACACGGCGTCGTTCGCGGCGAAGGCGGCGGCAAAGGAGGGCGCACAGTCCACCAGCCCGCCCTCGATGGCGCCGTAATCGACCGGGGTGGCAACCTCGCGCGATGCCAGATAACGGCGAAGGTCGAGCTTGGAGACGGCGGCGCCGGCCGCCAGGATGTCGTCGATACGGGCCATGGCTATAACTCCGCCGATGCGAGGATGGTGCCGCCGGTGCCCTTCTGGAGCATGACGGTGCCGGAGGTGAGGCCGGAGAAGAAGCCGCAGGAAATGCGACCGTTGTGGGCGGTGGCGTCGTGAACGGTGGTGACGCTGGCCTGGGACTGAACAAAATCGGTCGCCACGGCATCGGTGAAGGCCATGGCGGCGGTGGCCTCGTAGCCCGGCACCGCGCGCATATCGGGGTGAGAAAGCACGATCTGCATATTTGTGGCGGAGTTGGCCTTGCCGATCAGACCCATGCAGGGCCGAAGATAACGGGCGACCAGCATCGTTTCGGTGGCCATCGGACGGGGCATCATCGGCAACGCCAGCGACCCCGCCACCAGTTGCAGATCACCGAGATAGAAGTTCTTGGTGGTGATCGCGCCGCAGGCGGCAGAGATGACGATCTCCAGCCCGGCCGAGCAGTCGCCGAGATTGGGAATCGACAGGCTGAGATCGGCGTTGGTCGCGTTTGCCACAGCCACGGTGCCAGTGGCGATCTGGGTGACCGAGGCGAAATTGTCCGCCGCCGTGGGCTTATTGACGGTGATCGTGTAGGTCACCGAGCTGCCGACATCATGATAGGTGCGGGCCGTGACCGTAGCGGCGCCGTTAGCCACCGACCCGGCGTTGCGCGCCTCAATGCGGTGACGCCAGGAGACGGTGCCGACCCCGGTCAGGGTCGCCGACTGGACCTGACAGGCATAGCCCGACTTGGAAAGCTGCGTAACGCCGCTGGCCTGGACGATGGTGCCGGCCGTAACCGTACCACCAGCCACGACTGCGATCAGATCGACCGGCCCGGTCTGCCATGATGTCGACAGCGACTTGGATGCCCGGTGCGACACCCGGCAGCAGCCGTTGGTCACCAGATTCCGATAATTGCCGGCCTGAAGCGCAGAGGCATGAAGCCCGTCGACACTGTCGGAATCGAAGCCATTTCCTGACCCCGCGCCGAGTAGGGTCCGGGCCTGGGCGACGGTGAGGTCGGCGGGCGTCGCCGCGCTGCCGCCAGCATTGCCCTTGAGGGTCAGGGCCGGCATCTGCGCCTGCTTGGCGTTGGTCACCGCCCCGGCCGCGATGGTGGCGGCGAAGCTGCCCGTGCCCGAGCCGGTGACATCGCTGGTCAGGGTGATGGTCTGATCGCCGGTGTTGCTGCCGCCGAGCACCAGTACACTGGCACCGGTGGAATCGCGGCCGGTCAGTTTGCCGTCGTCGCCGATGAACAGCTTGATATAGCCGGTTGGCGGATTGCCGGTGGGGGTGCCGGCTTTCAGGGTGAGATCGGCCATCAGGACCAGACTCCGACGTTGCCGTCGACGACCAGCGAGCCGTCGAGGGTCAGGCTGTTGAACACCATCATCTGCCGGCCGGCATCGACACTGACCGTGGTGCCGGCGGGAATGCTCGACCAGGGAAAGCCCGAGACGCTGGCTGCGATCAGCGCCTTGACTTGCGCGATGGTGACGCGGGCACCGCCACCGGCCTGGAGCAGCGGCAGCAGATCGCCATCGGCCAGCGCCGTCGCGAGCGGCAGGTCGGACAACCTGATGGTGTTCTCGGTCATGGGAATTACTCCAGGATCAGGGCGAAGGACGGCGTGCCGGGCACGGTCGCGCTGATCGAAGCCGAGAACGGGCTGCGGTTGCCGTGGCGGTCGACCGCCCGCACCCACCAGACCCGGCTGGCCCCATTGGTGAGGCTGCTCCGCAGCCAGTCGGCCCGCCACGTTTCGGAGAGGCAGGAACCGTTGGCGGGATCGCTGACCCCGGACAGCGCCTCCCAGACCTCAAAATGATCAAAATCGCTCTCGGCCTGCTGGCTCCAGGTCAACAGCACGCCGGAGCCCGAGACGGTGGCGGTGAGGCCGGTGGGCGTTGCCGGCGGCAGATCGGCGCTGGCCGGCAGCGATAGCGCCGGAGCCGCGTCCATCACCGTGAGATCGCCGACCGCGAACTCGTAAACGGCAGGGTCTTCCTCGGTGAGAGTGATGTCGACGCCCATGGTCTCGGCCATCTTCCAGGAACTGACCACCATCGGCTGGTCGACCAGCCCGAAGCGCGGCAGCGACAGCGCCACCGTTTGCCCGGCAGCCAGCCTCAGCCCGGCGAGGTTGGCGGGAAACTCGACGGTGATTTGCCGGCGGTTGGCCTCGAGAATGATGCGGGCGATGCGCTGGGCCATGTAGGGCGAGTTGGTGAAGGGCAGATCGAGGCTGCGTGCCACCTCCAGGTCGCCATCTTCGGTGCGGTAGCCGGCGACGGTGACGGGAGGATAGTCGGTGGGCTGGCCATCGGACGCCGCCGACAGGAACGAGCCCCTCACCGTGTTGATCAGTTCGCGCCGGGAGCGCCGCGGCCGCACCGTCACCGGATCGCGGAGATCGGCTTCCCCGAGTTCGACCAGCGGCGGCAGCCAGGCACCGGCATAGAGCCGCCAGGTTCCCGCCGTGTAGGTCAGGCGGCCGGCGCAGGCCGACAGCAGTTTCGGGACGGTGTCAACCGGAGCCTGATTAAGGTCGATGACGCCGTTGGCGGTGTAGCGTTTTTCATTGCCGCCGGGACGCAGGACGGTCTCGTCGCAGATGTTGGCGGCGGCGATGATGGACGAGAGATCGATTTCATCCAGACTGCAGTTCAGTCCGAACGGTGCCCGCAGGTAATCGAGAATGGCCAGCGCCGCGTTGTCCGACCACGCGGTTGTGCCGGTACGCGGGTCGTAGAGCTTGCGGCCCCGGACCTTGGCCGAGACATTGGGCAGGCCTCCCGGAAAGGCGGTGTCGTCGCGGCGAAGCTGAAGATGGAGATAGGCCCGGCCGCGCAGGCGATGGGCGTTGGTCCACTCGCCATTGCTGTTGGCGACCAGCACGGAATCGGCGTTCTGGTCGGGACTGCCGAGATGCTTCCAGACGTTGGCGTAGACCGTGCCGGATCGGGCGTAGGGTGCCGAGGTGGCTCCGCCATTGCCGTCCAACGACACCAGGGTGTTGTCAAAATAAACGTCGCCGATGGCATCAACCTCGTGGGCGGCCAGGACCACGACCAGATGCAGGAGGTCGAGCTTCGAAGACCCCGAGGGTGCCCGCAGGTGGGTATAGACCAGCGGCCCGCCGGTCCGGACCTCGCCATAGAGGATGCGGTGGGAGGTGATCGGCTGCCGGACCATGCGCGCGGGCGGCGTCACCGTGGTGGTGACGACCGGGACCGGTGGCGGCACGACGGGCGCGGGCGGCGGCGCGATTGGGGCCGGTGTCGGTGCGGGCGCGGGCTTGCTCGGGGTGACCAGAGTCGACACGCCGATGGTGACGGCACCACCGAGCACGGCGCCGAGAATGCCGCCGCCGACCAGTTCGGCAACGGCGGCGCCAGCGACCAGGGCGAGCACAGGCGGCATCAGGCAATCCTCCACGCGGCAAGGACGGTGGTGAGCGGCCGGCGGACCAGCCCGGCGGGACCGGGCGCGGCGACCTCGGCTCCGGCGCACAGGCCCAGCGCCGGCCCGACCGGGGTGGTGATCGCCACCACGTCGCCGAGACGGGCGGTCAGCGGCCGATCGAGCGGCGGCCCGAGAATGACGCTGGTGGCAATCACCAGATCGGCGCTGCCGGTGGCAGCCACCATCAGCCGCAGCGCCTCGCGGCAGCCGGCATAGCGGCCGGCGGTGGCGGCGACAGGATCGCGGCCGGTGACCAGCGCCACCCAGCCGGCGGCGAAGCGCACGCAATCGGCCTCGCCCCAGGCGAACGGCCGATGGCGCCAGGACCGCAGATAGCGATCGAGCAGGACGGCATTCACGCGCTGCCGCCCCAGGGGATGGTCATGGTCTGGAGCGCCGGCACGAACTCTAACCCGCGATCACCGGGATACTCGGCCTGCTGGTCGGCATCGGTATAGTTGCGCACCCGCAGCCGCTCCAGGTCACGGAGACGGTTCTCGGCCAGCAGGGTAATGGTGGCGGTGGGGCCGCCGTCACGGATATCGACGGTGTCCATCAGGCCACGGAAGATCAGCACCGGATCGGGCACCACCGCCCAATCCTCGTCCATGAACCCCAACCACAGTTTTACCGGCCGACTCTGCAGCGGCTCGGTCATGACATGGGTGAGGAGATCGGCGGGCACGCCGGAGAGTTCGAAGCTGGCGCCTGCCGCCCGCACCTCCAACGTCTCCTCGACGCTGGAGACCTGCCCGAGGGTGCCGATGCCGAGCCAATCCAGGCCGTTCCAGGAGAGCGTGCCCAGCCCCGACCACAGGCGCGAAATCCCGGAGGTGAAGCCAAACTCGACCAGCAGCACCGGTCGGGCGACGATCTTGTAGCTCTCTGCCTCGGCGGCTCCCGACAGGCGTCCGGTCATGGTGATACCTCAATGAAGGATAGGCGGTAGCGGGCGCGCTGGGGCGGTGTGGTCGGGCTGGCCAGCGCCGTGCCGCCGGTCAGGCGCATGCGCACCCGGCTGGTGACGGTTTGGGCCAGACCCGAGACCGGAGGCTCGCGGAGAGGCGGCGCCAGGGTGACCAGGGCAATGCCGTCCTGGTTCACCCCGGCCCCGCCGACCACCAGATGGGCGCGACCGGGGCTGGCCTGGAGGAAGGCGCCGGCCAGGACATCGACACCGCCGGGACGGCAGCCGGTCAGCACCAGATAGCCCCGGCAGCCGCCAGCCAGGGTCGGTGGCCCGGCATCGCCCGCGAAAAACCCGGTGCCGTCGTCGAAGCCGGTGGCGTCATCGAAGCGGGTTTCACCAATTTCGGCGGCATGAGATTCGAAGGTTTCCGGCGTTGGCACCCCGGCCAGCCGGGTGAAGTCGGGCAGCAGCAGTTCGACCACCCCGGCGCGCTGGCGGGTCAGCAGTGCTTCAAGCCAGGGCAAGCGGCCCATGGTCGGCTCGACGGTCAGCTCGGCAACCCAGCGCGCGCCGGAACGTCCGAGCACCGGCCCGGCCCCGGTCAGCGCCGAGGCAGGAGACGCGGTCAGGGTGTGCAGATAGAACGACTGTTCGACCGGGTGCAGGTCGAGCGGCCATTCGATTGTCATGGCGTGAGAATCTCGATCAGATCAAGTTGATAGGCCGACTTCATCGGCGGCGTGGTCGGGTTCTTGCCGGCGTCGTCGGAGATCAGGCGCATGCGGACACGACAGGTACTGGTGACCAGCGGCCCGGCCACCACCGACTCGCGCAGGCGCGGCTCGACCCGGATGCTGGCATTGCCCGAGGCATCGGCGGCGATGTCGTCGACCACCATGTGGGTGCGCCCGGGGCTGGCCTGGATCAGGTCGCCGGCCGCCAGCACCTTCTGGGCACCGTGCATGAAGCCCGACAACACCAGGGTGCGACCGGTACCCGAGACCAGTTGGGGGTTGCCGGCCAATGATCCCATCGCCGCGAGGCGGCGGAAGTCGGGCACCAGCACTTCGCCCGACGGACCGCGCAGCGAGGCCAGGAACGCCTCGAACGCCCTGGCGTTGGCACTATAAAGATGCAAACTCAGGCTGGTGACCCAGCGGGCACCATCGCGTTCCAGCACCTGAACCTGACCGTTATAGGGGTTGTCAAAACGCGCGGTCAGAGTCTGAACATAGAAAGCCTGGGAGTCCGGCTTGAAGCTCAAGGGCCAATCGGTCACGCTACCCT
>JBAWVF010000154.1:0-9239 GCA_037147415.1 Rhodospirillaceae bacterium | reverse complement strand
GCGCTCGACCGGTTCGAGGGCCGGATGCTGGCGGCCAATGACGATCTGGCCCGGCTGGGCGACGCCGGTTCGGCCTCGCTTGAAGGGCTGGCGAGCGGGGCCGGACTGGCGGCCGAGGCGTTGGCCCCGCTCGGGGCGGCGGCCGAGGCGGTGCAGGCGGTGGCGGTTGCAGCCAATGACAGCGACGCCGCTTTTGTCGTTGCCACGGAATCGAGTGGTGCCGCTTCGGCGGCTTTGACCGAACTGCTGGCGGCGATCAACGACAATGTCGCCGGTTTGACGACCGTCGGCGGCACGGCGGTCGAGAGTTTCGATCGGCTGGGCAGCGGCGGTGCCGAGGCTTTGGGCTCGCTGGTTCAGCCGGCCCGGGAGTCCGCCAGCGCTGTGACCGACCTCGGCCGTGCCGCCGAAGAGACCGCAGTCTCGGTCAGTGAGGTCGATCGCGCCGCCGACACTACCTCCGGTCTCGATAACCTCGCCCGTGCCACCAACGCGGTCGGCGATGCCTTGGCCGAACTGACGGCCGGCGACGAGGAACTGGCGCGGGAAGCGGCGGCCAATCAGCAGCAGTTGCAGGTGTTGGCCGACGCCCGGACCGCGATGGGCGAGACCCTGCGCCAAGCCGATCGGGACAACGCCGACACCTCGCGCGAGATTCTCGACCAAGCCAGCCGGATTGCCGAGGACGGCTTTGCCGCCCGGGTCGCCCTGGAACAGCAGTTCTGGGACGATAACCAGCGCATTGAGGAAGCCGGCGGCAAGACCGCGCTTGAACTCATGACCTCGGCCTTGGCCGAGCAAAGTGCGGTGATGGCCGAGGAACTGGCCAAGCGCAACCAGACCGCGCGCGAGCAAACCGCCGAACTCCGCACCACGCTTGACGACGCTTATAAAGAGTATCTTGCCCCGGCGCTCGGCCGGTCCGACGACATCGCCGGCAACAACCGCTCGCTGATTCCGACCGGCGGCGCGATGCTGAACCAAGCCCTGGAACAGGCGGGTTACGGTCAGGCCGATCAGACCTGGCAAGAGACCGTGGTCCGGAGCATCACCGACGGGTTGGAGACCATCGGCGCCACGGCCGAGCGGACCTTCTCGACGCTGAAGGAATCAGGCTCTTCGGCTCTGCATGAGATCGGCAGCGAGTCCGGGGTGGCCGAACAGGCGGCAGCCGGGTTTCAGAGCGCGCTCGATGGCATCGGCACCGCCGCGTCCTCGGCCGTTGATGGACTGAACCGTCTGGTCACTGACGGGCTGCGCGCGACCGAGCAGGGTTTTGCCGAGACCGGTGCTGCGGCTCGAACCACCGGGCAGGACGTAGTCAGTGCCACGGTAGCGGTCGGTTCCGGTGGTGCCGCGATGGGCCGGGAGGTGGCCGAGGGCGCAGAGACCGGCAGTGCCGCGCTGGCGGAAATGGAACGGATGGGTGAAGGCGTCGCTTTGGGGATGGCGGCGCGGGCCGGGGCGATCGGGACCGCATTGCGGGCGCTCGGGCCGATCGGGCTCGGGGCGGCGGCCGTGATCGGCGGGCTGTTTCTGGCCTTTGATGATGCCAGGAAGGCCGAGGACGAACTGACCGGACTCAATCAGGCGCTGGCCCGGACCGGAGCCGCCGCCACCCTGACCGCGCGTGACGTTCAGGCTTTGGCCGATGGCTTGTCGCAACATTCGATGGCGAGCCGGGCCGAGCTGCTGCAGGCCGAACAGGAGCTGATGCAATATCACTCGGTGCTGGGCGGCAGTTTCGAGAAAACCCTGCAATTGTCGGCCGATCTCTCGGCGGCGTTTGGCGGCACGCTTTCCGCCAATGTCAAACTACTTGGCGCCGCCCTTGATGAACCCGAGCAAGCCCTGGAAAATCTGGAACGGGCCGGGGTCCGCTTTACCGAGAGCCAGCGCGACCTGATCGAAAGCTTGGCTGAATCCGGCCGTAAGTTCGAAGCCCAGCAGGCGATCCTCGACGCCGTGGCCGAAAGCGTCGGCGGCTCGGATGCAGCGGCGCAAAGCGGGCTGACCGGCCGAGTCAAGGGGCTGACCGAGGCGTGGCGGAGCTTTGTCGAATATTTCACCGGCTCGGACAGCCTGATCGGGCAGACGGTCAGCAATGTCACGGCGGCGATCACCGGCCTTTCCGGTGCGCTCGGGGTCGTGGTCGACAGTATAACCTCGGCACTCGATCATTCGATCGAAAGCCAAATCGTCAAACTGCAAAAGGAAAAGGAGGCGCTGACGGCTCAGATTTCCAGCGGGGATTATGGCTTTCAGGGGTTTTTCGATAAGTATTTGGGCAATAGCGATGCCGCCCGAAGGCAGGCGGAAGATCAGGTCAAGGCGATCAATCAATCGATTGCGGACTTGAACGCCAAGCAACACCAGCAGGATTTAGTCGAGGCGATCGCCGCCGAAGACAAGCAGGGCAAGGTTCGGTCCGAGATGGCCCGGATCGTGGCCGGCGAGATCGTCGAGATCGATTCCGCGCTTGATGATAAACTGAATGAACTCTCCGCCAGCCGGATCGACAAAATCCGTGAGGAAGCCGACGCGCAAATCCGGGTGATAGAGGGTCAGCAAGCGCAAGCCCGGGCGCTCGGGCTCGATACCTCCCAGTATGATGCCGCCATTCTCAAGGTCCGGCAGTGGGAAACGGCGGAAGCGGCGCGGGCCGAGACGACCGAGCGCTCGACCAGGGCCACGCGCGAGGCGATCGATCCGAATTTGAAACTGATCGAAAGCCTGCAAGCCGAACTCGATCTGGTCGGGCTGTCGAACCGGGAACGCTCGATCGAACAGGCGGTGCGGCGGCTCTCGGCCGATGCCACCGACGAGCAGAAGGACAAGGTGCGCGAACTGGCGACCGCACTTTACGACGAGAAGGCGGCGGTCGAGGCCAGTACCAAAGCGCAGCAGGTGCTGGGCAATCTGCGCCAGCAACTGGCCAACCTGAACGCCGGTTCCGGGGACTTGGCGGCGGCGCAGGCGATTAAGCAGCTCGGGGACAACGCCAGCGCGGCCGATAAGGCGATGGCTTCTCTGCTGGCCCGGCAGATTCAAGACGGCCGGGAAGCGCGGCAGGTGATCGACAGCGTCCGCGATGGTACCGAACGCTACGAGCAGGAACTGGGCAAACTGAACCATCTGTTGGAAGCGGGTGCGATCGATCAGCAGGCGTTCGAGCGCGCCTCCGAGCAAGCCTACGAACGGATGCTGCAATCGAGCGACAGTTGGGCCGACGGGATCGAGCGCGGTTGGCGCCGGTGGTCGGAGGCGGCCTACGATGGTGCGGCCCAAGCCGAGCGCGTGTTTGGCGATGCTATGCGCGGCATGGAGGATATCTTCGTCGGCTTCATCACGCGCGGAGAAATCAATTTCGACAATATGACCCAACGGATCATCGAAGACCTCGCGCGCATCTTCTGGGAACGCGAGGTGATGGGGCCGATTGGAGATGCGATCTTCGGCGGAGACGGTGGCGGCGGTGGGTTCTTCTCCGACCTGTTCGGCGGGTTGTTCGCGACCGGCGCCGTGTTCGAAGCCGGCCGGGTCACCGCCTTCGCGGATGGAACGGTAATCGACCGCCCGACCTTGTTTCCGATGGCCAATGGCATGGGGCTGATGGGCGAAGCCGGGCCGGAAGGCATTCTGCCGCTGGAGCGGCTCTCCAACGGCAGGCTCGGGGTCAATGCCTCCGGGCTGGTCGGGGGCGGCGGCAATATGCTGCAAGCGACCGATGCACGGGCGACCTATGTCGTCAATGTCGACGCCCGTGGTGCCAGCGATCCGGATGCCACCGCCGCTCTGGTGCAGCGCGCGGTGGCCGAGACCCTCGGCCGGCTGGTGCCCGGCATTGTCGGCCAAGCCGCCGCCTCGGCCTACGGCTCGGTGGTCGACCAGTTGCATCGGCGCGGAGGAAAGTTCTGATGACGGATACTCCGGTCGATTGGCCGCTGGCGTTCAAGCCCGAGCAGGCCTCCTTTTATATCCAGACGCTGACGGCCAAATTTACCAACCCGTTCACTTCCCACGTTCAGGTGCTGGAACGGGACGGCGCGCGGTGGCTCGCCCGGATGGCGTTGCGGTTCTCGGATGACAAGGCACGTTCGTTCGATGCCTTCCTGGCGAGCTTGCGCGGCGTGGTCGAAATCATGGTCCCGGACTTCCGACGGTTATCGGCGGCCGGCAGCTTGGCCGGAGCGCCGCAGCTGGCCAGCGGCTCGGGCACCACGCTCACCGTGACCGGATTCACCGCAAACGCGGTCGGTGTGCTGAAGGCTGGCGATCTGATCCAAACCAGCCCCGGCCGCGCCCATCTGGTCCTGGCCGACGTTACCGCCGGTTCCAACGGGACCGCCGGCTTCAAGGTGGCGCCGCGTCTGCGCGAACCGGTCACCGCCGGGCCGCTGGTCACCAGCAATTGCAGAGTCCGCATGCGCCTGATGACCGATGACGCCGGAGCCAACCAGACGGTAGCACCGGTCAAGTCCTCCTATCAGATCGATCTCAGTGAAGTGCTGCCATCGTAGTTGCCCGGTCCTTTGCCGAGACGATTACTTTCAGGGACGATTATCATGAACGCATGGGCTTGGCCGTCCGATATTCGGCCGGTCGAACAGGTGTTCTATGTCGAGACCCTCACCGCTCGCTTTGCCGCCACCATGACGGCACAGGTCGATGTTGCCGAGCGGCCGGGCGCGCGGTGGCGGGCGGAGCTGACGATTCAGGCATTGCCCGAGCAGGCCCGGCGGCTGGACGCTTTGCTCGCCTCGGGCGGCACCACGCTGTTGCCGCTGTTCGGCAAGCAGAGCGGGCACGGGCTGGGGCCGAGTTTCACCGGCTTCGCGGAGGAAACGGGGCCGACCGGCTTCGACGACGATACGCTGTTCGACGACGGCTGCGGCTTCAGCGAGGGCTCCGTCACCATTTCGGTGATTGGGGGGTGCTTGTCGCGGTTGGCGCTCGGCGGCTGCCGGCCGGGCAGCGTTCCCTTGACCGTCGGCGATCTGATCCAGACCTCGCCCGGCCGGGCGCACATCATTACCAGCGCGCTACCGGCCGACAATAACGGTATCGCGCTTTGCACCCTGGCGCCGCCGCTGCGGGCAGCGCCTGTTCTTGGACCGCCGGTCCTCAACAACGCGCGGATCGCGATGACCCCGGGCGGCGACGCGGCCGACGGTTCCACCGAACCGCCAACCCGGACCAGCTATCGCCTTGCTTTCGAGGAGAATCTGACATGGCCGATCGCCTGACCGGGGCCGCTGCCGCCGAGCCCTACAAAAGCGTGGTGCGCCCGGCCTTGCTGGTCGAGCTTCAGTTCGGCTCCGGAACGGTGCGGGCGTGGTCGGGCGTCGGGCCGCTCTCCTGGAACGGCGTCACCTGGGCCGGGGTCGGCTTGCTCGGCCGGGTCTCGACCGTCGAGGAAACCCTGGAGCTGAAAGCGGCGGGCGCTTCGTTTCAGCTTTCGGGCATTCCGTCCGAGCTGGTCACGCCGGTGGTTTCGGAACCGATCCAAAGCCGGCCGGCTTTGCTGTGGCTCGCCTTCTTTGACGAGGACTGGGTGATCGTGCCCGATCCGGTGCTGCTGTTTCGGGGCCGGATGGATACCGTCGAGATCGCCGACGGCGGCCCGATCGCGACCATCACCTTGTTCGCCGAAAGCCGGCTGCGCGATTTGGAACGGGCCAGGGTCCGGCGCTATACCGACGCCGATCAGCAGGCCGAATACCCCGGCGACCTCGGCTTCAGTTTCGTTCCGGCCCTGCAAGAAATCAATATCTGCTGGGGCCGCGCTCCTTGAGGCACCCCGACTGGCCGGCGCGCCTGGACCGGTTTCTGGCCGAGCGCCGCGACCGGCCCTTCGCCTGGGGCGTTCATGATTGCTGCCTGTTCGTGCTCGACTGGATTGCCGAGGCGACCGGGACCCGGCCATTCGATCCGCGCGGGCAGTACCATGACGCGGCCGAAGCCGCTGCTTTGCTGCGCGAACACTGGAACACCGACGACCTGACCATTGTCGTCATCGACTTGCTCGGGCAACCACTGGCGACGCCCTTGCTGGCGGGCCGGGGCGATGTGCTGGCGTTTCAGCGCGATAAGGGCGTCTGGCTCGGTCTCTGCGTTGGCTCTCAAGGTGTTGCGGTCGGCCGGCGCGGGCTGGTGACTTTGCCGCTATCACTTGCAACTTACGGCTGGAGACTCTGATGGCTGAAGCCGTTGCCTCGGTGGCCTCGATCGTTGCCGGTGGGGCCGCTTCGGCCGCGGTCGGGGGTGGCGTGATCGGTGCCGTGGTCGGCGGCATTGTTTCGGTCGGGGTCTCGTACGTCGCCCGTGAAATCATGGGGCCGACGCAACCGCAGCAGCGCTCCTATCCGACCCCGACCCCGCCACCGCCGCGCATCTACACGCCGCCTCCAGCCCCGGCCCCGGTTCCGGTGGTCAGGCCGGCACCTTACCAAGCGCCGTATCAGGCGCCCTATCACACGCAGTCGGTGGCGCCATCGCTCGCCCCGACCTTGGCCGGCGGCGGCTTGACCCAGATGATGCGCCAACCGGTCACCGCCCATCGCATCGTCTATGGTGAAGTCCGGGTCGGCGGCCCGGTGGTCTATCTCCACACCCGGGCGCCCGAGGGTTCGGACAAGCTCGACATTTTGCATCTGGTCGTGGTGCTGGCCGCGCATGAGGTCGATAGCATAGGCGATATTTTTCTGAGCGATCAGGTCGTTGCCTTGGATGATGACGGCGCTGCCACCGGCGAGCCGTTCAAGCGCGGCGACACCGTGTTCGCCCGGTTCCGGAAGCATCTCGGTGCGGCAAATCAAGCGGCCGACAGCGTGCTGATCGCCAATTCCGACGGCCAATGGACCGGGGCCAACCGGCTGGCGGGCCGGGCCTATGTTCATGGCCAACTGACCTATGACGACAAGGCGTTTCCGGCAGGCATTCCCAACCTGTCGGCGCTGGTCCGGGGCCGCAAGCTCTACGATCCGCGCACCGGGGCGACGGCATGGTCGGACAATCCGGCCCTGGTCGTGCTCGACTATCTGATGGCCCCTTGGGGCTTGGCCGCACCCTTGGCCGAGATCGATGTCACCAGCTTTATTGCCGCTGCCAATATATGCGACGAGACGGTCGAGCGGCCGGGCGGCTTTGAGAAGCGCTATACCTGCAACGGCGTGCTCGATGTCTCGCAGGCGCCGCAAGCGGCCTTGCCGCCGTTGCTGACTTCGTGCGCCGGGCGGCTGACCTATACCGCCGGACGCTGGCGCTTGTTCGCCGGGGCCTATCTGCCGCCGATGACCGCGTTCAGCGAAGCCGATGCGCGCGACACCGTCACGGTCAAACCGAGGCGCTCGCGCCGCGATTTGATCAACACGGTGCGCGGGACGTTTATTTCTCCGGCTCAGAACTGGCAGCCGACCGATTATCCGCCGGTCTGTGTCGCGGCTTACAAGGCTTCGGATGGCGGCGAGGAGGTCGCCGAGAACCTCGATCTGCCTTACACGCGGTCTCCGTACATGGCCCAACGCATCGCCCGCATTGCGCTGGAGACTTGCCGACGGGAGCTGACCGTGCAGCTGCCGGCCAATCTGGCGGGGTTACGCGTGGTGGCGGGCGAGACCGTCACCTTGACCCTGAGCCGCTTCAACATTGTTCAGGTGCCGATGGTGGTGGTGCAATGGCAGCTGACCGAAGATTTGGGCGTCAACCTGACGCTCCACCGCGAAGACCCGGATATTTACGCCATTGCTTTGGGCGATCTGGTCGCCATGCCGGCCCCGGCCGCCGTGTCGTTGCCGGGGAACCAGGACATTCCCCCCGCCACCCCGAGCGGGCTGAACGCGACGCTCTCCGGCAACGCGGTACGCCTGACCTGGAGCGCGGTGGCCGAGCCTGATTTCAGTCACTTCGAGGTTTACGAAGGCCCGGCTGGCAGCGGTCCGGATGCCGCCGATCGCATTGCCGAGCCCTATGCCAGCACATGGTTCCGTGACGGGCTGCCCGGCGGGGCCAGCCGGGCCTACCGCGTGCGCGCGGTTGACAACCACGGCAACCGTTCCGCTTTCGCCGGCCCGGTCACCGTAACCGTCTCAACGGCGGCTGGTGCCGCTCTGGTCCTGGAGTAACGCCGGAATGCGCGTGCCGAGGCCGGCTGAGGTCAGCTTGCTTCCAGCCGGTGCCCTGGTTCTGGAGTTGGAGTAAATCCGCATGGACGTGCTTCGTGTGTCTGAACTTCAAGAGGCCAGCCCGCTCGACAATGCTGCCCTGCTGCCGGTGGTCCAGAACGGCGGCAAGCGCACCACGGTCGGCGCGCTCCGCGACCGGACCTACCACACCGGCTCCCAGCCGATCGCCTCGGTCACGGGGTTGCAGACAGCGCTCGACGGTAAAGCCACCCTCGGCCACGGTCATCAGATCGGTGATTGCCAAGGCTTGCAAACCGTCCTCGACAGCAAGGCCGCCGCTGCTCACAGCCACGATGCGGCGGCCCTGACTTCGGGAACCGTGGACATTGCTCGGCTGCCGGTCGCGGCTTCCGGGGTCAGCAGTTCGAGCCAGTTGGTCCGGGCCGACGACAGCCGGCTTGCCGGCGGTAGCGGCGGCACCGGTCTGCCCTGGTCGAGCATCCAGGCCGGGACCACGGTCGGGATCGATAGCGGCCGGCAAATGATGGTGTTCAACCAATTGACCATCGACGGCTCGCTGGTCGTCGATGGCAGTGTCGGAGTGTGGAGCTGAAATGGCCGACCTTACCCTCAAAGCCGGAACCCCGACCGGCAATCCGCCCGCCGGTTACGTGAAGTTGTTCGTCTCGGACGACGGCCGTCTGACCGGCCGGGATTCGGCGGGTGCCAGCACGATGGCGCTGTCCGGGGTCAACACCGGCGACCAGGGCCATTACCGGAATCTGGTGATCAACGGCTGCTGCCGGGTCAGCCACCGCGCCTCGAAGGCGCTGTCGACATCGTGGCAGACCGGCCCGGTCGACCTGATCGCGGTCACGGCCGGGGGCACCGTTACCGGCGGCACCATTGTTCAGGCCAGCGGCGTCACCTCACTGTCCAAATCCGGCTACGCCTGTCAGGTGCAGTCTGCCACCTTGACCGGGGCTGGCACCGTCTCTTGGCGTCACCGGGTCGAGGCCAGAAACGCCGGTCCGCTCGCCAACGGCACCGCGATGGTCACGGCCCGCACCTATCATGACGTCGGTGCGACGGTTACTTATACGATCACCGTCAACA
>JBAWVF010000153.1:0-9245 GCA_037147415.1 Rhodospirillaceae bacterium | reverse complement strand
TCTGGAAAATACTATATCTAGTGGGTGTGTGCGTCAAGCCGATAGGCATGGTTTACTTTTGGGTCCTTATAAAGAAATATTCCGGGAACCGGAAGCTCCATTAATAAAGATTCGATAAATTTAGACGCATGCCTCTGAGACCATACAAAGCGTCGTTGAAAATCAGGTATAATGAAAGCTTCTGATTTCATTTTTCCGACAAGAGACTCAACACTGTAATCTGCTCCATAGCTTGTTATTGAGAATTTCTTTATACTATGATCGTCTCGCAGAGTGTCGTCATCGATACCTTCGGCAAGGGTGCCCTCATACTCATCCTGCGATGCTAATTGATCGTCGACCTCGGACTTACTGCTCATTGTGAAAGAATCCTACTTCAAAAGATTTCAGAATCTAACGCATTATCGATGGCTGTGCAATGGCGGTATTTTTAACCAATCATGCACCCCCGCGTTCAAGGGGTGCGGGCAAGCTGGCAACCCAAGCCCCGGCCTTTAAGCTGATCGCACAGGCTGCGGGCTTTGGCCTCGTCCATCGGCGAGGTCAGCAGGCGGAAAAATACGCCCTTGTCACCCAAATCGGCGCGTTGCGGCTTCATGCTCAGGGCGCCGAGCAGATCGGGGAAGCGCTTTTTCAGGCGCTGCCATTCTTCACCGGCATCGGCCTCGGAACGAACCGCACCGAGTTGGAGCTTATAACTGCCTCCCGCGGCGGTGGCCTTCGCAGGCGCCGGTGGAGTGGCCGCAACTTTCGGCGGTGCCGGTGGTGTCGCGGCAACCTTGGCCGGTGGTGTCGCGGGCTTGACCGGCTCGGCGGGCGGGGCGGCGACGATGGTTCGGGTCGACGGTTCCTGTGGAATCGGCGGCGGCTGCAATTTGCTGTCGGGCAGGTAACGCGGCGCGGCGGCTTGGGCCGACGGCTCGGCGCCGGGCGGGGGCGGCGGCGGCGCAACCGGCCGGGCCAGCGGAACTTCGGGCTCGGGCAGCAAACGCTCGACCGGCGGCGGCTCGCCATCGGGATCAAGCCGGCGGAACACCAGCTTGTCCTGATCGGGAATGGTCATGCCCCCGGCGTCGACGGGCTTGGATTTGTAGGGGCGCAGGTCGGCGCGCACCAGCGGCAGCCCGCTTTCATCGGTGACCCGGGACGAATACCGCAGCCCGAACCAAACCGCACCGCCGACAAAACCGAGCGCGGCCAACACGAACACGGCCCGGCCCAACTTGCCGGTCATCCCGTCGCGCCGTCGCGGCGGCCGCCCAGGAGGGCCGAAGCCGGCGGGGTCGAATTCAAGGTCGTTCCACTGCGAGGTCATGACGGCGTATCCAGGTGTTCGTGCCGGCCGGAGTATACGCGCCGGAGTATACGCAATTGTCAATGCCCCGCAACCTTCCGTGCCTACTTCGCCGCGTCGGTTCCATAAAAACGCACGGCGTAGACTTCGGGGAACAGGCGGGCCTTCAGACGGGAGGCGGAGGGCTCGGTCGCTGCCATCAGCTTGTCCACTTCGCGCGCCTTTTTATCATGGACCCAGGGGCGGCGCCCGACCTGCCGATCATTCAGCCAGTATTCGTTCCAGTCGAACGTGGTTTCCAGCAGTTCACGGGCGAAATCCATCCCGTATTCCATGGCACCTTCTACCACGATATCGACATAGGACTGTATAATCGGGTAATCGCGGCTGGGCGGGACCGGCCGGTCTTCGGGATTGCTGCCGTCCTTATTCGGAATGTAGACCCATACTTGGGCGTCGGTCGGCAGTTGTTGCCACGATACCGCCTCCATTTCCGAAAGCGGCACGGCGACGCGGGTATAGCCGTTCTCGCGCTCGTCGAATAACGGCAGGTCTTTGACATCGACCGGATAAAGCACGCCATTGATGGTGGTCGGCGTTTCTCCGTTATAGGGTTTGCGCAGCCCGAGCGCGGTGAAGCCGGTCTTCGACTGTTCGATCCAGGACCGGATATAGCCGAAATTGGCGGACACCCGCACCGGAATCGCCGGGGCCAGCTTGGTCGCCGTGGAATTGCGAGAGGCGGTGTTGATTAAGGAGCCGTAGCCGAACAGAAACTGAGTCGGAACATCGGGCAGCTTGGTGCCCCAATAATCCTTGGCAAAGGTGGCCCCCGGCCAAGCGATTGCAAGACCGAGCAGCACCGCGACTACCCGCAAAAATCCGATCGGCATTTTCTCGTCTCCCACCCGAAGTGCTGATTACTTGGTTCGAATCACCAGGAAGCCGCGATTAGCCTTGGCGTCACTGTCTTCGGTGTTCATGGAGGCCCACAGATCGGCAGCCGGTACCCAGACCGGCGGCAACCGGTAACGGGCGACATCCAGCAGCAAAAAGCGATCGGAGGTTGCGTCATAGGCGGCGAGCGGTGAATGATGGCCGGCGCCATCCTGACCGATATATTTGCGATGGAAATTGACGATGATCCGGCTTTTCGGATCGGCGAGCGCCGCCGCGGCGATCGTGCGGAAACCGTCGAGATCAAGCGGCGGGGCGGCGTGGTGTACCGCGACGTCGACCCCGGAAAGCTCCAGCATTTTTCCCAACTCGTCGAGTGTCAAACCACTGAGATGGACATATTTGGGTGATTTGACCCCAAGCACCGACTCGGTGAAGAAGTTGCTCTGATCGAACCGGCGATAGGGATGGATCGCGGGGGAAGCCGGTGCCGCGACATCCAATGAGTTCAACACGATGGCGGCCGAAGCGACCCCGCAATAAGTTTGATCCACCTGCGACTCGAAATAATGCATCAGTTGCCAGAAGCCGGCCTTGGCCTTGGCGTCCTGAAATATCTTTTGCGCCACATCGTCATCGATCGGAATGACTTCGGCCGCAGCAAAGGGCGCTGCGAACAGAAACTGAGCAATCAGCAGACAGGTGGCGAGGATCGTGCGGGGCTGCATGGTAAATTCTCCGGCTCGGGAGCGGACGCGCTCCGGGGAAATATCCCCGGCTCACACCGGTCTGGAATGCTCTAAGGAAGTAACGGCCCTATCCAATAATTTCAAGGCTTCGGTAATATCGTCGCCCTGATAGAGTGTAAGCGGTATCAGGTGTTCGGCACACATGCAAATCGTTATCGAAGTAGAAGGGCGTCCAAGTAGCGCAAGAAAGGTTACGTCGGGGACGCGGGCGTTGGCGTCGAGAATCGCGGAGAGCAGCCGATCGGTCACCTTGAAAGCCCTCATCGGTTCAACGGCGAGCGGGTAAGCCGTGAGCAACCACATTGCCCGTCCGCTGCGATCCGGTCAACAGCGTGTAGAGTCGCCACCATATATATTATAAGCGAAATTGCTTACAGGATCGTTCATCCCTCCTTCTTTCGCTGTTTTTTCAGGTTGGAACGAGGCAAAGTGACGGTGTTTTGGAAGTATCGGTAAAGGAGAGTCGGGTGTCCGTCACAAATGCAGGGTCCGGCCGGTTGACGGTGTTCTTGAAGACGCTCCTGGCGGGGCTGTTGCGTCTGCTCTACCGGGTTGAGGTGCATGGCCTGGAGCATTATCGCTCGGCCGGGGAGCGTGCGATCGTGGTGGCCAACCATGTTTCGCTGTTGGATGCGCCGCTGCTGGCCGCTTTTCTGCCGGGGCGGCCGAGCCTGGCGGTCACCGCGGAGATGGAGGCGTGCCGCTGGCTGCGACCCTGGCTTTGGTTGGTCGATGCATTTCGGATTGACCCGCTCAGCCCGCTGGCCATGATCTCGGTGGTTCGGGCGCTGAAGCGTGGCGGCCGTTGCGTGATGTTTCCCGAAGGCCGGATCAGCGTCACCGGTGCGGTGATGAAGGTTTATGACGGGCCGGCGGTGGTTGCCGCCCGGTCTCATACTCCGATACTGCCGGTCCGGATTGAGGGTACACAATTTTCACCCTTTTCCTTGCTGCGCGGCAAGGTGCGGATCCGCCTGTTTCCCAAGATTACCATCACTATTCTATCGCCGCGCCGTCTTGATTTACCCGCCGGGGTCGGTGGTAAGAAGCGGCGCCAACTGGCCGGCGACCGACTTTATGAATTGATGACCGAGGCCGGCTTTGTTGCGGAAGGCCATGAGCGCACGCTGTTCGATGCGATGCTCGACGCGCGCGCGTTGCATGGCGGCGGCCGTCCGGTGTTTGAGGACATGGAACGCAAACCGGCCAGTTATGACCGGTTGGTGCTGGGCGCCATGGTGCTGGGGCCGAAGCTGGCGCAGTTGGCGCCGCCGGGCGGGGCGATCGGGGTGTTGATGCCCAATGCGGTCGGCACCGGGGTTGTCTTCAGCGCGCTTCAGGCGGTCGGGCGGGTGCCGGCGATGCTTAATTTCACGGTCGGTCCCGCGCAAATGGTGCAGGCTTGTCAGGTCGCCGGGGTTAAGGTGGTGGTGACCGCGCGCCGTTTTATCGAAGCGGCGAAGCTGGAGGCGGCGGTTGCGGCGCTGGAGGCGGTGGTCCGGGTTATCTATCTGGAGGATATGCGCGCCGAGCTGACATTGTTCGATAAGGTGGGCGGCATGGTGCGGGCGCGCCGGGCCCGGGCCGTTCACCGCGGCTACGGGGTAAAGCCCGACGATCCTGCGGTGATTCTGTTTACTTCGGGCTCGGAGAATCTGCCCAAGGGCGTGGTGCTCAGTCATCGCAATCTGGTTGCCAACTGCCGGCAATTGAAGGCTCGAGTCGACTTCACGCCGGCCGAGGTACTGTTCAACGCGCTGCCGGTGTTCCACTCGTTCGGATTAACCGGCGGGTTGATTCTGCCGATGCTTTCGGGCTTCCGCGCGTTCCTCTATCCGTCGCCGCTGCACTACAAGATGGTGCCCGAGATCGCCTATGCCTGCAACGCCACCATGATGTTTGGCACCGATACCTTCCTCAACGCTTATGGCCGAGTCGCACATCCTTATGATTTTCGCACGGTGCGCTATATCTTTGCCGGTGCCGAAAAGCTGCGCGAGGAGACCCGGCGGATGTGGGCCGACCGCTTCGGCGTGCGCGTGTTGGAAGGTTATGGCGCGACTGAAACCGCGCCGGTGCTGGCGGTCAATACGACGATGTATGCGCAACCCGGTACGGTCGGCTGTTTCCTGCCGGGGATACGATGGCGTCTGGAGGCGGTTGAGGGCATCGACGAGGGCGGGCGGCTGTTGGTTGCCGGCCCCAATATCATGTTGGGCTATCTGTTGGCCGAACGGCCGGGGACGTTGGAGCCGCCAGCGGGCGGTTGGCACGATACCGGCGACATCGCCGCGGTGGATGAGCGCGGATTCGTCCGTATTGTCGGCCGATTGAAGCGATTTGCCAAGGTTGCGGGCGAAATGGTGTCGCTCGGCGCTTCGGAAGCCTTGGTTCATGCCCTGTGGCCTGATCACAAGCATGCGGTCGTTGCCGCTGCCGATCATCGAAAAGGTGAGCAATTGGTGTTGGTTACCGAACGAGCCGACGTAGAGCGCACCGCCATCGCCGAGCGCGCGCGCCTGGACGGGGTTTCGGAACTGTTGGTGCCGCGGACAATCATGGTGGTTGATCGTATCCCGATCTTCGGTACGGGCAAGATCGATTACGTAAAGGTCCGGATGATGGTGGATGAACGCCGTGCCGGTCGACGCGCGGCGTGAAAATCCGCTTTGCGTGGGGCTCCGAAAGACATAAAATTCAAACCGCTGCGGACCGCTCCCGTACCGATGCGGTTTGACGAACCCAAGTGAGGAAGCCACTCAATGTTAGTCGCGGAAATTCTGCGCGCCAAGGGCGCCGGCGTAATCACCATCGTTCAGACCGAAACCATCGAGGCTGCGGCCAAGATTCTTCGCGATAAAAAATTCGGCTCCCTGGTTGTACGCGACCGTGGCGGTAAGCTTGCCGGTATTATCTCCGAGCGCGACATTATTCGCGGCATCGCCGATAAGGGCGCCGCGTGCCTTTCTTATAAAGTCGAAGACCTGATGACCCGCGAGGTTAAAATCTGCAAGTCCGGCGATTCCATTAAGGATGTCATGCAGATGATGGCAACTCGCCGTATCCGGCATGTTCCGGTGGTCGAAAACGGTGAATTGCTGGGCATGATCAGTTCGACCGACGTCGTCCGCTTTCGTCTGGAGGAAAAAGCCAGCGAAGTGGCGGTGCTGAAGGATATCAGCCGGACCCGGTAAGACTTCGCACGGAACTCACGACCCTGAAGCCTTTATACCCTCTAAAGCTTTTACGCATCTTGAAGTCTTTACACCCCCTGAAGCCTTTACACCGATAAGCCGAGCTTTGGCCGGCTTATCGGTGCGTTGGCCCGTGCCGGTCTATAGTTGCCGGTCTATAGTTGCCGGTCTATAGTTGCGGGCCTGTAATCATGACTTTGTGGAATGCGTACGATTCTGCGGAACAAGCGCGCACTGCGTCGCCGTTTCTGCAAATCATTCCTGGGGACGGGGGAATCGGTATGGCTGAAAGTCGGGCCTACTTGGCGGCGCCGCGCATTTTTGCGTACTGCGCTAAGACTTTCTCGACATCGGGCGGCAGAATTGCAAATGTAGCGGCAAAGCGGCCATTGGGATCAATTTTCGTGACCGAGCAACGGGTGTTGAAGCTGAATTTACCCCATTTGTCGCCGACCGAGATGGTGACCCCGAGATTCTGGCCGACCATCTGATTGGTGTCGTTGTTGCCGGCGACAAAGCCCTTATGCGTCAGGGAGACCAGGGGATAGCTGCGACTGTCGATTTTGACGATGCAGTGATCGGCCGGAGCTTTAGGGGCGGCCTTTTTGTCGAAGACGATATCTTTAAGCCAGTCGAACATCCGGTAGCCCTCGCGCCGAGTCGGTCGCTAATCCTCCCTTTCATAGGCCCGGAGTGCGGCCATTGGCAAGGAGGATTGTAATTACGCCGATATACCGCGCCCGATCGAACCGGGCGCCATCAATCGAGCCCGGCGGAAAGGGCGCGCCCGTCCCCCCCGTCCCGGCCTGATTTGCCATGAGCCGTTTTCTGCCCGGGGGAGGGGGCTTAAACCGCGCTGACTTTTCGATCATCGGGGCGCTTCTTGGAGGCCGGCTGATAGGCGATGGCGGCATGGTCCGCGCAGTAGGGCATGCCGAGTTGAGCCGGTCGGCCGCAAAAATGAAAATCTTGATGCTTGGGGTCACCGACCGGCCATTTGCACATTCTTTCGGTCAGGGCCAAAATAGTAGCGCCCCGCGTTGCCTTTTTCTTGATGGGCGAGGGACGACCGGAGAGACCCAACCTGTGCGCCTTGCCGATGACGGCGTTGCGGCTTACGTCTCCTAAGACGTCGGCAATCTCACTGGCGCTCATACCCTGCCCCCACAAGGTCTTGAGTTGCTCAATTCGTTCGTCCGTCCAACTCATCGGCTCTCTCCACACTGACAATTCGCAGGTAATAATCGGCCCTGTATCCTATCTCGACCCTATATATTGTGCTCCGGACCCTGATTATCTACCGGATACCCGAGCAAGAGGATAGAGGGTTAGATCGCTATGCTTTAGGCTATGACAGGGTAGGCGAAATTGCGCAAAGATGCAACGGACCCTTCAATCCGCCGAAATGACCTTTGAGCAGCGCCGGGCGGTTCGGGGCCGCTGACCACCACGCAAGCGGTTGACAGGCAAGCCTGCATAAGGGTTAAGCCGTGCGCAGTGCGGCATGGTGCCACAGGCCGGAGAGCGAGACCCGGGCATCGGCCCGGCGGTCGCCCCCGTCGTGAGTCGTGCTATACTCATTCTCTGAGTTCGCCGGGGGACCGCCCCGGCATCAGTCCGGGATGAAAACCATGAATAGCCTTAGAACAGTCCTTCGTCATGTCGTGCCGGGGATCATCGTGTTGACGATCACGGTGGGCGGATTCGCTTCGGCGGACGGCGTCTCGGAAAGTGTCCTGCGCTCGCAAAACCGCGCAACAGAGCAGGCGATTGAAAACCAGGTACAGCAGGTCTTTCGGCCCGCTCCCCCCTCTTCCGCGGCGCCTTCGGGCGGGCCGCAGATGGTTATGAATCCGGGCGGGGTGGTGGTCCATACCGGCCCTGGGCCGGGGACGCCTGTCCTCGGGCATCTCGGGGCCGGTGCTTCGGTGGTGGTCACCCGGCCGGTCGGCAATACGGGCTGGGCCGAGATCATGTCCGAAGGCCGGCTCGGTTATGTCTGGGCGCCGCAGCTTTCACCCTCCGGATTTCCCCCGTCGCCGGCGGGCGGTGAACGCTGAGTGCGAAATAATCGGTACCGACCGGCCGCAACTTAGCGCATAAAATTTGCGAAATTGGATTGACCGCAGAGGGGCATGAGTCTAGGCTGCCGCTTCCGGGGCCGGTGTGTCGGCAACGGTGGTGCAGGACGGTAGATTTAGGGTCGTGGCAAATAAAGGTTGAGACAATGGCCGAAGTGTTGATGAGCGGAGCCGAAATTATACTGAAAGTCCTGAAAGATCAGGGCGTCGATACAATTTTCGGCTATCCGGGCGGTGCAGTCCTGCCGATCTATGATGCGCTGTTCAAGCAGAACGACCTTCGCCATATTCTGGTGCGTCACGAACAAGCCGCAGTTCATGCGGCCGAGGGCTATGCAAGATCAACCGGCAAGGTCGGCTGTGTGCTGGTGACCTCCGGCCCGGGGGCGACAAATGCGGTAACCGGTTTAACCGATGCTTTGCTGGACAGTATTCCTCTGGTTTGCCTGTCCGGGCAGGTGCCGACCCACCTGATCGGTAATGATGCCTTTCAAGAAGCCGATACCACCGGCATTACCCGGTCCTGCACAAAGCACAATTATCTGGTCAAGGATGTCGCTAATTTAGCGCGCACGTTGCATGAGGCGTTCCATGTGGCGCGCTCGGGACGGCCCGGCCCGGTGTTGATCGATATTCCGAAAGATGTTCAGTTTAACGAGGGGCCTTATGTGGCGCCCGACCAGGTCCGACACAAAAGCTATAATCCTCAGGTTAAGCCGGAGATCGCCCGGGTTGAAGAAGCGGTCGAGTTGATGGCCAATGCCAAGCGGCCGATCTTCTATGTCGGCGGCGGCGTGATCAATTCCGGACCCGAAGCTTCTAAGTTGTTGACCAAATTGGTGCGGATGACCGGTTATCCCTGCACCAATACTTTGATGGGCTTGGGCAGCTTTCCGGCCGGCGATCCCCAGTTCCTCGGCATGCGCGGCATGCATGGCACCTACGAGGCGAATCTGGCGATGCATGGCGGCGATGTCATGATCGCGGTCGGGGCTCGTTGTGGTGATCGGGACCGGCAAGATTTCCGAGT
>JBAWVF010000152.1:0-9300 GCA_037147415.1 Rhodospirillaceae bacterium | reverse complement strand
GATCGGCTTGCCGGCGTTCGGCCTTCAGCAGCCGGACATCAAGCCCGAAAGTAAAAAATAGCGCGCGCCCGAAAGTAAAAAAAGCGCGCAGCGGTCGTAGAACCGGAATTTCGGAATTATTCGCGAAATACGAAGTACACTGCGGCAATCATGCACCCGACCGCCGCGAAATAGTTCCAGCGCACCCGCTCGCCCAGCACCAGTACGGCAAAAATAATAAAGACGGACAGCGTCACCGCTTCTTGAATGATCTTGAGTTGGGCGGCGCTGTATCCGGCCTGGAAATAACCGATACGGTTGGCCGGCACCGCCAGACAATATTCGAAGAAGGCGATCAGCCAACTGATCAGCACCACCAGCGCTAAATTGCGGTCGGGAAAGCGCAGATGGCCATACCACGCAACCGTCATCAGAACATTGGAAGCCACCAGCAGCAGCACGGTCAACATCGGCTCATCCGGTCTTGTTGTCGGGATGAGGTCAGGCGACCACCGCCAACTGCGGAGTCAGCCGCAGGCCCCCTAACCCGGAGGCCGTACTGTAAGCGGCCAGGCTGCGTGACAGCAAGTCGGGCGACAGCAAGCCGGAGCTTGCGCCTGTGCTGCCATTCGCCGCCGCCGCAGTCCCGGTGATCGCCGTGGCATCGGCGCCGATCTGTTGAGCGACGAAAGCGCTGTTGGTTTTAGAGTTCGTATTCGCTTCAGGGCCGGTGCCGGGGCCGGTGCCGGG
The DNA here is from genome assembly GCA_037147415.1 of Rhodospirillaceae bacterium. Lineage (GTDB taxonomy): Bacteria > Pseudomonadota > Alphaproteobacteria > Azospirillales > Azospirillaceae > BOG-933. The sequence goes on along the minus strand of JBAWVF010000152.1, from coordinate 8,571 downwards.
GCCGGTGCTGGGGTTGACTTTGACGCCGGAGCCTGCCGTCGTCGCAGTCTTCAGTCGGTCCGACTCGGCTTGCGTCAGGGCTTGCTGAGCCCCGCTCGCCACCCGCATATCTTGTGACGAGGGTTGAGCCGGAGCCAGAGCCGCGCGCATCACCTGCTGCATCTTGGCGATCGTTCCGGCCGGATCATTGCGCAGGGTGCTGGAGTCGATCGAGACCTCCCCGCCGATCGCATAGTTCGTCCCGTCGGGGCCTTTTTGGTACTGATAGGTTGGTGGTCCGGCGTATTGACCGCCCGCGGCTTGATGGGCCTCTTCGTGCGCCCGCACCTCGGTATCGCGCTTTTTCAGCGCATCGATCTGGATTTGCTGAGCGCTGGAGGTTGAAGAGGACAATGTGCCGCTTTGCGGGCCGCGGCTATCAAGGAGCGCCAGGGCCGAGCCGACAGGCGGCTTCGGCGCCCCACCTGTCCGGTAGGACGTCAGGTCAGGCGACGGTGCCGCATATGCGCTCACTCCGATGCCGGCCATCCGTGCTCCCCCTCATGCCCCAGGCATGAAGACCGTCTGATTTTCCTTCTGGCACATTCCCCATTTTGAGCCCGTTCTGAGCTATTACGACGCATTTTAAACAGTTTTCCGGATTTTTTCAAGCGGAGTCGGTTGGCGTGATCGGTTATCCTGCCGTCATGACGACCAACGACAGCTTATCCCTGGTGATTTTTTCGGGCGGTTTCGACCGCGTTCATTATGCGCTGGCAATGGCTTCGGCCGCTGCGGCAACCGGACGACGGGTCACGCTGCTGGTCACCGGCCGTGCGCTTACCGCCTTACTGCCGGCCGATAGCGCCGGGGTGCCCGGTTGGGGTCGACTCGACCCGGCCGATGACGGCAGCCCGCCGGCTCGGCGCGATCACTATTTCACCGAACACGGTATCGCCGGTTTCGAGGAATTGTTGGAGGCTTGCGCCGCGCTCGGTGTCGGTGTCATCGCCTGCGAGATGGGGTTGCGCGCGCTCGGCCTGCCCTCGAACAGTTCGTTGCGTGCCGATCTGCCGACCACCATCGGCGGCATCGTCACTTTTCTGAATGCTTCGGCCGGTGGGACGGTATTGTTTATTTGAGAAGATGCTTATTCGGGAATAGGACGCGGTTACTTGCCCGCAGCCGGTGCCGCCGGTGCCACAGAGGCTGCCGGTACCGCAGAGGCTGCCGGTTCCGGGGGGGCCGTCGGTGCGGCGGCGGCGGGGCGACGGGCTTTTGCCTCCGCGATTGCTTTTTGCAGGGCGGCGCGGTGCTCGATAAAGCGCTCGTGGAATTTGTTGGACGGGTCGGAAAACGTCATCAGAACATGGGGCGGCAAGCCGATGGTCAGCTCGATCACCGCGCGCTTGAACGGCTCCAGCCCGGAGGCCTTTTGCACCTTGGCCACCCCGTTCAGGCTGAGCACGATCGATTCGAGAATAAGGTCGCCTTTAACGCTGGCGAGGACAAAGGCGTATTCCTCGTCGGTGACCTGTTCCGACGATTGCAGACGAACCTTAATCGTCGGCGGTAAAGTCCAGTCGACTTCGAAGTTACGAACCTCGTAGCCCAAAGTCTCCACCGCCGGTACCGCAATATTCAGCTTTTGCACCAGCCGTTCGAACTGGTGGTCGATGATGTGGTTGGCGTTGGGCAGCCCGATTTTTTCAGGCAGCGCGCCCGCCGTGCTCAACATATCGGGCAGGCTGGGCATGTCGGGCATCTTCATTTTCGGCATCTCGGGCATTTTAACCCCGAGAAAGGTCTTCCCCGGCTTATGCTCGGCCGACTCCGGCGGCGGCGTCTGAAAAGTCGAGTGGATCGGCAACGAGCTTTCCGCCCGTGCCGTTCCACTACCGCTGCCGTAACCGGAAAAAAGTATCGCCGCCGCCAGGAACGGGGCGATACGCCCTCGGTTCCTCACCCCTGTCTGGCCCGAACGCCGAGCATATGGCAGATCGCGACCGTCAATTCGGCGCGATTGAGGGTGTAGAAGTGGAAATTGCGCACGCCATGCTCCTGAAGACGCTGGCACTGGGCGACCGCCATGTTGGCGGAAACCATCTGGCGCGTGTCGGGATCCTGGTCCAACCCGTCGAAGGCATCGGCAAAAGCGGCGGGCATGGCGGCGCCGCATTTCCCCGCCATGTCGACGGTTCGGGTAAAGTTGGTGATCGGGAGAATGCCGGGAATAATCGGCACCACGATGCCCGCCGCCGCTGCCCGGTCACGAAAACGTAGAAAAGCGTCGGTATCGAAAAAGAATTGCGAGATGGCGCGGCCGGCTCCGGCATCGATCTTACGCTTCAGATTATCGAGGTCCGTTTGTTTCGACGGTGCTTCCGGGTGGCCCTCGGGATAGGCGGCCACGCTGATCTCGAACGGAGCGACCTTGCGCAAGCCCTCGACCAGATCGCGGGCATAAGCGTAGCCGCCGGGGTGGGGCGTGTACCCGCCGCCGCCCAAACCGCCCGACCCGTCGGCCGCTGCCGGCGGATCGCCGCGCAGGGCGACGATATGGCGAATCCCGGCTTGCCAATAGGAGCGGGCGATGCCGTCGATTTCTTCACGGGCGGCACCGACGCACGTCAAATGCGCGGCGGCGGTTAAGCCGGCTTCGGCCTGAATGCGGGCCACCGTGGCATGGGTGCGCTCGCGGGTTCCGCCGCCCGCGCCATAGGTGACCGAGACGAACTCGGGTGCCAAAGGCGCCAGTCGCAGCACGGCCTGCCAGAGCGATTGTTCCATTTTTTCGGATTTGGGCGGGAAGAATTCGAAACTGACCGAAAGGGCGGCTGGGTCAAGGCTCATCGGGAAACTCAAAGTAAGGGAAAATAAGGTCGGGAAACCGGCGGTCAGTGCCCGAAGAATTTGGTCGCAGACAGGAAGGCGACCCCGGCGGCGATCAGGGCGCCGAGCTTGATCGTGAGGCGCAATTCCAGCATTTCCATGCGAGCGGTTAAGGATTTTTCCAACACGGCCAAGTCGGCTTTTGTCGCCAGCCGATCCTCTATCACCGGGTTTGTTCCTCGGCAAGAACCTCGGCTTGCGGTTCAGGCATGCCGTCAGCCATCAGGCGCTTGATAAAAGCATGCGTATCGAACGTGATTGCGGCCATCGGGCACCTCCGTACCTCAACATAAGCCTCTCGAGTGCCGGTGTCGACCGTTGGCGCCGGCCGAAAGATCATGTTATAAATGGGAACCCCGATTTAACCCGTAGCAGGAATAGTACGGACGCCATGTCGACACGTCGCTCCCTTCTGTTTTGCCTGACCCTGTTGGCGCTGTGCGGCCGGGTCGGGTTGTCGTGCCCCGATGCATATGCCGCCTCTACCGCGGCGGCCTCCGCGTTCGTCGATAAGATGGGCAATGAAGCGGTGGCGGCGATGGCCGACAAGTCGCTGAGCAAACCGCAGCGGGTCGAACGCTTCCGCGTGCTGCTCCATCAGGGCTTTGATATGGCCACGGTCGCACGCTTCGTGCTTGGCCGCTATTGGAACGCGGCGACGCCGCAACAGCAGCAAGAGTATCTGGTGCAGTTCGAGGAAATGGTGGTGCGCTCTTATGCCGAGCGTTTCGACAGCTATGCCGGCGAGACGTTCCGCATCGTCTCGAGTCGGCCCGATGGCGACACCGATGCCTTCGTCGCGACCGAAATTCGCCGCGTCAATGGCCCGCCGGTCAATGTCGAATGGCGGGTGCGGGAGCGCGACGGCCGATTCGGCATTATCGACGTGGTGGTCGAAGGGGTCAGCATGAGCGTGACTCAGCGCCAGGAATTTTCTTCGGTTATTCAAGCCAAGGGCGGCAATATGGACGAGTTTCTGAAAGCCCTGAAAGACAAGAATGCCGCCATGGCCACGGCCATTCAGTAGCAACCGGTGGCCGCAACGACAGAAATCATCCGGATGGCAGTGCGGCAGGCAGGCTGGTGGGCTCCGCTGCCGGTCGCTGTCGGGCTGGTGTTGATTGCGACGGGCGGCTCGTTTGAGTCCGGGCTACCGGCTTTATTCGGCGTGGTGATTCTCGCCCTCGGGTTGTTGCTCGGTCTGGTCGGGTTGGCGGTGGCATGGCGTCGGCTTGTTCGGCAGCGCCGTTTACTGCTCGCCGCTTTCGACAGCCAGACTGTCGGGCGTCTCATCCGCTGCCCCGAGGGCGGCTGCCTGTTCGTCAATGCCGGGTTCCGCCGTCTGATCGAGGCGGAAAACGATGATCCGGTGGCGGTGTTGGATCGGCGGCTCGGCGCCGATCTCGTGTTTCGCGAACTGGCCGGACGGGTGAAGGCGGGCGAGGACGCGGTGGCCGAATTACCGCTGACCGATAATGACGGGCGGGAACACTGGCTGCGGGTTCGGGGTCAGCCATTGGCCGGCTGGGATGGCGTGGTTCAATGGTCGCTTAAGGATATCACCGAGCGGCGCGAGGCCGAACACGCCGGCCGGCGCGAACAGGCCAAGCTTTTAGATTTCATGGATCAGGCCCCGGTCGGCTTTTATTCCGCCGACGAGACCGGCCGATTCGTCTTCGTCAATGCCACGCTGGCGCGTTGGCTCGGCAGCACGGCGCCGGAACTGATCGATGCCGGCCGGCGGGTGCATGAGGTGCTGGTCGATCCGCCCGAGGGTGGTGCGCCCTTCGACCTGATCGACGGCGGCGGCGACGAGCAAACCGGCGAGCTGCGCATGATCGGGCTCGACGGCCGCCGCTTTACCGCTTCGGTGGTGCAAAGCTTGGTGCGCGGAGTCGATGGCGAGGGCGTCTATACCCGCTCGGTCGTGCGCGATCTGACCTCCGAGCGAGAGTGGCAGGAAAAGCTGCGCTTGTCCGAACAGCGTTTCCAACGCTTCTTTGAAGACGCGCCGATCGGCATCGCTCTGGTGACGCCCGACGGCACGCTGGCCGAGTGCAATCGCTCCTTTACCGCGATGATCGGCCGTTCGGGCAATGAATTGCTCGGCCGCTCGATTGCCGGACTGCTCAAGGCCGATCACCGGGCCGCGGTGATGGCTCGTCTGGCCGAAGTGGCGCGCGAGGGCGATCTGGCCGCGCCGATGGAAGTGGGCGTGCTCGGCAGCAAGGAAATCGTGGCGCAATTATTCGCGCGGCGCTTGGGCGGGACTGCGGAAGATGATGGTCGGGGGGTGCTGATTCTGCATTTCATCGACACCACCGAACAGAAGAACTTGGAAATCCAGTTCGCCCAGTCCCAGAAAATGCAGGCGGTCGGGCAGTTGGCCGGCGGCGTCGCCCATGATTTCAATAATCTGCTGACCGCGATGATCGGGTTTTGCGATTTGCTGTTGCTGCGCCATAAGCCGGGCGATCAGTCGTTCGGCGATATCATGCAGGTCAAGCAGAACGCCAACCGCGCCGCCAGTCTGGTCCGTCAGCTGTTGGCCTTTTCTCGACAACAGACCTTGCAGCCGCGCATCCTCGATGTTTCCGATGTGCTGGCCGAGCTGGCGCATTTGCTGCGCCGGCTGATCGGTGAAAATATCGATTTGCGCATGGTGCATGGTCGTGATCTCGGCTTGGTCAAGGTCGATCAGGGCCAGTTGGAACAGGTCATCATCAATCTGGCGGTCAATGCGCGTGACGCCATGCCGGGCGGCGGCCGGTTGACCATCGAAACCCGTAATCTGATGATCGTGGCGCCGGTTCGGCGCGACCACGAAGAAATGCCGGCCGGTGATTATGTGATGATTGAAATCAAGGATACCGGCATCGGGATTCCGCCCGAGAATTGCAGCCGTATCTTTGAGCCGTTCTTTTCAACTAAGCCGGTGGGCTCGGGCACCGGGCTCGGGCTGTCCACCGTCTATGGTATCGTGCGCCAGACCGGCGGCTTCGTGTTCGTGGACAGCGAACCGGGCAAGGGCGCGGGCTTCGCCATTCATCTGCCCCGTCATCTCGGCAGTCCCGAGGCTCCCGACGATGTTCCGGCCGACAGTCGGGAACGCCCGGTCGCCGATTTGACTGGCTCCAGCACCATTCTGTTGGTCGAGGACGAAGACGCCGTGCGCGTGTTCAGTGCGCGCGCCCTGCGCAACAAGGGCTATCAGGTGTTGGAGGCGACCAGCGGCGAATCGGCACTGGCCAAGCTCAAGACCGACGGGCAGCGGGTCGATCTGTTGATTACCGACGTGGTGATGCCTGAAATGGATGGCCCGACTTTAATGCGCGAGGTCCGGCGCTTCCGGCCGGAATTAAAGGTGATCCTGATCTCCGGCTATACCGAGGATCGCTTTCGCGACCATATCGAGGGCGCCCGCGATGTCTATTTCCTGCCTAAACCGTTCAGTCTCAAGCAGTTGGCGGGTAAGGTCAAAGATGTCCTGCACCCGGCCGGAAGCTGAGCGGGCATGATGGACGTACACGACCTTCATCTTGCCCCTTATGCCTGCCACGCCGCTCACAGCCGCGGCCGCTTGGTGCCCGAACCCGAAAGTTCAAGCCGCTCCGCCTTTCAGCGCGATCGCGACCGTATTTTGCATTCGGGCGCATTTCGTAAGCTGAAACATAAGACCCAGGTCTTCGTTTATCACGAGGGCGATTATTACCGCACCCGCCTGACCCATAGTTTGGAGGTCGCGCAGATCGCCCGCTCGATTTGCCGGGCCTTACAGCTTAATGATGATCTGACCGAAGCCGTGGCGCTTGCCCATGATCTTGGTCATGCCCCGTTCGGCCATGCCGGCGAGGAGGCTTTGAATCAATCGATGGTGCCTTATGGTGGTTTCAGCCACAACGAACAGGCGTTGCGGGTGCTGACCTCGTTGGAGCGCCGCTATGCCGAGTTCGACGGCCTCAACTTGACCTGGGAAACCCTGGAAGGGGTGGTCAAACATAACGGACCGCTGGTGCCGCCGGCTCTTGGCAGTGCATTGCCGTCGACTCTGTTGGACTTTCGGCACGGCTTCGACCTGGAATACCACACCTGGCCCTCGGCGGAGGCTCAGGTTGCGGCGCTGGCCGACGATATCGCCTATGATAATCACGATCTGGACGACGGGTTGCGCGCCGGGCTGTTTACCCTGGAGGACGTCGCCGAACTGCCATTGATCGGGCCGATCGTCGCCTCGGTGCGGGCCAAGTATCCGAAGCTGGAGCGTCAGCGCCTGATTCACGAGACGATCCGCCGTTTGATCGACGCCATGGTCTCGGATTTGTTGAACGAAACCCGGCGGCGATTGGCGAATTTACGCCCGGCTTCACCGGCACAAATCAGGCTGGCCGGCAGGGTGATGGTGGCGTTCAGCACGCCGATGGCCGAGCAGGAGCGCCGGTTGCGTACCTTCCTGATGGAGCGCATGTATCGGCATTTTCGGGTCAATCGCGAAACCAGCAAAGCGCGGCGTGTCGTGCGCGACCTGTTTTCGCTGTTCATGGCCGAGCCGAGTTGCCTGCCCACCGAATGGCAAGGTTATCTGACCGGACCGGAATCGACGACGGAGGCCGACACGGCACGGCGCGCCCGCGTTGTTGCCGACTATATCGCCGGTATGACCGACCGCTATGCCTTGCTTGAGCATAAGCGCCTGTTTGACATGGACGCACGGGTTTAGCGACGAACGGGTTTAGCGTCCTGCAGGCTCAGGCGCAAGTCGCTCTGACCATTTCTTCAAATTCCGTCAGAGTGATCGGGCGGGCCAGAAAGTAACCTTGAAAACCTCTACAGCGATATTGCTTGAGAATGGCAAACTGAGTCACGGTTTCGACGCCCTCAGCCACCACATTCAGACCGAAGCTTCGGGCCATGGTGATAATCGTCCGCACGATGACGGCCCCATTAGATTCTTCAACGATATCCCGAACAAAACTTTTGTCGATTTTAAGCTCGCTCAGCGGCAATTGCTTAAGATAGGAGAGTGAGGAATAGCCGGTCCCGAAATCATCCATTGAAATGCCGACACCAAGCGCTCTCAAGGCGCGCATTTTATCAATGGTGGCGGCGACATCATCAAGCATCATGCTCTCTGTCAGCTCCAGCTTAAGTTTGTCGGGAGCGGCGCCGGTCTCCTCAAGAACTTGTTTGACCATCTCGACAAAATCGGGATGGAGAAACTGACGGGCGCTGACATTGACCGAAAGGGTCAACTCGCTGTATTCAGAGCGGCTTTGCCAATTCCTTAACAGCGCGCAGGCTGTGACCAGAACCCACTGCCCGATTGGAATAATGATGCCGGTTTCTTCAGCCAGGGTGATGAAGTCACCGGGAAGCACCAAGCCCCGTTCGGGATGTTGCCACCGGATCAAGGCTTCGGCGCCGATAATATTGCGGGCTCCGTCAAACTGCGGCTGGTAGTAAAGCGTCAACTGGCCCAGCGGCAAAGCTTGGCGCAGCTCGGCTTCCAGTGTCACTCGGGCTTCAAGTGTCGTTTGAATGGTTTGGTCAAAAAAGCGTAAAGTATTCTTACCGTTAGCCTTGGCTTGATACATGGCCGTATTGGCTCTTTTAATAAGCTCATCGGTATCTTGTAAGCTGCTATCGAATAAACCATGCCTATCGGGTTAACGCACACACCCACTAGATGTTGTGTGCTTCCAG
>JBAWVF010000151.1:0-9351 GCA_037147415.1 Rhodospirillaceae bacterium | reverse complement strand
TTGGTGATCCCGCTGGGATTCGAACCCAGGGCCACTTGATTAAAAGTCAAGTGCTCTACCAACTGAGCTACGGGATCACCTATGGCCGAGGGCTATAGCTGCCCCCGACGCGGAGCCAACATAGGCTGTGCCGCGGCCGGGGTCAACGCTGTAAACGCGATGCTTCGTCGGAAATGTCGGGGGACTCATCTTCGTGCGCAGTCAGCCCGAGCCGTTGCAGATGTCGTCGAAACTGATGGTAGCCGAGCCCGAGGTCCGCGGCCGCGCGTTTGCGGTTAAAGCGGGCGTGGCGGAGCGCCGCTTCCAGCAGAGTACGTTCAAAAACGCGGACCTGCTCATCAAAACTTGCCTTACCGATACTGTCCGGAATCATCGTGCACGCGGAGCGGGCAGGGCGATAGGGCGAGGCAAACGGATCGAACACGATTTCGCCTAGATTCGCCTCGGGATCGGTGGTTCGATAAACCGAGCGCTCAACCACGTTTTTCAGCTCACGGACATTGCCGGGCCAAGAATAGTCCTGAAGTCGTGAACGGGCGGTCGGGGTAAAGCCGGCAAAATATTGTCGGCCGAGTTGGCGGCTCATGCCGATTGCGAAATGCTCGGCCAGAATAAGAATATCCTCCGGGCGAGCTCGTAATGGCGGCAAGGTCACCACATCAAACGCCAAACGATCAAGTAAATCGGCACGAAAATCGCCACTTTCAGCTAAAGCCGGCAAATCTGCATTGGTTGCGCCGATAACCCGGACATCGGCGCGCACCGTTTCATTGCCGCCAACGCGCTCAAATTCTCCATATTCAACGGCACGCAACAGCTTTTCCTGAACCGCGGCCGAGCTGGTCGCAATCTCGTCTAGAAACAGACTGCCACCGCGCGCCAATTCGAATCGACCGATTCGACGCCGCATCGCGCCGGTAAAGGCTCCGCTCTCATGGCCGAACAGTTCGGATTCGAGCAGCGATTCGGCCAGCGCCGCACAGTTAAGCTTTATCAATGGCTTATCCCAACGCCGCGACAGGAAATGCAGGCGCGAGGCAACCAACTCTTTGCCGGTGCCGCGCTCCCCGATCACCAGCACCGGTCGGTCGAGTGGCGCCAAGCGTGACACTGCCTCCAGCATGCCGAGGAAGCTGGAGGACTCGCCGATCAGCGGCGGCAGAGTCCCCGGTTCGGTTGTCATCTTAACCTCACTTCCGCTAACTTATAGCGATTTTCGCTAACCCGTTAAAGCCCGGCCGTCAAGCGATCTTCTAAAATCAATGGGATAATAATTGGCACGACGGTTGCTTACATCGAGAGTATGCTCTCTCTTTCAAGGAACCCCGGCCATGAGTATCTTTTCCCGCCTGAGCGACATCATCAACGCCAATCTCAACGCGCTGCTTGATCGCGCAGAAGACCCCGGCAAGCTGATCCGCCTGATCATCCAGGAAATGGAAGACACGCTGGTCGAGGTGCGCTCCTCCACAGTAAAAATTATTGCCGAGAAGAAGGAAATTGAACGCAAGATCAATCAAATACGGCGTGATACCGAAGAATGGACCCGCAAGGCCGAGGTTGCGCTGTCGCGCGGGCGGGAAGATTTAGCCAAAGGCGCGTTAATGGCCAAGGCCAAGGCCGGAGAAGCTGCCGCGGCACTTGAAAATGATCTGGCTCCGCTGACTGAAGCTCTTGCAAAATCCGACGAAGATATCCGCCGGCTTCAGGCCAAACTGACCGACGCCCGCACCCGTGAACAGGCGCTGTCGGCACGCCGGCAATCGGCGGTGAATCGGGTAAAAGTGCGGGCAAAACTGTACGACGACCGTATTACTAATGCTTTTTCCCGCTTCGAGCAAGTCGAGCGCAATCTTGACGAACTGGAGTGCAAGGCCGAATCTTACGACGTCGGGCAAACCAAAACATTGGCCGAGCAAATCAATGATCTGGCTGCGTCAGACAAAGTCGAGACCGAATTGGCCGAATTGAAAGCGAAGCTGGCACGGGGGAAATAAGTCATGTCCGACTTTTCAATTGTCCTGACGGTGCTGTTTCTGACCTTTGTTGCGCCGCTCTGGATTATTTTTCATTACGTCACCCGGTGGCGTACGGCCAAGGCGTTATCTGCCGAAGATGAGCGCATGCTTGGTGAATTATGGGAAACCGCTCAACGCATGGAGGCGCGTGTCCATGCGTTGGAGCGTATTCTTGATGTCGAATCGCCCGGTTGGCGTGATAAGGTTTGAACAGGAGGCCCCAATGCGTCCCGGCTCCCCGTTTTCTTCTCCCAATCCGCACAAGCTGTATCGTAATTCCGGCAATGGCCGGGTCTTCGGTGTTTGTGCCGGCATCGCCGATTATTTCGGGACTGATCCGTTTATCGTGCGTGCCGGTGCGGTGCTGGGACTGTTCTTGTTATCGATGCCGACTCTGATCGGTTATGCTTTACTGGCGCTGATTTTGCCGACCAAACCGGCCGGTCTTTATCGCTCACCGGCCGATGAGGAGTTCTGGCGTGCGGTCACCACCAAGCCCGACGTCACGTTTGCCGCCGTCCGTCATAAATTCCGTGATCTGGAAAAGCGATTGCGCTCGCTTGAAAGCCACGTCAGCACCCGCGAGTTTGAAATCAGTCAGGCGATCCGCGATCTCGATCGTAACCGTTGATCCGAAAGGGGGCCTTGCGCCGGCCGTAGTCCCGCGCAATAGTGCGGGCGCTATGGGGAATCGCGGGGACGGGCTCGGATAATGGCGCAAGAGCGAAAGTATGTCTGCGAGGTCTGTAACGGAACCGGGCGTCGCTTGATTGCCAAAGAGTGCGATCGGCATCGGGAATGCCTGTGCTGTAACGGACGCCGTTACTTGACCGAAGGCGAAATGGCGGAATATTTGACCCCTGTTTTTGGTAAGAATTTGTTCGACTGGCGCGTGTTTGTACGACCACATCGGGACTGAAATTATGAAATTATTCCGCCTTGACCGTTTGCTTCAGATTATTGCTTTGCTTTTGCTGCCGGTGTTGTGGGGACCGGCGGCGGCCGTGGCGGGATCGAGTGTCGACGAAGCCGCGTTTGCAGCCCGGGTCACCGGCTGGCAAAAAGTACTCGACAAGGCCGGTAGTTCGTTGGTGCGGCCCAATTTATCCGTTGCCGATTATGAGGCGATTCATCAAGCACTGAGCACTGTCTTCGATCAAGCGCACATGACGGGCAGTGAGGCGGCCGAAGGTGTCACGGCAAGCCGGCAATTGCTTGAAGCCTTGGGCAAGGCGCCGGCCGAAGGGGCTCCCGCCGAAGCCGACAGCGTTACCACCGAACGCGAGCATCTGGAGGCGGACCTCAGCCGCTTTGACGGCCGGGTGCGACAGTCGGAACTGGTGGCGACCCGCGCCGACATGCTCCTGCGCACCGCCAACGAGCGCCGGATCAATCAGTTTGCCGAAACCTTGTTTCTGCGCGGGGTTTCGCCGTTGGCGCCGGATACCTTGCGGCAGGTTCCGGCCGAGGCGCAGTTTTTGCGCGACCGGGTCATGGCGGCGATTGCCGTCGTCCATAATACCGGGTTGCCGACCCGCGAGAATCTTATTCAGTTCGGCCTGTTGGCGGCGTTGGCGCTGATTAGCGGCTGGTTCGGGCGGCGTTACTTGATCAGCCGGTTCGGTCAGAACCTGACCGTCACGACTCCGAGTTATCGCGAGCGGGTGGTTGCCGCGGTGGCCGAAGGATTCGCCCGCGGTCTGATCCCGTCTTTGTTGACCATGGCTGCGGCTTGGGTTGCGCTGGAAGCGCTTAACGGTCTGCCGCAAGTCGCCGTGCTTAAATCCGCAATCCGCTCATTGGCCGGAGCCGTGGTTGCCTTCTTTTTGATTGCCGGCTTCAGTCGCGCGATGTTGGCCACCCGCAAGCCGGCGTGGCGTGTGTTCGGGCTTGACCATCATGCCGCAGTTTTGATGTCGGTCGGGGTCACTTTATTCGCGCTGGGATTTGCCGTTTCGGGGGCGGTTTTGGCCTTCCTTGAGGTGGCGCTGGTGCCGCCCGAGCTGCACGCCGTCACCGGCTTTTGCGCCAAAGTGCTGGGCTCCGTTTCGTTACTGGCCATGCTGCCGCCGCGGTTGTGGCGGGCCGGAACTTCGGTCGCGCCGCGCTCGCTGGCTCCCGGTTACCGGGCGTTGGCGGCAGTGGTGGCGGTCTCGGTGGTGGCGTTGGCGGTGCTGCGCTATCATAATCTCGGTTATTATGTCGGCGAGATGTTTCTGGCCGGCACCATGATTGCCGGCATCCTGTTTTTATTGCGCGGGGTTGGCCTCGAGTTGGTTTCGATGATGGTTGAGCCGTCGGGCGACAGTTCGGACCAAGTCCAAAGAGCAATTTTTCATTCCGAGCGTGATATCCGGGTCTTCCGTTTTCTTGCCGGCGCCCTGATCGATTTTTTGCTGGTGGTGCTCGGGCTCGCGCTGTTGCTACCGCTGAGCGGCATTGCCTGGTCGGAAGTGATGGCGTGGGGAAGTTTATTTCTGCGCGGCTTCCGGATTGGCGAGGTCACACTATCGCCGATTGATATTGTCTCGGCGCTGCTGCTGGTGACCGTGATCATGGGGTTCACCCGCTTTCTTCAGCGTGTGCTGGATGACCGGGTGCTGCAAAATCTTCAGATCGACCGTGGTGTCCGCCATTCGATTCGCACCGGTATCGGCTATGGCGGTGCATTGATCGCCATCCTGGTCGGAGTCAGCACGGTCGGGCTCAATCTGTCCAATCTGGCGTTGATTGCGGGTGCTTTGTCGGTCGGTATCGGCTTCGGGCTTCAGGCCATTGTCGGCAATTTCGTAGCCGGTTTGATCCTGTTGGTTGAACGCCCGATCAAGGTCGGCGACTGGATCGTAATCGGCGAGCATGAAGGCGTGGTCAAGCGGATCAGTGTGCGCGCGACCGAAATTCAGACCTTTCAGCATGCTTCGGTGATTATTCCGAACTCCGAATTGATCGCCAAGGCGGTCAAGAACTGGACCTACAAGGACAAATTCGGTCGGATCGATATTCCGGTCGGGATTTCCTATGACAGCGATCCCGAGAAAGCGCGCAGCCTGCTGCTCGATTGTGTGCTGTGCGAACGCCGTATCTCTTCCCAGCCGGCCCCGAATGTCGTGTTTCGCAATTTCGGTGATAATGCTTTGGAGTTCGAGTTACGATGCTTCGTGGCCGATATCGAAACCTATCGGGCGGTGGCCAGCGACTTGCGCTTCGCTATTCTAAAGGCGTTCCGGGACAATGGTATCGACATGCCCTATCCCCAGCGCGTAATGCACAGCCCGCAACTCGACCGTATCGCCGGGCTTTTGGAGCGGCAATATAGCGAAGAGAGGGTCTAAACACCCTTACCCGTTGTTGGCCAGCCGCTTCAGGACATCGGCAATGGCGTCACGGTCGTGAATTGCGGCGGCAAGTTCGGGGGCTTCGAAGAAAAAGGTCTTGAACAACCCGCCGTGCCCGAGATTGAACACGAGGGCGAGCGAGACCTTGCCGCAGGCAATCTCGGCAGTGCGGAAACTTCCGGCCGGCAGGGTCTGCGGATCATGTCCAGTCAGCGCGTAGGTCGCGCCGCAACGCTCTTTCAGCCGCACCAGCACATTTTCACTGAGTGCCGACAGCGACTCCGCCCGTTCGGACCGGGTTTCGACCAGACCGCCGGTCACCGCGCCGACTTTCCACAGGGCATCGACCGGGCCATAGCCCGGGGGCGCCGCCGCGGGTGCCATGACTCCGATCTTCTTGAAGCCGGCTTCGGCCAGCAGGCGGGCGAGCAAAGGCTGTAACTGCGGCGCGCCCGACTCGCCGAGCCGGCCGAGCGGCTTCGAGGGCTGGCCCGAGCGCGTCTGCTCGACACAACTCCGCATTTCTCGCAACGCCTTGCCGGTGCCGCCGAGTTGAAAGGCGATGGTATCGCTTGGCCCTTCGATCGTGAAAACCTCGCCGGTCGTCAAAGCGTCGAACAGGCGTTCATCGGAGCCGTTGGCGATATTCACCAGGTCGGGATCGGCAGCCACCGCCTGACGGTCGCGCTTGACCTCGCGGTCGACCGACAGCTTGACCCGCCAAGCCGAACCCTTGGCCAATTTGGCGCCGGGCATGCCGATGCCGATGTTAACCTCGTCACGCGGACTGCGGGCAATGATCAGAGTGCGACCGTTGTTATAGCGACGCTCAGCCACGCAATAAGCGAACGTGCCGGCCTTGGTCACCACCGGCCCGACCCGCCATTCGCCAACCGGTGCAGACGGTTCGTCCGCCCGCGCCGCGGTCGACATGCCGACCGCAATAAGAACCGCAAACAGCCGTACCCGAAATCCGATCATCGCCGTTTCTCCGAACTATCAGTAATCAGCGTGGCCCATATCGCGCCCGGTTACCATTTTGCTCCAGGCTCCCAACCGATGGCGCCATTGTTCCAGCCAAATATAACGCCGGCCTTTGACCCAGTTCATTTGCACGGCCCGCCGTGGACCTTCAAATGATTCGTGACCGTGCCACGAGGTATCGGTGCGTCGAAACGCGATTAAAGTGCCCCGATTGGGCGGAACCTCAGCCACATAATCATTCAAATTCCGTGAACGCAAAATTCGCAACCGCCCGCCCGAAGCCTCCCACGGCGGATTCATATAGACCAGCACGGTGAGAACCTTGCTTTCGGAATCCGGATGTATCTTGCCATCCGTCGCCCGGCAGCGGCCGCGCACGGTGAACATCTGCGGATATCGTTTGAGGTCGATCTGGAACTTTTCTTCAAAGGCTTGCCGCAAAAGCGGGGTTTGCAGTTCGTCGATCAATGTTTGGAAGGAGGGGCCATGCCGAAACAGACCGAGTGGAATGCTGCCGGCCGGCACGTCCGGATAATCGCGGTTAATCGATTCCAGTGCCGGGGCTCGCACAAAACCGGGAACACAGAGGAAGTCAAACGGGTCGGTTTGCAATGGTGTGGCCCGAAGGGCATCAAGATCAAGCATCGACATCGAAGAAGCACCCGATTTAAGCCACACCGAAACACGCAGAAGATATCGGAACACTAGCGCGACTCTATGCTGCAACGCAATAAAAACTACGCCGTTGCCGTGGGCGGCACGCGACAAAATGGACCATGGAGAGCTCTGGTATTTTTACGCTAAGCATGGTCAAATGGCTAACAAAAGATAAAAAAGAAAACGGTGGTGCACACGAAACGATGCCCCACCCCCGGGAGGAAATGATGATGGACACACATGCACCCGTTAAGCCGTGTGCGGCTCCTGGGAGCGCGCCGGGAAAGCAAGTCCGGGCTCGTAATACAGGCACGGTTTCCGGCGAATCGATCGAGATTGAGTTTGATCCGGTGCTTTGGCGTTTGGATGAAACCGCACGAGCCGCTCTCCGCGCGGCCTGGCCCAAGATTTCGAGCGAAACCGATAGTATTCTGGATGAATTTTACCGCTTCATGGGTGGTTTTCCGGAAAATGCCGCGCATTTTTCAGACAGGGGCCGCATTGACTGCTTGCGACTTCTTCAAAAGGAGCATTGGCAACACTTCTTCAAGGGCTCGTTCGACGGCGATTATATCAAACGGGTGCAAGGCATCGGCACGGCTCATGCCCGCGCCTTGGTTCCGTCGCGCTATGTTGCCGCCGGTTATTCGTTCATGTTGGAACGGATGGTGCGCAATGTTTTGGAAAACAATCGACGCCAGCCGGCCGAAGCCGCCGCCCGAATCAGCGCCCTGATCAGGTGCGTGTTTATGGAAGTGTGCTTCGTTACCGATATCTATAGTCAAACCACCCATGCCGAACAGATGCTGTCGAGCATGCAGGAGTTGGCCGAATCGTTTGAGCACGAACTTGACCAAGCGGTTGAATTTGTCCGACGCAGCGCCTCTGAAATGGAGCGGGCTTCGGATAATGTTCTCGGTGCCAGTAAGCGCGTTTCCGAAGACAGTGAACAGGCAACCGCCGCCTCCGATGATGCCAATCGCAGCGCTCAGGCTATCGCCGCCGCGGCCGAAGAATTGTCGGCTTCGATTGCCGAAATATCGCGCCAGGTCGAACATTCGACCAACGCCGCCCGCACCGCGGCCGAACAGTCGCAAGGCGCCAAGGGCCACGCCGAAAGGCTGGCCATGGTCTCGGAGCGCATCGGCTCGATCGTTAAACTGATTGAGCGTATTTCGAAAGAAACCCGCTTGCTGGCGCTGAACGCCAATATCGAGGCGGCGCGGGCCGGCGATGCCGGGCGCGGTTTTGCCGTGGTTGCCAACGAGGTGAAAAACCTTGCCGATCAAACCGGCCGGGCTACCGGTGATATCCGCAGTGAAATTCAGGCGATGCAGGCCGTGATTCACAATACGGTCGCAGCCATCGGCGATGTTGCGGCTAAGGTGGAAACGGCGACCGAGAATATTTCCGGCATTGCCGGCGCTGTCACCGAGCAGGAAGCGGTCACCCGTGAGATTGCTGAAAGTGCGGGACGAACCGCAAGCAGTATTCATACCGTATATGATCGGATTGTCAGTGTCTCTCACCAAGCCGATGACAGCACCAAGCAGACCATTAAGCTTCAACAAGACACCCATAGCATGGTCGATCAGGTCGTCGGCATTAAACGCCGGGTCATTGCGACTTTGCGCAACACACGGTTCGCCGATCGTCGCAGTGATGCACGCGAAGCGGCGGACCTTGCGGTTACCTGTACCGTTAACGGAAACAGCCGGTCTTGCCGGACCGATAACATTTCAATGGGCGGGGCTCAGTTACGGTCGCCCGAATTGGCTCAGACCATCACGGGCGAGCAGGTGCCGGCGGTGCTCGATATTGCCGATATCGGCCGGATTGAAGGCCGCATCGTGTGCTGTGAACAAGGCGCGGTTCACATCAAGTTTAACTCGGTTGACCCCGAAACCGAGCGACGATTGGGAGATTTGGTTGACCGCTCCAAGCGTGATGACAAGGAGATGGTTGCGCTGGCCAAGGATTCGGCTGCCGAAATCTCACGTTTGTTCGAGGCGGCAATCGATCAACACGATATTACCTGGGATCAGTTGTGGGATGTCGACTATCGGATGATCAAAGATTCCGATCCGGCTCAGTACTCGACCAAGTTCCTTGCGCTCTGTGACCGCATTTTGCCCCCTATTCAGGAGCCGTTGCTTCAGAATAATAGCAAAGTCGCCTTTGCCGCTTCGGTTGATCGTAACGGCTTCCTGCCGACTCATAACACCAAATTCTCACAGCCTCAGCGTCCCGGAGATAAGGCCTGGAATACCGCAAATTGTCGTAACCGTCGCATATTTGATGATCGTACCGGTTTGGCAGCGGCGCGCAACCGGCAACCCGTGCTGGTTCAGACCTAT